>NZ_LDTF01000052.1 GCF_001477495.1 Sphingomonas yabuuchiae
TCTCGACCTGGCTGCGCGCCACCTCCACCGCGCGGGTGTAATCGCCCGCCAGGATCATCTTCTTGAACGCCGCCGAGCCGGTGACGTTGGTCCGCTCGCCGACATTGACGAAATTGGTGGAAGAGGCGGTCTGGGTCATGATGTCTTCTCAAATCCTCCCCGCTCGCGGGGAGGGGGACCAGCCGGAGGCTGGTGGAGGGGGGTCTCCTCAAATTCTGCCGCTGGTGGATACCCCCCTCCACCAGCTTCGCTGGTCCCCCTCCCCTTGCAGGGGAGGAATTTGCCGGTCTTACCCCGCCACCCGGTCTAGCAACCGCCCGATCCCCGCCAGTGCCTCCGGCTCGGTCAGCAGCGGCGTGTGGCCGACATCGGGCACCGTCACCAGTTCGGACGGCGACAGGCGCTCGACCATCCGCTTTGCGACGCTCGCGCTCAGGATATCCGACCGCTCGCCGCGCACCACCAGCGTCGGCACGCCGTTCAGCGCGTCCAGCGCGGCCCACATGTCCGGCCCGCCCTCGGTATTGGGTACGCGGAACGGCTCGGCGATCTTCAGGTCGTAATCGAGCACGATCCGCCCCGCGCTGGTCAGGCGGTGCGTGCGCTTGGCCATGGCCAGCCAGTCCTCGACGCCCCAGCCGGGATAGACGTCCTCGTTATTCTCCTGGACGCAGCGGGCGGCGTGCAGCCAGGTCGGAAAGCTCTGCCCCTTGCCGACATAGCTGCGGATACGCCCCAGCCCGGCCGCCTCGATCTCCGGCCCGATATCGTTCAGCACCGCCCCCGCCAGCCGCCCGCGCGCGGTCGCCGCCAGCACCATGGTCACGATCCCGCCCAGCGAGGTGCCGACCGCGACGAAGCGCGTGATGCCGAATTCGTCCAGCATCGCCTCGACATCCTGCACATATGTCAGCGGCACATAGGTCATCGGGTCCTTGGCATAGGCGCTCTCGCCCCGCCCCCGGAAGCTGACCGCAATCACCCGCGCCCGGCCTGCCAGCGCCTCGGCCAGCCCCTCGAAATCGCGGGCATTGCGGGTCAGGCCCGGCAGGCAGATGATCGGGGGCAGCGTATTGTCGCCCGGATAGTCCCGTGCATGGAGCCGCAGGCCGTCCTTCGACCACCAATATCGATTCTCATGAGGGATCATGCTTGAAGGTCCTCCGGTGCCGCCTCCATATCGCGGCATGCCCGTATCCCCGCAAGCCTATCGCCCGTCGACCGCCCTGACCGAGATCGCCGATTTCATCGCCGATCCCGTCGCGCCCGCCGATTTCCCGCAGACGATCATCCGCTTCCGCAACGATCGTGCGGCAGCGGAGATCGGGCTGGAGACGCTGACCGACGCGGAATGGGCCGCACATCTCGGCCGGTTCCAGCCCTTGCCGGACACGCTACCGGGGCCCTTCGCGATGCGGTATCACGGGCATCAGTTCCGTCATTACAACAGCGACCTGGGCGACGGGCGCGGCTTTACCTTCGCGCAGATGACGGCGATCGATGGCCGGTTGCTGGAACTCGGCACCAAGGGATCGGGGCAGACGCCGTATAGCCGCTCGGGCGACGGTCGCCTGACGCTGAAGGGCGGGGTCCGCGAAATCCTGGCGACCGAGATGCTGGAGGCGCTGAACGTCCCCACCTCGCGCACCCTGTCGATCATCGAGACGGGCGAGGCGCTGCACCGGGGCGACGAGCCCTCCCCCACCCGCTCGGCGGTGATGGTGCGGATGAGCCATGGCCATATCCGCATCGGCAGTTTCCAGCGGCTGGCCTTCGAGCGCGACGAGGCGGGGATGAAGCGGCTGGTCGCCTATGTCCTCCGCCATTTCTACGGTGAGGAATCGGACGATCCCGTCCGCCTGCTGACCCTGGTGGCGCAGCGGACCGCGACGCTGGCCGCCCGCTATATGGCCGCCGGCTTCGTCCATGGCGTGCTCAATTCCGACAATATCAACGTGACCGGCGAGAGCTTCGACTATGGCCCCTGGCGATTTGCACCGACCTGGGCCCCCGAGTTCACCGCCGCCTATTTCGACCATGGCGGCCTCTACGCGCTCGCCCGCCAGCCCGAGGCGATCCAGTGGGACGTGATGCAGCTCGCCTCCAGCCTGCGCCTGATCGCCGAAAGCGATCCGCTGATCGCCGCGCTGGAAGGCTTTGCGACGACCTATCAGGCAGAGATCGTGACCGCGATCCTCTGGCGGCTGGGGCTGACCCCGCGCGGCGGCACCGAGGACCGCGCGCTGGTCCAGACCTTCGAACGCGCGCTGCGGGAGAGCCAGGCGAGTCTCGACCGCACCTATTTCGACCTGTTCGGCGGACAGGTGCCCGATCATTACGACGAGACGTGGAATCCGCTACGCGACCTGATCGAACCCTATGCCCCGCGCCGCACGCGCGACGACGCCTATTGGCAGGGAGAACCGGAATCGATGCTGATCGATGAGGTCGAATCGATCTGGGCCGCCATCGCCGAGCATGACGACTGGACCCTGCTGCACGCCAAGGTCGCGCGGGTGCGCGCCATGGGCCGGGCGCTTGCCGACCCGGTTACGGCGGCCTAGAACTCAACCAAGAGGGCCTGACTCTCCCCTCCCCTTCAGGGGAGGGGTCGGGGGTGGGGC
>NZ_LDTF01000053.1 GCF_001477495.1 Sphingomonas yabuuchiae
ATGTCTGGAATGGGTGGGAAGCGGACATTCAGCGCCAGACTGCCCGGCCCTTTCCGTAACCGGGGTAATGAGCCTCGAACTCATCCATGAAGGCCAACCGAGCTTGTGCCAGCATCTGGCAACCTTCGGGTGAGTAGCCGTAGTCACTAGCATCCGCGAGCATGTCATGGAGCCCCAGCATAAACTGCTGGTAGCGCTCGGCAGGGTCTTTGATGTGACCCATTTCGTCCGTCTCGCGGCCGAAGTCATCATAGGTCTGATCCACGGTAGCGCCCTTATCCAGTGTCCACCGCGGATTGTGCGCCCCACAGTCAGCAGCCGTCAACGGCAGCATCATTCGTGCAGTTGAGCAACTCAAAACGTCCGCTACTGGGCGAAACCAGCAATCCGTAACCCTCAGTTCGCCACCGCCACCGGCCCCCTCGGCGGCCCCGCCGCATTGGCCACCGCTGCCGCGACATTCTGGATCAGCTGTTGCCGCTTGCGGATATCCTCGGTCGTGTCGCCGATCATCACCGCGATGGCGAAGCGGCGGCCGTCGGGGGCGGTCAGCAGGCCGACATCGTTGAAGCCCGCATTGCGGCGGCCCAGATCCTGGCCCGTTCCGGTCTTGTGCGCGATGGTCCAGCCGCTGGGTACGGCGGCGCGCAGGCGGGCATGGCCGGTGCGCGAGGCCTCCATCGTGTCGATCAGGATACGGGTCGAGGTTTCGGACATCAGCTCGCCGCGCGCCAGCCGGGCGAGCGCATCGGCGATGGCGATCGGCGCGGCGCCATCGGGCGGATCGTTGACATAGGCATTGAGCGCCGCTGTCCGCGCCGCCGGATCGAGCCGGTTGCGCGCCGCCTGGAACGCGCCCGCCATGGCGAACGCCGGTTGCCAGGTCAGTCCGGCGGTCTTCGCCTGGAGCAATCGCTCGCCGGGACCGAAGCGGATATCGCCCAGCCGCTTGTTCGCGATCATCGCACGCACGGCCTGTGGCCCGCCGACATAGGTCAGCAGCCGGTCGTTGGCGGTATTGTCGCTCTGGGTCAGCGCGCGCGTCAGCAACTCGCCGACCGTGGTGTGGTATCCGTCGCCCTTGACCAGCATCGCGATCGGCTGGTGGAACAGGGTCAGGTCCTCGCGCCGCACGACGATCGGCTCGTCCAGCCGCGCCCGGCCCCGGTCGCGAAGGTCGAGCAGGGTGATCGCGACCCACAGCTTGGAGACGGATTGCTGCGGCAGGCGCTGGCGGCCGCCGACCTCGACGGTCCAGCCGTCATCGACCGCGCGCACCGCAATGCCCTTCTTGCCCGCAAAGGAAGCGGAGAGGCGGTTGATCGTCGACACGAGTTCAGCCGGAGCAGCGGGAGCGCGGCTGGGGCGGGGCGGGGGGAGCGGCATCGATACCGACACCTGTGGATCGGCAACGCTGGGGGCATGGGCGGTCGCGCCGGGACGTGAATCGGCTCCACAGCCTGCCAGTCCCAGGAGAAGAAACCCGGCAGGCCATGAACGCAGCCCACCGCTCGATACTCGCTTCGTCACCGCCGTACCCCGCTATACATCGGCATCCTTACGGGTTGACCCAATGGGGGAAATCCCCGCGCACAGGGCTTGCGACGAAAGGCGGCTTGCGCGCGACAAGACGCGAAACTTCCTCATTCCTCCCCTGCAAGGAGAGGAATGAGGATTCAGGGGATCAGGATCGTGTCGACCGCCTCGTCCAGCGTCTCGGGGTAATCGAGCGTATAGTGGAGCCCCCGGCTCTCCTTGCGGTGGAGCGCGCAGTTGACGATCAGCTCGGCGGTCTGGAGCAGGTTGCGCAGCTCGATCAGGTCGGGCGTGACGCGGAAATGGCCGTAATAATCGTTCACCTCGTCGGTCAGCATGCGGATGCGGTGTTGCGCGCGCTCCAGCCGCTTGGTGGTGCGCACGATGCCGACATAATTCCACATGAAGCGGCGGATCTCGGTCCAGTTCTGCTTGATGACCACCTCTTCGTCCGAATCGGTGACGCGGCTTTCGTCCCAGGGGCGGATGGCGGGCGGCGGCGGCAGCTCGTCCCAATGCTGCGCGATATGGTTCGCGCACGCCTCGCCATAGACGAAGCATTCGAGCAGCGAGTTGGACGCCAGCCGGTTCGCGCCGTGCAGCCCTGACTGCGTCACTTCGCCCGCCGCATAGAGACCGGGCAGGTCGGTGCGCCCGTCGCGGTCCACGATGACGCCGCCACAGGTATAATGCTGCGCGGGCACGACCGGGATCGGCTGCACCGTCATGTCGATGCCGAGGCTCAGCAGCTTTTCGTGGATGTTGGGGAAATGTTCGCGGACGAAGGCGGGCGGCTGGTGGCTGATGTCGAGATGGACGTAATCCAGGCCCAGCCGCTTGATCTCATGGTCGATCGCGCGCGCCACGATGTCGCGCGGGGCCAGTTCGGCGCGCGGGTCGAGGTCGGGCATGAAGCGGTGCCCGGTCTCGGGAATCTTCAGGTGGCCGCCCTCGCCGCGAACCGCCTCGGTAATCAGGAAATTCTTGACCTGGGTGTTGTAAAGGCAGGTCGGGTGGAACTGCATGAACTCCATGTTGGAGACGCGCGCCCCCGCCCGCCACGCCATCGCGATGCCGTCGCCCGTCGCCCCCTTGGGTGCGGTCGAGAATTGATAGGTCCGGCCTGCGCCGCCCGTGGCCAGGATCGTCGCGCGGGCCTTGTGCACCACGACGCGGCCCGTCCGCCGGTCGACCGCATAGATGCCCCAGACATGGCCCGCCCCCGAATAGCGCATCTCGTGGCGGCTGGTCGCCAGGTCGATCGCGACCTGATCGGGGACCATGGTGATATTGGGATGCGCGTCCGCCGCCTTCAGCAGCGCGTCGAGCACGGCCCAGCCGGTCGCGTCCGCCACATGCACGATCCGCCGATGCGAATGCCCGCCCTCGCGCGTCAGGTGCAGCATATTGCCCTCGGTCGCGAAGGGCACGCCCAACTTCTGGAGCCGCTCGATCGCGGCGGGGGCGTTCTCGACGACGAACTCGACGGTGGCGCGGTCGTTCAGGCCTGCACCTGCGACCATCGTATCCTCGATATGGCTGTCGAACGTGTCGCCGGGTTCGAGGACGGCGGCGATCCCGCCTTGCGCCCAGGCCGTCGAGCCTTCGTTCATCTTCCCCTTGGCCAGAACCGTGACCTTGAAACGGTCGGCCAGGTTCAGCGCGGCGGTCAGCCCGGCCGCGCCCGATCCGA
>NZ_LDTF01000054.1 GCF_001477495.1 Sphingomonas yabuuchiae
CGCCTGCGGGAGGGGAGAAGAAAAGTGGTTTACCGGATCAGATATCCAGCGCCCAGCCATCCCGCCCCTTGGGATCGAACGGCGCGTTCGGCACGAACCGCTCCGCACCCGCCCGCAGCCGCAGCACGCTCCAGTCGCCGCGCCGGTCGACCGTCTCCAGCGCACAACCGCAGGCCTCGTAAGCGGCAACTACATCGGCACGCTGCGTCTCCAATAGGCCGGCCAACACCAAGGTCGCCTCCGGCCCCGCGATGGCGGCCAGCTCGGGCGCCATCGAGATCAGCGGCCCGGCAAGGATATTGGCGATGACCAGATCATAGGGGGCCGCCGCCATGATCGGATCGGCGAGCGCACCGTCGGCGACGATCAGCTCGACGCCGTCCACGCCGTTGATCGCCGCATTCTCGGCGGTGACGTCGATCGCGATCGGATCGATATCGGTCGCGACGATCTTCGCCTCGGGCCAAATATGACGGGCAGCAAAAGCGAGCAGGCCGGTGCCGGTGCCGACATCAATGGCGTTCGTCACCGTGCCCGAAGCCATCGCATCGAGCATCGCCAAGCAACCGCTGGTCGTCTCATGATGCCCGGTGCCGAAAGCACGGCCAGCCGGGATGTGAAAGCCGCGCAAACCCTCCGGCACTACTTCGTCACCGGTGTGGACGAAGAAGCGCCCGACCGAGAGCGGCTCCAACCCCGCCTGGCTCATCGTGACCCAGTCTTGCGCGGGCACATGCTCGACCGTGGCGGGATGGTCGCCCGCACTCGGCACAAGCGCGCGGATCGCGGCGATGGTGGCGGCATCGGGCTCGGCCTCGAAATAGGCGTCGAGCCGCCAATGCTCGCGGTCGTCCTCCACCTCCTCGGTGGTCATGATGACCGCCTCGATCGCCAGGTCGTCGGCGGCATCGATCGCCTCAGCCTCGTCGCGAGTGCAGGGCAGGGTCAGCTTCCAGCTGTCAGCGGACATAGCTGGCTCCATTCACGTCGAGGACCGCGCCGGTCATCGAAGGCGGTGCGTCGGTGCACAGAAAACGGACCGTCGCGGCGACCTCCTCGGGGCTGGCGACCCGGCCGAGCGGGATGTCGGCGAGCAGCTTGTCCCCGCCCCGGCTCGCCAGATAATCGTCCGCCATGCCGGTCATGGTGAAGCCGGGGCAGACGGCGAAGGCGAGGATGCCCTGCGCCGCATAGCCGCGCGCAATGGTCTTTGTCATCGCGACCATGCCGCCCTTGGACGCGGCATAATGCCAGTGCGCGGGCGAGTCGCCCCGGTAAGCGGCGCGGCTGGCGATATTGACGATCCGCCCGCCGACGCCCCGCTCCTGCCAGTGCAGCACGGCGAGACGGCACAGCTCGGCCGAGGCGGTCAGGTTGACCTGCATGGTCCGTGCCCAGCTGTCCGACCAGTCGTTGGCGTCGAGCGGGCTGGCCTCGAAAATCCCGGCATTGTTGACAAGGACGTCGATCGCGCCGCCCGCTTCGGTCAGCGCGGCGGCCCAGAGTCGGGCGGGGGCTTCGGGATCCGACAGGTCCGCCGCCAGGTTCGCAGCAGGGCCGCTATGCGTGGCATGGCCCAGGACCCGCGTGTCGGGCAGGTTTCCCAGTGCCGATGCGATGGCCGCGCCGATGCCCCGGCTGCTGCCCGTTACCAATATCGTCGTCATCCCCCGCCCGTGCCGGGCGCGGGGAGATGCGTCAACCGGCTGAATGGATCCTCCCCGCTAAGGGGGGTGGCAGCGCGTCAGCGCTGACGGAGGGGGAGCCCTACATGAGACGTCCCTTGCCGCACGCCCCCTCCACCACCGCTTTGCGGCGGTCCCCCTCCCCGTGCCGGGGAGGATGATTCAGGCCGCGACCCGCGCGACGAACTGGCTGGCGCTGGTCTTCAGGTCGCCCAGCTGCGTGTCGAGATGGTCGAAGCCACGCCCGACCCGGTCGATCTCCTGCGCGACATGCTCGGTATCCTGGCGGATCGCCGCGATGGTGTGCGACATCGAGTCGGCGGCCAGCGCCGTTTCGTCGACGGCGGCGGTGATCGCGGTGACGGTCTGCGCCTGCGCCTCCATCGCATGGCGGATCCGCTCGGCCGACACCTGCACCTCATGGACCGTCGCCTTGATCGAGGCATTGGTCTCGACCGTCGAGCGGGTCGCGGCCTGGATGGCGGCGATCTTGGTCGCGATGTCGTCGGTCGCGCGGGCGGTCTGGCTGGCGAGGCTCTTCACCTCCTGGGCGACGACCGCGAAGCCCCGGCCCGCATCGCCCGCGCGCGCCGCCTCGATGGTGGCGTTGAGCGCGAGCAGGTTGGTCTGCCCGGCGATGTCGCGGATCAGGCCCAGAATCGATTCGATCGACTTGGCATGGTCGGAAAGCATCTCCGACATGCCGACTGCCTGCCCCGCCTGGTCGGCCGCGCGGTTGGCGACATCGGCGGCCTGGTCGACCTCGGTCCGCGCATCCTCGATCGCGCGGATCAGCCCGGCGGCGGTCTGTGCCGCCTCGCGCATCGCGACGGCCGACTGTTCGGCGGCGGCGGCGACTTCGCTCGACTTGCCCAGCATCCCGCGCGTGGACAGCGAGGCCTCCTGTGCCTGGCGTCGCAGGTCGCGGCCCTCGACGCTGGCATTCTCCACTACCGACGAGATGCCGTTGCGGAAATCGCCCGCCAGCCGCTCGCGTTCGCGTTCGGCGCTCCATTCGCGAAAGCCCGCGAACAGTTCGACGGTCAGTTCGGTCTCCATGCCGAACAGGCGGAGCAGCGTGTCGATCATCACCTCGCGGCGGGGATCGTCGGGCGACACCGATTCCTGCAACACCTTCAGCGCCGCGCGGTCGCTGGCGCAGGACATGGCCAGCACCTCCATCGGCGGCACCCCGGCGGCATAGGCGGACGCGACCGAACGCCCCAGCGACTCGACCCAGTCGCGTCCCGACAGATGGCAGAATCGGTTGCGCAGATAGGCGCGCCCGGCCGTCAGCTGCCGCTCGCGGTCCAGCTTGGTCCACTCGGGCGCTCCGGGATTGGCGGTGCGCCAGTGACTCCAATAGGCCTCGATCACCTCGTCGGCGCGCGGCTCGATGGCGGGCCATAGATCGGCGGCCAGGCGGGTCAGCGCGCCGTCACCCCCGTCGAAGGCGCGAACCCGCGCCTCGAGGTCGATCCCCGCCGTAATCTCCGTCGGCGGCGGAAGATCGGTCCTGGCAACAATATTTTCCCGTTCGGGCATAGCGGCTCCCGCGTTCAGGCAATCGGAACGTGATGCCGCTGATTCTGGCGCAAAAAGCGTTAAAGGCGGGTTAGCCGCCGGGCAGGCCCTGCCGCCATGACCGGCCGAGGTCGCTAATCTCGCCTCGCGACTTGCATCCTGTCGGCGTCTTCATCATAGGCGTATCCGCAAACCAGCCCGACTTTAGACTGTTCGAGGATCTGCCCTTGGCCGCCCGCAACACCGCACGCCCGCTCTCCCCGCACCTCCAGATCTGGAAATGGGGCCCCAACATGCTGGTCTCCATCCTGCATCGTGCCACCGGCACGGGCATGGCGACCGTGGGTGCGGCGCTTCTCGTCTGGTTCCTGGCGGCGGTCGCCGCAGGTCCGGAAAGCTATGCGACGTTCCGCGACGTCTTCACCGTCCAGTCGGGCGGGCTGAACATCATCGGCTATGTGGTCGGCATCGGCCTGACCGCCTGCCTGTTCCAGCACATGGCCAACGGCATCCGCCACCTGTTCATGGACGTGGGCGCGGGCTTCGAGCTGAAGTCGAACAAGCTGCAGGCGCAGGCCACCATGATCTTCGCGGTCGTGATGACGGTGGCCTTCTGGCTCTATCTGGGGATCAAGTGATGCGTTCGGGAACCGCAATCGGCCGCGTGCGCGGCCTGGGCTCGGCCAAGTCGGGCACCCATCATTGGCTCAACCAGCGCCTGACGGCGGGATCGAACTTCCTGCTCGTCGTGTGGCTGCTGATCTCGATCCTGCGCCAGCCCTCGTTCGATTACGCCGCGATGCATCTGTGGCTGTCCAACCCCTGGGCCGCCATCCCGATGGTCCTGCTGGTCGCATCAATCTTCTATCACATGCGCCTGGGCCTGCAGGTCGTGATCGAGGATTATGAGCAGGACCAGAACCGGGTCGCGCTGCTCGTCGTCATGAACCTGTTCGTCTTCACGATCGCCGCCATCGCCATCTTCTCGATCCTCAAGATCGCCTTTGGAGCCGCTGCATAATGTCTGCTGCCGCCTACAAGATCATCGACCATACCTATGACGCCGTCGTCGTGGGTGCGGGCGGCTCGGGCCTGCGCGCGACCATGGGTATCGCCGAAGCGGGTCTGAAGACCGCCTGCATCACCAAGGTGTTCCCGACGCGCAGCCACACGGTCGCCGCGCAGGGCGGTATCGCCGCGTCGCTGGGCAATATGGGCCCCGACCACTGGACCTGGCACATGTACGACACCGTCAAGGGGTCGGACTGGCTGGGCGACCAGGACGCGATCGAATATCTCTGCCGTGAGGCGCCCGCCGCCGTGTACGAGCTGGAGCATGCGGGCGTGCCGTTCAGCCGCACCGAAGAGGGCAAGATCTATCAGCGCCCGTTCGGCGGCATGATGCAGAATATGGGCGAAGGCCCCCCTGCGCAGCGCACATGCGCGGCCGCCGACCGTACCGGCCACGCCATGCTGCACGCGCTGTACCAGCAGTCGCTGAAGTATGATGCGGACTTCTTCATCGAATATTTCGCGCTCGACCTGATCATGGACGATCAGGGCAATTGCCGGGGCGTCATCGCGCTGTGCATGGAAGACGGCTCGATCCACCGTTTCCGCGCGCATAACGTCGTCCTGGCGACGGGCGGCTATGGTCGCTGCTATTTCTCGGCCACCTCGGCGCACACCTGCACGGGTGACGGCGGCGGCATGGTGCTGCGCGCAGGGCTCCCGCTCCAGGACATGGAGTTCGTGCAGTTCCACCCGACCGGCATCTATGGCGCGGGCGTCCTCATCACCGAGGGTGCACGCGGCGAAGGCGGCTATCTGACCAACTCCGAGGGCGAGCGCTTCATGGAGCGTTACGCGCCGTCGGCCAAGGACCTCGCCAGCCGCGACGTCGTGTCGCGCTCGATGGCGATGGAAATCCGCGAAGGGCGCGGCGTCGGCAAGGAGGGGGATCATATCTACCTCCATCTCGACCATATCGACCCGAAGGTCCTGGCCGAGCGCCTGCCCGGCATCACCGAAACCGGCAAGATCTTCGCCGGTGTCGACCTGACCCGCCAGCCGCTGCCGGTCACGCCGACCGTCCACTATAATATGGGCGGCATCCCGACCAACTATCACGGCGAAGTCGTGCGCCTGAAGGACGGCAACCCGGATTCGGTCGTCCCCGGCCTGTTCGCGGTCGGCGAAGCGGCCTGCGTGTCGGTGCACGGCGCGAACCGCCTGGGCTCCAACTCGCTGATCGACCTTGTCGTGTTCGGTCGCGCGACCGGTCTGCGCATCAAGGACACGCTGAAGCCCGGCACGCCGCACGCGCCGCTGCCCAAGGGCTCGGAAGAGCTGGCGCTGGGTCGCCTGGACCACTTCCGCAACGCCGCCGGCAGCTCGACCACCGCGTCGGTGCGCAGCGAGATGCAGAAGACGATGCAGCGCCACTGCGCCGTGTTCCGCACCGACGAGCTGCTGACCGAAGGCCGCCAGATGATCCGCGCCACCTATGGCCGGATGAAGGACATCGGCATCAAGGATCGCTCGCTGATCTGGAACACCGATCTGGTCGAGACGCTGGAGCTGGACAATCTGATCAGCCAGGCGGTCGTGACGATGGAATCGGCGCTGAACCGCAAGGAAAGCCGCGGCGCGCACGTGAACGAGGACTTCCCCGATCGCGACGACGCCAACTGGATGAAGCACACCGTCGCGACCTTCGACGGCTGGGGCGGCCAGGGCGGCGGGGTCGAGATCGACTATCGCCCGGTGCACGACTACACGCTGACCGACGATATCGAGTATATCAAGCCGAAGAAGCGGGTGTACTGAGGCCCGGTTTCACGGTTCGGAAAAGAGGGGCTGGCGAGCGATCGCCGGCCCTTTTTTGTTTTCGGGTCGTTCGGCGCGCCCCTTCTTGCTCCCCTCCCGCAGGCGGGAGGGGCTGGGGGAGGGAAAAGCCACAAGCGATGTCCCCCGGGGAGAGAGCCCTCCCCCCATCCCCCTCCCGCTTGCGGGAGGGGGTGCGCTTGGTACGACGGTCGTCCTCCAAACTGTAATCATTTCGGCAGCGCAGCGGAACGCGAGCGGCGGGGATGGGTTCACTCGGCATGTCCGCATCCGCTATGCTTTCGCCCATGCCGGTCGACCTCGCCCCACCCCCGCCCCGCCTGTCCGTGACGGACAGCCTGTTCCTCGATTTCGACGGCACGCTGGTCGACCTCGCCGACAATCCGGAGGGGGTGCATGTCAGCCGAGAACTCGCCGACCGGCTGGATGCGCTGGCCGCACATATGCCGGGCCGTCTCGCCATCGTCAGCGGCCGTTCGATCGCGCAGCTAGATGCGCTGTTCGGCCCCCAGGCCCAGCATTTCACCCTCGCGGGCAGCCATGGTGCCGAACGCCGCTCGCCCGACGACGGCCATGTCCAGCCCGACAAGCCCCCTCACCTGGCCACGGCGACGGATGAGATGCGCATGGTCGCCGAGGCTCATGACCTGTATTTCGAAACCAAGAGCTTCGGCGCGGGCCTTCATTACCGCCGCAATCCGCAAGCCGAACCGCTCGCGATCCGCGAAGCCACCGCCATCGCCGAACGTCACGGCCTGACCCTGCAACCCGGCAAGATGATGGTCGAGATCCGCCTGCCCGGCGACAAGGGCCGGGCGATCGAGACGCTGATGCAGGCCCCCGCGATGCAGGGCACGGTCCCGATCTTCTTCGGCGACGACGTCACCGACGAGGACGGCTTCGTTGCCGCTGCCGCCCTGGGCGGCGCGGGCGTGCTGGTCGGCCCGATGCGCGAGACCGCTGCCCGTTACCGCCTGCCCGATGTCGCCGCCGTCCATATATGGCTCGCCCAAGCGCTGGAGAATGCCAAGTAATGCAACAGGACATGAACCTCTGGCCGATCGGCAATTGCCAGGTTTCCGCGCTGGTCGATTCGGCAGGCCGCTTCGTCTGGGGCTGTGTGCCGCGCGTCGATGGCGACCCGGCCTTTTGCGCGCTGCTGGGCGATGGCGAGCCGGAGACGGGCTATTGGGCGATCGACCTGGAGGACCGGGTCTCAACCACGCAGGGTTACTTACGCAACACCCCGATCCTGGTCACCACGCATATGGACGACCGGGGCAACGGCATCGAGATCACCGATTTCTGCCCGCGCTTCTCGCGCGAGGGCCGCGTCTATCGCCCGACCAGCTATGTGCGGATCGTGCGCCCCATCGGCTCCCCCCGTATCCGCATCGCCCTGCGCGTCGCGACCGACTGGGGCACGCCCACCGAGCGGACGCAAGGGTCCAACCATATCCGCTATCTGATGACGCAGCAGACGCTGCGCCTGACCACCGACGCGCCGGTCGGCCATATCGCCGCCGAACAATGGTTCCGCCTCGAGCGCCCGATCCACATGTTCCTCGGCCCGGACGAAAGCTTTGCGGGCGTGCTCAGCGAGGCGAGCCGCGCCATGCTGGAGCGGACCACCCATGAATGGCATCACTGGGTGCGCGGCCTCGCCACCCCGGTCGAGTGGCAGGCCGTCGTCATCCGCGCCGCCATCACGCTGAAGCTGTGCCAGCATGAGGAAACAGGCGCCATCGTCGCCGCGCTGACCACCTCGCTGCCCGAACATGCCGATTCAGGGCGCAACTGGGACTATCGCTACTGCTGGATTCGCGACGCCTATTATACGGTGCAGGCGCTCAACCGGCTGGGTGCGCTCGACGTGCTGGAAGGGTATCTCGAATATCTGCGCAACATCGTCGATGCGGCGCGTGGCGGGCATATCCAGCCGCTCTACGGCGTCGGCGGCGAGGCGACCCTGGTCGAGCGGATCGAGGAAAAGCTGCCCGGCTACCGCGCCATGGGCCCGGTGCGCGTCGGCAACCAGGCCTATGAGCAGATTCAGCACGATGCATACGGCCAGATCGTGTTGTCCGACGTGCAGGCCTTCTTCGACACGCGCCTGTTCCGCATGTCGGGCGTCGAGGACTTCCACTCACTCGAACGCGTCGGCGAGCGGGCCTGGGCCAAGTATGACCAGCCGGACGCAGGGCTGTGGGAGCTCCGCACCAAGAGCCACGTCCACACCTACTCGGCGGCGATGTGCTGGGCGGCGTGCGATCGGCTGGCCAATGCCGCGCAGGCACTGGGCCTGGAGGAACGCCGCGCCTTCTGGCAGGAGCGCGCCGACCAGATGCGCGAGACGATCGAGCAGGCAGCGTGGCGTCCCGAGACGCAGCGCATGTCGGCGACCTTCGGCGGCGACGATCTGGACGCCAGCATCATCCAGCTGCTCGACCTGCGCTTCCTGTCGCCCGACGATCCCCGCTTCCGCTCGACGCTCGATGCGGTCGAAAAGGGCCTGCGCCGGGGCAGCCACATGCTGCGCTATGCCACCGAGGACGACTTCGGGCTTCCGCATACCGCCTTCAATGTGTGCACTTTTTGGCTGATCGAGGCGTTGTATGTTACCGGGCGTCACGAGGACGCCCGCGCGCTATTCGAGGAGATGGTGGCGCGCTGTACCCCCGCCGGGCTTCTGTCCGAGGATATCGACCCCAATACGGGCGAGCTGTGGGGGAATTACCCGCAAACCTATTCGCTGGTCGGCCTGATCAACTGCGCCGTCCTGCTGAGTAAACCATGGAGTGCCGTGCGATGAGCCGCCTGATCGTCATCTCGAACCGGGTCCAGCCGCCCACCACCGGGCCGGGCGGAAATCAGGGCGGGCTGGCGGTCGCACTCCTCGCCGCCTTGCGCGAACAGGGCGGCATCTGGTTCGGCTGGTCGGGGGAGACCACCGACCAGTTCAACGGCCATATCAACTTCCAGCAGGGCGGCGGCGTCACCACCGCGACCATCGACCTGGAAGAGCAGGATATCGACGAATATTATAACGGCTATGCCAACCGGACGCTGTGGCCGCTGTTCCACTATCGGATCGACCTGACCGAGTTCGAGCGCGACTTCGATTCGGGCTATGCGCGCGTCAACGAGCGTTTCGCCGAGACGGTGCAGCCGCTGATCGAGCCCGACGATCTGGTCTGGGTGCATGACTATCACCTGATCCCCCTGGGCCGCGACCTGCGCAAGCGGGGGTTCAAGAACCGGATGGGCTTCTTCCTGCATATCCCGTGGCCGCCGGTGCGGCTGCTGATGTCGCTGCCCAGCCATCGCAAGCTGGTGGAATCGCTCTTTGCCTATGACGTGGTCGGCTTCCACACCGAGGACTGGCTGGACAGCTTCCGCGACTATGTGACCAAGGAGCTGGGCGGGACCCTCGGCGAGAATGGCGCGGTGACGTGGAACGGCAAGACGATCCAGGCGATCCGCGCGCCGATCGGCATCGAGACCAAGGAGTTCGAGGAGGCCGCGAACGGCCATGACGCCCGGTTCGCGCGCGAACGCATGTATATGTCGGCGACGGGCCGCAGCCTGATCGTCGGCGTCGACCGGCTGGATTATTCCAAGGGGCTGGCCGAGCGCTTCCTGGGCTATGAGCGCTTCCTGGCATCCAACCCGGAGCGGCGGGGCCTGGTCTATATGCTCCAGATCGCACCGCCCAGCCGCGAGAAGGTGAACACCTATCAGGAGATTCGCGCCAATCTCGATTCGCTGTCGGGGCGAATCAATGGCGAATATGCCGATATCGACTGGGTGCCGATCCGCTACGTCAACAAGGGGTTTCCGCGGCCCGTGCTGGCGGGCATCTATCGCGCGGCGCGGATCGGGCTGGTCACGCCTTTGCGAGACGGGATGAACCTGGTCGCCAAGGAATATGTCGCGGCGCAGGATCCGGAGGACCCCGGCGTACTGATCCTGTCGCGCTTTGCCGGTGCCGCCGAGCAGTTGAAGGAGGCGGTGCTCATCAATCCCTACAGCGCCGAGGAAATGTCCGACGCGATCGTCCAGGCGCTGGCTATGCCGCGCGGCGAGCGTATCCGGCGCTGGGAAAGCCTGATCGAGAATGTCCGGCGCGAGGACGTGTTCTGGTGGTGCGAGCTGTTCCTGGCCGCGCTGCGCGGGGACGGGGTGAAGGCAGAGGCCAAGGCGATCGAGGCGGCGGCGTCTTAAATATTCCTCCCCTGCAAGGGGAGGTGGCGCGCGTAGCGTGTCGGAGGGGTGTCCCGCTATCGAGAGGGTGACACCTCTCCGTCAGGGCTTCGCCCTGCCACCTCCCCTGCAAGGGGAGGAATTAGCGCATGGTGCTCCAACCGCCGCCGGGGGAGCGCCTCAGGCATCTCGCACCGGATATACTCCAGCAGCCCCTCGCGGATCTCGCACCGCAGGTCGAACGCGGTGGAGGCATCCCGCGCCGTCATCAGCCCGCGCACCTCGATCGAGTCCGGTTTCACATCCGTCACCTGCATGTTGAAGAACCGCCGGTCCCAGCGCGTACTCGCCTCGACCAGTTCGCCCATCTTCGCGCGCAGCCGGGGAATGTCCGCCGCCGGATCGAGATACCAGAAGA
Organism: Sphingomonas yabuuchiae; assembly: GCF_001477495.1. Lineage (GTDB taxonomy): Bacteria > Pseudomonadota > Alphaproteobacteria > Sphingomonadales > Sphingomonadaceae > Sphingomonas > Sphingomonas yabuuchiae_A. Next base: position 10,678 of record NZ_LDTF01000054.1, read on the forward strand.
CTGATCCCAGCAACTGGCTGGTCTCACGCGTCCAGTTCTGGAAGCTGTTCTCCAGGAACTTGGCGACCGGCACGACCAGCCGCCGCTCGTCCCAGATACGCACCACCACGAAGGTCAGGTGGATTTGCTCGATCCGTCCCCATTCATTGTCGATGATGACCACGTCGTCGAGGCGGATCGGCTCGGTAAAGGCCATCTGCACGCCCGCGATCAGGTTCTTGAGTGCGGGCTGCGCGGCGGCACCGACGACCAGACCAGCAATACCCGCCGAGGCCATCAGCGTGACGCCGATGGTGCGGATGCCCGGCACGCTCAACAGCATCAGGCAGACGGTCAGGAACACGATCAGGAAGATGCCGATCCGCCCCAATATTTGGGCGCGCGTCCGCTTGCGCCGGGCCCGTAGATTGTCTTCCACGCTGATGTCGGCGCGGAGATAGACCACACCCTGAAGCGCGCGCAGCGCGGATACCGCCAGCCAGCCGAGCAGGGCGGGCACGCAGAACCCGAGGGCCTGCCGCCAGATTTCGCGTCCGTCGCTCGACATCGGAACGAGGCGCATCGCGAAGCTGACCGCAATGGCGATCGCGACCCAGCGCAGCGGCTGGCGGACATGGGCGAGGACCAGATCGTCGCTTTGGCTGGCCGTCCGCCGCGCGGCGTGTCCGGCGATCCGCATGGCGACGCTGTGCACCAGCACCGCGACCAGGATCGCGACCGCAATGATCGTCAGGTTTTGAAGCCACAGCCATTCGGCCGGAATGTCGAGCGATCGAAGCCAGCGCATGGAGGGGCTAAAGGGTGGGAGGGGCGAAGGTTCCCGATTCCCTTGGCCTTCGACTTCGGCGCTTTGCGCCGAAATCGAAGGCCATGCCCCACCCGATCCGCAAACAAAAACGCCCCCCGACCAAAGCCGGAGGGCGTCTTCGTCATGTCCGGATCACCGCGCCGGGCGAACCGCACCGGTGGGGGCGGGTGCCGGGACTCCGG
>NZ_LDTF01000055.1 GCF_001477495.1 Sphingomonas yabuuchiae
CTTCGACTTCGCTCAGCCCGAACGGTTGTTGTAAATCCGACCCACCCCCAAACCCCGTTCAGCCTGAGCGAAGTCGAAGGCCAAGGGAAGCCATCACGCCAACAGCCCCGGCACCTCACGCCCCGCGAAATGCGCCTCCAGGTTCGCGACAACCATCTCCGCCATCGCCGCACGCCCCTCCCGCGTCGCGCTCCCCTGATGCGGGGCGAGGACGACATGGTTCATCCGGCGCAACGCATAGGGCACGTCGGGTTCGTCGGCGAACACGTCCAGTCCCGCCCCCGCGATACGATGCGACTCCAATGCCGCGATCAGCGCATCCTCATCGACCAGGCTGCCGCGCGCGACATTGACCAGCACGCCGTCCGCCCCCAGCCGATCGAGCACAGCGGCATCGACCGCCCGCCGGGTCTCGTCCCCGCCCGGCGCAGCGAGGAACAGCACGTCGCTTTCCGCCGCCAGCGTCGCCAGATCGGGCAGGAAGCGCCAGGCCACCGGCTTTTCCGACCGCGCGGTGTAGAGGATCTCGCCACCGAACGGCTCGGCCCTTTTTGCAATCGCCTGTCCGATCCGGCCCAGCCCGAAAATCCCGATCCGCCGCCCGCTGGCGCGTCGACCCAGCGGCACGGTCCAGTTGCCCATCCGCATCGCCCGGTCGTTCGCCGCGATCCGCCGGTCGACGGCCAGCCACAAGGCGATTGCCTGATCGGCGACATCCTCGGTCAATATGTCGGCGGTGATCGCGATGCGGATACCACGCGCCGCGACCGCGTCATGGTCGATCCCGTCATGGCCGACGCCGTGGATCGCGATGATTTCCAGTTCCGGCAGCCGGTCGAGCAGGGCCGCGTCGACCGTCATCATGCCGCCGCCCACGATGGCGCGGGTGGTCGGCGGGGCCGTGTCGCGGTGGATCCTGAAACGTTCGGCCAGTGCGATGTCGAGGGCGGGCGGGATGGCGGTTGCCAGGAAGAGGTCGTGCGGCATGACTCTGATAGTAGCGTGCTTTTTACCGCCTGTCCGCCATCCGGGTTAAACGGATCGCCGCGTCGTTCGCTCTCTGCCATGTTCGTGCAATGTTCGCGATCCCGCTCGACAGCCATGCCCCCCAGCCGCTAGGGCTGGCACCGTGACCGACCAAGACCGCCTTTTGTCCGCCAGCCGCCGTCCCGAGGATGTCGACGCCGCGCTTCGCCCGAAAAGCCTGGACGAATTTGTCGGGCAGCAGGCGGCGCGCGACAATCTGCGCGTCTTCATCCAGGCAGCGCGCGGACGCGGCGACGCGCTGGACCATGTGCTGTTCTTCGGCCCGCCGGGCCTGGGCAAGACGACGCTGGCGCAGATCATCGCGCGGGAGATGGGGGTGGGCTTTCGCGCGACTTCCGGTCCGGTCATCGCCAAGTCGGGCGACCTCGCCGCGCTGCTGACCAATCTGGAAGACGGCGACGTCCTGTTCATCGACGAAATCCACCGTCTGCAACCGGCGGTCGAGGAAGTCCTGTACCCGGCCATGGAGGACCGCGTCCTCGATCTGATGATCGGCGAGGGGCCGTCGGCGCGCTCGGTGCGGATCGACCTGCCGCGCTTCACGCTGGTCGGCGCGACGACGCGGCAGGGATTGCTGACCACCCCCTTGCGCGATCGTTTCGGCATTCCGGTCCGCCTGCAATTCTATACGGTCGAGGAACTGACCCGCGTCGTCACCCGCGCCGCCCGGCTGCTCGACCTGCCCATCGCCGAGGACGGCGCGGTCGAGGTCGCGCGCCGCTCGCGAGGTACGCCGCGTATCGCCGGGCGGCTGTTGCGCCGGGTCCGCGACTTTGCCAGCGTGGCGGGGCATGAGATCGTCCATGCCGCCGCCGCCGACCAGGCGCTCAACCGGCTGGAGGTCGACGCGCTGGGGCTCGATGCGATGGATCGCCGCTATCTGACGATGATCGCCGATGTCTATCGCGGCGGGCCTGTGGGGGTGGAGACGCTGGCCGCCGGTCTGTCCGAGCCGCGCGACACGATCGAGGAGGTCATCGAGCCCTTCTTGATCCAGCTCGGCCTGCTCGCCCGCACCGCGCGCGGGCGTATCCTCAATCCTGGCGGGTGGAAGCATCTGGGGCTGAATCCGCCGGTCGGATCGCAGGACGGTCTGTTCGACGTCTGAACGGGGGCGGGCGTCGAAAACGGACCCCCGCCGGCCGGAAGACCGATAGGGGTCAGGTGGGTGTCTCTCTATGCTGCGTTCGGCCCGGCATCTCCGCTCGGGAACGATCGCTGCCCCGCAACCATATGATTCCTCACGCGAAAGCGAGAACGTCATGGGATTGGGAGTGATCGAACCGCCCGGAGAGGCAAGGCCGAGCCAGGGTAACGAACCCCCTTGGTTTCGGTTGCGAGAACCGACGATCATTTTGCCGCACGACACCGCGGATAGTATTACCCCGATAATACACTTGAACCCAGCGGCCATCCCCTCCACACTAGAGATGCGTATTTGGAGAGTTTGAACGATGGCCACGACCGCCGATACCGTGACCCAGGAAAAGGGGCTGACGCTGACGCCGCCCGATCCCGTGCCGACGGTGGCGCCCGCCCAGGCCGCCGGACTGGTGCCCGTCGACGACAAGACGCGCAGCCAGCTGGAGCAGAAGGTCGACGGCTTCGTCGCCGAGTTGATCGCGCAGGACGTCAACAGCCCCGAATTCGGCCGCCGCGTCGATGCGATCACCGCCATGGGGCAAAAGGAAATCCGTGAGGCGGCCAGCCAGTCCAACCGTTTCCTCGATCGCCCGGTCAAAGCGATGGACGGCGAGACGGGCGTGGGCAAGGACCTGACCGAGCTGCGCCGCGTCGTCGAAAGCCTCGATCCCGGTCGCCAGGGCAATCTCTCCGCGCCGCGCAAGCTGCTCGGCATCCTGCCCTTCGGCAACAAGATGCGCGACTATTTCGACGGCTATCGCTCGTCGCAGACGCATATTGCCGCCATCCTGAAGAGCCTGTCCTCGGGCCGTGACGAACTGCTGATGGACAATGCCGCGATCGACACCGAGCGCGCGAACCTCTGGTCGGCGATGGGGCGGCTGGAGCAGATGATCCATCTGTCCAAGACCATGGACGCCAAGCTGGAGGATACGGCGAACGAGCTGGACCACAGTGATCCCGCCAAGGCCAAGGCGATCCGCGAGACCGCGCTGTTTTATACCCGTCAGCGGACCCAGGACCTGCTGACCCAGATGGCGGTGACGGTGCAGGGCTATCTGGCGCTCGATCTGGTCAAGAAGAACAATGTCGAGCTGGTGAAGGGCGTCGACCGCGCCTCGACCACCACCGTCTCGGCGCTGCGCACCGCCGTCACCGTGGCGCAGGCGCTGGCCAATCAGAAGCTGGTGCTCGACCAGATCACCGCGCTCAACACCACCACCGCCAACATCATCGATTCCACCGGCAAGTTGCTGCGCAGCCAGACCGCGCAAATCCATGAACAGGCGGCGGCCTCGACCATCCCGCTGGAAACGCTGCAACGCGCCTTCCAGAACATCTATGACACGATGGATGCGATCGACAGCTTCAAGATGAAGGCGCTCGATTCGATGAAGACCACGGTCACGACGCTGGGCAACGAGGTCGAGAAGTCGAAGGGCTATATCGCCCGGGCCGAGGGCGCGCAGAACCCGCAGCTGACCAGCGGGTCGTCGGCGTCGTCGTTCAAGCTGGAGGCGCTGTAAACCCGTGGCCACCCCCCGCTCGAACGAGGTCGATGCCCAGATCGAGCGTGCGCGCGAGGTGATGGCGCGCATCTCGCAGGATTATCGCGGGCAAGCACAGGCGACGATCAAGCGCGCCCGGCGCAAGACGCGCTCGGCATTGCAGCGGTTGATCCTGATCGCCATCGCCAATGCGGTCATCCTGATCGCGGCGATGGTGACGGGCCTGATCCTGCCCGGCGGGATCGGCATTTTCGGTGCGCTGGCGGCGATGATGCTCATGCTGGCGGCGACGCTCGCTATCGCTTTGGCGCCCGCCCCGCGCGCACCGACGCCCGCCAAGCTGGCGCAGGTCGATATCAAGGCGCTGCCCGCTCAGACCGAACGTTGGCTGGAGGCTCAGCGGCCCCTGCTGCCCGCGCCCGCCGTGCAACTGGTCGACCGGATCGGGCGGCGGCTCGACACGCTCTCGCCGCAGCTGGCGGCGGTCGACAACGAGACGCCCGAGGCGATGGAGGTCCGCCGCCTGATCGGCGAGCAGCTCCCCGCTTTTCTGCGCGACTATGAACGGGTGCCCGAGCCGCTCCGCCGGGTCGAGCGCAACGGCCGAACGCCGGATGCGCAACTGGTCGACGGCTTGAAGCTCATCGAGCAGGAAATCGGCGACATGACCCAGCGGCTGGCCCAGGCCGACCTCGACAGCCTGTCGACGCGCGGGCGGTTCCTGGAAATGAAATATCGCGAGGAAAAGGCTGACTGATGCGACGCGCGGCGGTGGTGGTGTTGATGATGCTTTCCACCGCCGCGATGGCGCAGGACGGGCCGTCCCAGGCTGATTGGGATGCCTTGAATGCGGCGCTGAAACATCTCGAAACCGGCCGCTATCTCGACGCGGCTGACGCCTTGCGGCCGCTGGCCTTCGATGCGGCGGGCCAGCCCAAGCGGGGCATGTTCTACAGCCAATGGCAGGAAGCCCGGACGCGGATGACCGCCGAGCCCGCGTATCCCGAGCCGGAGCCGTCGACCGACCCCGATGACAAGGCGCTCGCCGCGCGGCTTGCCGCCGCCACGCCGCGCGACGCGATCGCCGAGGTCGTTGCTCGAGCGGCCAAGACCCGCGTGGTGATCCTCAACGAGAATCACGGTTTGCCGCGCGACCGTGCCTTTGCACTGGAAGTGGCGCGGGCGCTCCGGCCGCTCGGCTATTCGATTCTCGCGGCGGAAACCTTCTGGAACAAGGAGGATCAGGCGCCGATGGTCCTGCTGGCGAAGCAGGGTTATCCGATCCGCACATCCGGCCATTACACCCAGGATCCGGTCTTCGGCGACTTCGTCCGCCAGTCGCTCGCCATGGGATACCGTCCTTACACCTATGAGCAGACGGCCACGGAGCAGGCACCCAAGGGCGCAAGCCGGGACGAAAGCATCGATCGACGCGAAGAGGCGCAGTCCACGCATCTTGCGCACCTCCTCGCCGCTGATCCTGCCGCCAGGATATTTGTCTATGTCGGCTTCAGCCACGTCACCGAGCAACCCCTAGACCGCGCTGGAAAGGCCAGCACGCGCTGGATGGCGACGCGGCTCAAAGCCAAGACCGGGATCGATCCTTTGACAATCGATCAGACGTCGCTCGGTCGGGATATGGGTGGGTCCAACATGTTGGCGCGTCAGGCGCTCGCGGCCAAGGCACCCGATCGGTCCATCGTGCTGTTCGAGGGGGATCGCCCCGTGACGGTCGGGCGCTATGCCGGTGCGGTCGATCTGCAAGTCTATCATCCGCCGACGCGCATGGTGAAGGGGCGGCCCGACTGGTTGGCGGCAATGAATCACAAGGCGATGGCGATTCCCGTCGGCTTCGTACCGCAAAAGGGCGAGCGCCTGGTCTAGGCCTTTATCGCGAGCGAGAGCGACGATGCGATCCCGGTGGATCAGGTGCTGGTCCAGGCGGGCAAGGACGTGCCCGTCCTGCTGGTGCCCGGCGACAAGCCCCTGCGGCTGGCGATGCAGGACCCCGCATCCACCATGACTGACATTTCGCGACAATAGCGGCCCAGGGAGGTGCGCCGAAGCCTTCCCACACATGAAAAGGGCTGCCGGGACGTCATCGCGACGGCCCCGGCAACCCCTAAACATGGTCAGCGGCCGGAGAGCTCCAGCCCGGGAAACCATGCGGGCCTCATGACATCAGGCGCGACCGTTGATTGGGGGAAAATACCCCCCGAACCGCGCCTATCGATATCAGAGACCGGCCCCCCGAACGAACTGAACCGACCCCCTTGCTGAACCATGAGACATCGGATCACCTCCTTTCGCTAGTTAAAGCCAATGCGCCCTTTCAAAGTGCGCAACGCCAATGTGCGTAGGCGAAAGCCAATAAACAAGACTTGTAATGCAGCGATGTTTGGCCGAGCATCCTGCGCCCGCCAAATCGCGGGACTCAGCCCCGGCAATCCTCGATCACGCGTCCGATCTCCGCATAGGCGGGGATGACCAGCGGCACTTGTCCGCTCTGTTCGATGGTGAACCGACCCCGGCTGAACGCCATGGCATCCAGCAACGGATCGGCGACCGGCAGCGACAGCTCCGCGCCGGAGGCGACGGCATGGGCGCTCAGGCTGCGCATGGTGCTGGAGGTGCGGATGGTGACCGTGCCCGCGACCGAGGCGGGGCGGCCGAGGCGGATCTGGCGGGTGCGCGGATCGCAGGCCAGGGTCAGGCGCGTGACGCCGCCGGTGCCGAAGGTCGCGGCCGACCCTTGCGCGGCGCGCTGATACCGCCAGTCGCCCGGCGTCAGCGGCCAATCGCGCCAGTCATTCCCCAGCACGGGGCGCGGTGCGGGCGGGGC
>NZ_LDTF01000056.1 GCF_001477495.1 Sphingomonas yabuuchiae
TGCGGGAGGGGCTTACCGCGCCCCGCTTGCGACCCCGCCCCCAACGCGCCTAGGTACGGACCCACCGACCGAGGAGCCCCAAGATGCCGCCACTCATCACCCCGGAAGAGCTCGCCGCCATCGCAGGCGAGGCGGACCTGCGCATCCTCGACGTCACCTATTTCCTCGACGACCCGGACGGCACCAGGGCCCGACGCGGATTCGAGGACGGGCATATCCCCGGCGCCCGCTTCCTGCCGATGGGGGCGCTCGCCGATCCCGACAGCGACCTGCCGATGACGTTGCCCCCGGCCGAGTATTTCGCCCATGTGCTGAGCGAGGCGGGTGTCGGCCATGCCGACCGGATCGTCCTCTACGACCGGTCGCCGCTGCACAGTTCCGCACGGGTCTGGTGGCTGCTCAACCTCTTCGGTGCGCCATCGGTGGCGCTGCTCGACGGTGGGCTGGAGGCTTGGACAGCGGCAGGGCATCCCGTGATGGTCGGCCCGGCGGGCGCACCCGAAGCCCCCGGCCTGTTCCTCGCGCAAGCCCATCTGGCCCGCGTGCGCAGCCTTCGCGAGGTCCGCACCCATGTCGAGGCGGGTGACGCCCAGATCGTCGATGCGCGCTCCCCCGGGCGCTTCGCCGGAGCCGAGCCCGAACCACGCCCCGGTGTCGAGCCCGGCCACATCCCCGGCGCATTCAACCTGCCCTATTCCCGGTTGTTCGAGGCCGATGGTCGCTGGAAATCCCCGGACGCCATCGCGTCCGAATTCGCCGCCGCCGGGGTCGATCCCGCCAGGCCGATGGTCGCCACCTGTGGCTCCGGCATCACCGCCTGCGTCCTCGCCTTCGGGGCGGAGCGGATCGGCGGCCTGGCGCCGGTCTATGACGGCAGCTGGACCGAATGGGGCTCCGACCCCAGCACCCCCAAAGCGAAAGACGCTTGAGACGATGACCGACGACGACCTGCCCATCAAGCCCGCCACCCGTCTGGTCCAGGCGGGCCGCCGCGCGGAATGGACCAAGGGCGTGGTCAACGTCCCCGTCTGGCGCGGCTCGACGGTGCTGTACGACAATGTCGCCCATATGCGCGCCACCGGTGCGGGCGATCTGCACGAGAAGCTGTTCTACGGTCGCAAGGGCCTGCCCACCCAATGGTCGCTGGCCGATGCGCTGACCAGCCTGGAGCCGGGGGCGGAGGCGACCTTCCTCTACCCCTCAGGCGTGGCGGCGATCGCGGCGGCCTTGCTGTCCGTGCTGTCGCCCGGCGACGAACTGCTGCTGGTCGACAGCGCTTACGACCCGACGCGTGGGCTGGCGACCGGCTTGCTCGCGCGGATGGGAATCACGACGCGCTTCTATGATCCGCTGGTCGGCGCGGGCATTGCCGAGCTGATCGGCCCGACCACACGCGCGATCTTTCTCGAAAGCCCCGGTTCACTGACGTTCGAGGTGCAGGATATTCCCGCCATCGTCGAAGTTGCCAAGGCCAGGGGCATCACCACGATCCTCGACAACACCTGGGCGACGCCGCTCTTCTTCCCGGCGATCGCAAAGGGCGTCGACCTGACGGTGCTGGCCTGCACCAAGTACATCGTCGGCCATTCGGACGCGATGCTGGGGTCGGTGACCGCCGCGCCATCGCATTGGGCGGCCTTGCGCGACACGAGTTTCCAGCTGGGGCAGGTCGCCAGTCCCGACGACGCCTATCTGGGCAGCCGGGGCCTGCGCACCATGGGCGTCCGCCTCGCCCAGCATCAGGCCAGCGCGCTGACCATCGCCAAATGGCTGGCCGAACAGCAGGGCGTGGCGCAGGTTCTGCATCCCGCCTTGCCCTCCTGTCCCGGCCATGACGTGTTCGCGCGGGATTTCCTGGGGTCGAGCGGGTTGTTCGCTTTCGTGCTCGACGGTGGCAACGACGCCGCGCGCACCGCGATGCTCGATGGCCTCGCGCATTTCGGACTCGGGTTCAGCTGGGGCGGCTATGAGAGCCTCGCTATCCCGGCCGACCCGCATCGCTATCGCAGCGTGACCAGGCGTGATTTCGCCGGGCCGCTGATCCGGCTCCAGATCGGGCTGGAGGATGTGGACGATCTGATCGCCGATCTCGACCGGGGGCTTGCCCGCTTTCGGGCCGCGCGCGGATGACCCTGTTCGAATGGCTTCAGGCGAGCGGCATTGAATTGCCGACCCGCGCCGAGGCCATGGAGGCGGCGGTCGCCTCGGTCCTGACGCTCGCCATGCTGGCGGGCGGCGTGATCGCGGGGCGCAAGCTCGGCCCGCCCATCGCCGCTATGGTGCAGCGTTTCGCCATCGCCAAGGGCGAGGCACTGCACGCGCGGATCTGCGCGATCACCCGGCATGGCACCGCTGCCTTCCTGCTGATGACGCTGGGCGCGATCTGGCCGTGGGATTCGCTGGCGGGGGTGCCGATCGGGCTGGCCCTGGGTGCGTCGGTGGCGCGCGCGGGGTTCCAGCTGCTGCGCGGGCTGAACCTGCCGCGCTGGCTGGCCTGGGTCTTTGCCATCGTGTGTTTCGTGGCGTTGTTCAGCCGCGAGATCGGCGGGCTGGAGCCGGTCAGCCGCCTGGCCGAGCAGATCGGCTTTACCATCGGCTCGCGGCGATTCTCGGTCATGCTGCTGGTGACGATGCTGGTCACGGTGATCGCGATTCTCGCCGTCACCCGTGCCGTCACGCGCATCACCGAGCAGTGGATCGGCCATGCGCGCGGGTTGGACCCGACGCAGAAGCTGCTCGCGCAGAAACTCGCCAGCATCGCCATCGTCGTCCTCGCCTTCTTCTTCGCGATGGACCTGCTGGAGATCGACCTGACCAGCCTGGCACTGTTCTCGGGCGGGTTCGGCCTGGCGATCGGGTTCGGATTGCAGAAGACGATCGGCAATCTGATCGCCGGGATCATCCTGTTGATGGACCGCTCGATCAAGCCGGGCGACGTCATCGCGCTCCAGAACGAAATCGGCTGGGTGAACAAGATCGGGGTGCGCGCCGTCTCGATCATCACCCGCGACGGCAAGGAGCATCTGATTCCCAACGAGAATCTGATGACGCAGGAGGTGGAGAACTGGTCCTATTCCGACCGTAACGTCCGCGTCCGCATTCCCGTTTCGATTGCTTATGACAACGACCTGAAGCTGGCGCAGGAACTGATGCTGCGCGCCGCGCGCGAATCACCACGCGTCCTGAAAAGCCCCAAGCCGACCGTCTGGCTGATGAGCTTTGGCGATTATGCGCTCCAGCATGAAATCCTGGCGTGGATCAGCGACCCGGAAAGCGGCGTCGGCAACGTCCGTTCCGACGTGCTCAACCGCCTGTGGTTCCTCTTTAAAGAGCATGGCATCGGCCTGCCCTATCCCCAGCGTGACATCCATATCCGATCGCTGCCGACGGGGGTTCGGCACGAAAATCTCGACGCCTGATCTGTGTTATTCACGCAACATCGCGTCATCCGAGCATCATTCAGCGTTCGATTATACTTGTGCAGCGCACCACGGCCTGCCAATCTTTCACCACTCGCCAAGGCAGACGGTCCGCCGGGTTTGACCCGACACATAGAGGCCGCACCGATGCGAGGTTGCAGGTGAGAACATCGAATTTCCGTTTGAAAGGGAAACGATGCGCTTCTCCACGATCCTCCTTGGCGGCCTCTCGCTGGTCGCCGCGACGCCCGCCTTTGCGCAGGATAGCGCCGGTGCGGACACCGCGCCGCCCTCGCCGATCACGGTCAGCGGCAGCGCCGCGATCCTGACCGACTATCGTCTTCGCGGCGTGTCGCAGACCAACAAGAACGCCGCCGTCCAGGCGGCACTGACCGTCGCGCATGAAAGCGGCTTCTATATCGGCACCTTCGCGTCGAACCTGGCGGGCTGGGGCACGTTCGGCGGCGCCAATATGGAACTGGACGGCATTGCCGGGTACAAGCACACATACGGCACCGCGACCGTCGATGCGGGCGTGACCTGGTACACCTATCCGGGTGGCGCGTCCGAGACCGATGTGGTCGAGTTCTTCGGTCGCCTGTCGGGCACCGCCGGTCCCGCGACGCTGACCGCGGGGGCCTATTACGCTCCTAAGCAGACCTCGCTCGGCAACTTCTCCAACACCTCGTACAGCCGGGGCCAGCGTTGGGATAACGTCTATCTGACCGGCGACGGCGCGGCGGGCATTCCGGGTACGCCGATCACCGCCAAGGCGCATATCGGCTATTCCAAGGGCAATCCGGGCCTGGGCCCCAACGGCACCAGCCTGTCGCCGACCGGCAGCTACTGGGACTGGTCGCTGGGCGCCGATGTCGCGGCGTACAAGAACCTGACCTTCAACGTGTCCTATATCGACACCGACATCACCAAGGCGAAGGCCGCCTATATCCAGCCGAACTTCTCGCAATATCAGACGCCGGGGGGCGCCTCGATCTCGGATGCGACGGTGGTGTTCTCGCTGACCGCCGCTTTCTAGGACATATAATGGCATTTCGGGGGTGAAGGGGCGGTGCCGGTGACGGCGCCGCCCTTTTCCATGACCGGGGCCGGGAAGCCCCCTCGCCTTGTGCCAAAGGCGCGCCTAAGCTGACGCTCTCTTGTCGTGGAGTGCGTTCGATGATCCGGTTCCGCCACGCTGCCCTGTCCTACGGCCTGTTGTCCGCGCTTGTCGTTCCATCCGCCGCGGCCTGGTCGCTCCAGAATGCCGTCCCCATCGCCCCGGTCAAGCCCGGTGTCTCGGGCCGGGTGCTGGTCCAGTGGATGCCGGGCGAGATACGGTGCAATGGCGTGGCGGTGACGGGACAGCCGATCCGGCGGCCCTGGAACCAGCTGGGTTGGAGCGGCAACGAGACGCAGCGCGCCGTGACCCTCCGCTTCGCCATCGACCCGAGCGGTCGTCCGGTCTCACTGACCCGCGAAACGATGGCCTATGTGCCCCTGTCCGAGGATGTCGCGCCCGCGCTGGCCGCCAGCCGTTTTGCCGCCCGGTCGCCGCAACAGGATTGCTCCGTCACCTATGTGATGCGCGGGAGCGCCCTGATGGCGGCGGATGCGCAGGAACTGATGGCCTATACGGTCCACCCGGTGTCGGGGCCGCTGCCGGACGAAGGGTGGCAGCGGATTCGCGAGGCGGCTGGCGACTGCCTGACCAATCCCCAGCCCCAGCCGCTCGAACGGCATTTCCCCGACTTCGCGACCATAGCCGCGACCCCCGGCGTGCAGGACTGGTCGATGATCCGGTACGACATCGATGCGAGCGGACGGACGCGTGGGGCGGCGCTGCTGGCGGGCACCGGCAACCGGGCACTGGATGGCGCTGCGCTGAAGGCGATCCGCGAGTCGCGCTTTACCAAGGGGGCGAAGACCGGGTGCCTCTATCCCTATTGGCGCGTCGCGGCGAAGCTGCCCGCCCCCGACATGCCCGAGGCGATCCGCGCCACCAAGCTCGCGGGCAACTGCCCCGACGAACATGGCTGGGCCGTGCCGCCGCAGCTTCGCTTTCCCGAATCCTATCGCCGCCGCTCGATCGAGGGCTGGGCGGTCATCGGCTATGACGTCGCGCCCTGGGGCCAGACGGGCAATCTGAGGGTCATCGCGGCCCAACCCTCCGATGAGTTCGGGACGCAGGCGCTGGGCATGATCCGCGACGCCAAGCTGCCGAGCAGTCCGCAGGGCTATACCGGCTGTGTCGACCGGGTGCGGTTCAAGATCGCCCCGGAGCCCGCGCCGAACGCTGGCGGTGAAGGCGGCGCGCCGGTGCCTGGGTCCTGACCTGATCCTCCCCGGCACGGGGAGGTGGCAGGGCGAAGCCCTGACGGAGGGGGATCGCCGCGAATGGCGGCCATTGCCGCACGCCCCCTCCACCATGCTCCGCATGGTCCCCCTCCCCTTGCAGGGGAGGAATAAGACCTCAATCAAAAAGGGCCGGACAGGCGATCCGCCCCCGGCCCTTTTCCTCAATCGTCGTGCGGCGTCACTTGGTGGCGGCGCGGGCGTCCTGGCCGTCGCCTTCGGGGGCGGCGACGATGTCGCGGGTCGTCGCGCCCTTGTCGACGACGTTCGTACCGGGATCGCCGACCGACGAGCGGATGCCCGTATCGGCGCTATCGGCCCCGGCATTCTGCACCAGGCCATATTCGGACTGGCTGCGCGCCGCCTGACCGCCGAACAGCGCATCCAGCGTCTGCTGCTGGCCGCTACGGGTCTGGACCGGGGCGGCGCCCGGCTGCGGCGGGACCAGCGCGAAGTCGGGCGGGATCACCAGCGAGGGCTGGCGCGCGACGGCGAATTCGTCGGGGCGCGCCCGGTCCAGGCCACGACCGGCCCCACATCCCGTCAGCAACGCGGCGCAGGACAGACCTGCGATGACGGGCACCAACTTACGCATTGCTCTTCTCCACGGGAGCGGGCCGGTCACGCACGAGAAGCGCGCGGGCCAGCAAAACCAGAACGCCTATCGTAATCGCTGCATCGGCGACATTGAAGACCAAAAAGGGACGCCACTCGCCGAAGTGCAGATCGGCGAAGTCGACGACATAACCAAAGCGCACCCGGTCGAGGATATTGCCCAGCGCGCCGCCCAGCACACAGCCGAGCGCGACCTGATCGACCGGATTGCGCTCGCGCGTCATCCAGAAACCGACCGCCAGCGCGATCGCCCCGGTCATAGCCACCAATGCCCAGCGCGACGCGCTGCTGTCGGCGGTCAGCAGGCCCAGCGAAATGCCGTAATTGGGCACGAAACGCAGGTTGAAGATCGGCATGATCTCACGAACGTCACCCAGTGACCGCAGGCCCATCGGCCCGGCCACCGCCCATTTGATGACTTGATCGACCAGGAACAGCGCCAGCGCCGTCACCAGTCCACGCTTGGGCAGATTAGCCATGTGCGACCACCTCGGCACAACGACCGCAAAGCTCTCCGTCCGCCGCCACATCGGGCAGGTGACGCCAGCAGCGACCGCATTTGTGCTTTTCGGTGCGGGTCACGGACACCGTCTCGGCCAGGCTGACATCGGCAACGATGAACGCCTCGGCCAGCGCGTGCGGCTCCAGTGGCAGCGACGGCACGGTCACCTCGGCCTCGTTGGACGAACGCACGGTCTTTTCGCGACGCAGCGGCTCGATCGCCTCGGTCACCTGCGCGCGAAGGCCGCGAATCTCGGTCCAGCGCGCCATCAGCGCCTCGTCCTCGCCCAGCTGCGGCAGTTTCGGCCATTCGAGCAGATGGACCGAGCCATCCTCCGACGGGAAGCGCGACTGCCACACTTCCTCGGCCGTGAAGCACAGGATCGGCGCGGCATAGCGGACCAACGCATGGAACAGGATGTCGACCACGGTGCGATAGCTGCGACGCTTGGGATCGGTCGCGGCATCGCAATAGAGCGAGTCCTTGCGGATATCGAAGAAGAAGGCCGACAGGTCCTCGTTCGCGAAATCGGTCAGCGCACGCAGATAGCGGTTGAACTCGAACGCCTCGGCCGCGCGGCGCAGCTCGGTATCGAGCGCGGTCAGACGGGCCAGGACATAGCGTTCCAACTCGGGCATCGCGTCGAACGAGATACGCTCTTCCTCCGTGAACCCGTCGAGCGCGCCGAGCAGATAGCGGAAGGTGTTGCGCAGCTTGCGATAGCTGTCCGAGGCGGTGGCCAGTACCTCCTTGCCGATGCGGACATCCTCGAAATAATCGGTCGAGGCGGTCCAGATGCGCAGGATGTCGGCCCCCGACTCGCCGATGATCTTCAGCGGATCGACGACATTGCCCAGCGACTTGGACATCTTGCGCCCCTGCCCGTCGAGCGCGAAGCCGTGGGTCAGCACCGCGTCATACGGCGCGCGACCGCGCGTGCCACACGACTCCAGCAGCGACGATTGGAACCAGCCACGATGCTGGTCCGACCCTTCGAGATACAGGTTCGCCCGCGTGCCCTCGCCGTACCGCGCCTCGATCACGAAGGCATGGGTCGAGCCGGAGTCGAACCACACATCGAGGATGTCGTTGACCGGCTCGAAATCGGCAAGGTCATAGTCGGCCCCGAGCAGCGCTTGGTGATCGGCGGTGAACCACGCATCCGCCCCGCCTGCGCGGAAGGCGTCGAGGATGCGGGCATTGACCGCCTTGTCGGCCAGATACTCACCGGTCTGGCGGTTCACATACAGCGCGATCGGCACGCCCCAGGCGCGCTGGCGGCTGATGACCCAGTCGGGACGCCCCTCGACCATCGAACGGATGCGGTTGCGGCTGCGCTCGGGAACCCAGCGGGTGCGCTCGATCGCGTCCAGCGCGGTCTGGCGTAGCGTCGCGCCATTGCCCAGCGGCATGGTCAGCAGCGGCGTCACGCCCGAGATCGGATCGACATTGGCCAGCGCCAGGCCGGGATCCATCGTCGTGTCGGGCCGGTCCATCGGGATGAACCATTGCGGCGTGGCACGGAAGATGACCTTCGCCTTGGACCGCCAGCTATGCGGATAGCTGTGCTGGAAATCGTCCGAGGCGGACAGCAGCGCACCGACCTCGCGCAGGTCCGAACAGATCGGCCCGTCGGCGGCGACGAACTTCTTGTTGATGACGCTGCCCTGACCGCCCAGCCATGCCCAGTCGGGGCGGTAGGTGCCGTCGCCCTGCACCGCGAAGACCGGATCGATGCCGTTCGCCTTGCACAGCAGGAAGTCGTCCTCGCCATGATCCGGAGCCATATGGACCAGGCCGGTGCCGGCGTCGGTGGTGACGAACTCACCCGGCAGGAACGGACGGGGCTTGGCGAAGAAACCGCCCAGTTTGTGCATCGGGTGGAGCGCGGTCGCGCCTTCCAGCACCGGCCCCTTGGCCAGCGCGATGAAGCCCTTCATCGCAATGCCGGTGCGCT
This sequence comes from Sphingomonas yabuuchiae, assembly GCF_001477495.1. Lineage (GTDB taxonomy): Bacteria > Pseudomonadota > Alphaproteobacteria > Sphingomonadales > Sphingomonadaceae > Sphingomonas > Sphingomonas yabuuchiae_A. The sequence continues at coordinate 8,846 of NZ_LDTF01000056.1, forward strand.
TGGTGAAGGCGGGCAGCAACGGCTCGGCGACCAGATAGCGGCGGCCGTCGCACTCGAAATGCAGATAGTCGATCGCCTCGCCATAGCTCAGCGCCTGGTTGACCGGGATCGTCCAGGGGGTGGTCGTCCAGATCACCGCCAGCGCGCCGACCAGATCGGGATATTCGGGGCAGGATGCGACCTCGAATCCGACATCGATTTGGGTCGAGACGATATCCTCATATTCGACCTCGGCCTCGGCCAGCGCGGTCTTTTCGACCGGCGACCACATGACCGGCTTGGCCCCGCGATAGAGCTGGCCCGATTCGGCGAACTTCAACAGTTCGCCGGCGATCACCGCCTCGGCGTCATAGGTCATGGTCAGGTACGGGTTCGCCCAGTCGCCCATGATGCCCAGCCGCTCGAACTGCGCCTTTTGCGTGCCGACCCAGGTGTCGGCATAGGCGCGGCACTCGGCGCGGAACTGCGCGACCGGCACCTCGTCCTTGTTCAGCTTCTTGGCGCGATACGCCTCCTCGACCTTCCACTCGATCGGCAGGCCGTGACAGTCCCAGCCGGGGACATAGGGCGCGTCCTTGCCCATCAGGGTCTGCGAACGGACGATGATGTCCTTCAGCACCTTGTTGAGCGCATGGCCCATGTGAATGTCGCCATTCGCATAAGGCGGGCCGTCATGCAGGATGAACCGCTCGCGCCCCTCGCGCTCCCGGCGGAGGCGGTCGTACAGCCCCATCCTGGCCCAGCGATCCAGGATCGCCGGTTCCTTGGCGGCAAGTCCCGCCTTCATGGGGAAATCGGTCTTCGGCAGGAAGACGGTGTCGCGGTAATCGGGCGCGTCGCTCATAGGGGACACGCCCTTAACGACTTTAGGTTAACACGTCATGCCGGATTATGCGACGACAGTATCTCGCGTGCACGGGCGCAATCCGCGTCCATCTGCGTGACCAGCGCGTCGAGCGAATCGAACTTCGCCTCGGGCCGCAGATAGGCGATCAGTTCGACCGACAGGCGCTGTCCGTACAGGTCGCCGCTGAAGTCGAAGAAATGCGGCTCCAGCAATTCTTTGGGCGGATCGAACTGGGGCCGGATGCCCAGATTGGCGGCACCGTCCAGCACCCGCCCGTCGTCCAGCCGCCCGCGGACCGCATAGATGCCGTAAGCCGGGCGCAGATATTCGCCCATGTCGAGATTGGCGGTCGGATAGCCGATGGTGCGGCCCAGCTTGTCGCCATGCTGCACCACGGCCTGGATGCTATAGGGCCGGGTCAGCAATCGCGCCGCCGTCTCCGGATCGCCCGCCGTCAGGGCGGCGCGAATCCGGCTGGACGAAATCGTCTCGCCGTCCAGCATCACCGGCGCCACCGCATCGGTAGAAAAGTCGTGTGCCCGGCCCCAGGCGCGCAGCGACGTCACATCGCCGCTGCGCGCGCGGCCGAAGGTGAAGTCCTCGCCCGTCACCACGCCGCCGACCTGCAAGGCGCCCAACAGGCGCTGCTGGACGAAATCCTCCGCCGACAGCGCCGCCAGTTCCTCGTCGAAGCGGAACACGATCATCGCATCGACGCCAGCGGCCGCGAACAGCCGCTCGCGCTGGTCGAGCGTGGTCAGGCGAAAGGGCGCGGCGTCGGGCTTGAAATAGCGGATCGGGTGCGGGTCGAAGGTGGCGACCAGCGCGGGTCGCCCCTCGGCGCGCGCACGGGCGACGGCGGCACCGACCACCGCCTGATGCCCCAGATGGAACCCGTCGAAATTGCCCAGCGCGACGATTCCGCCCGCCAGATGCGCCGGGATGGGTCCCGCGCCGTCAACACGCTGCATGGGCCGCGCTATAACAGGCCGCGCCGAATTGGCTAGGCGCGCGACACCACGCGATTCCCCTGTCCAGCGGTCGCGATCGCACGAAAGGCCTCGGCGCGCTCCAGGACCTCCGCCATGGGAACTCCCTGGCCCGTGGCGATGCCGGCGGACAGGGTTACGGCTCCGATCGGCTCGCCCGTTCCGCGCAGCCGAAGCGTGCGGGCCAGCATGGCCGTGCGCGCCGCCTCCATCATCAACGTCAGCTGCGACAGGGGGCGACCGCGCAGCAGCACGAGGAAAAGATTGTCCTGCCACCGGATGATATCGGCCCCCTGACAGGCCTCGCGCAGCGTCGCGACAAAGGTGCGCAGGACATTGTCCGCGACCGTCCGGCCATGGCGCTCCACGATATCGTCCCGATCGTCCAACCCGCAGGTTGCCAGGACATAGCCATGCCCGAGGTCCGGCAGTTCGGCGATCAGCGATCGCGCTCCGGTCGGGCTCATCACCCCGGTCAACGGATCGACATCCTGCTCGCGCGACGCCGCATCGATCCGTTCGCGAAGGGCCACGATGCTACCCGACAAGGTGGCCAGCTCCCGTTCCGTACGGGTGATTCGCGTCGTCAGTTGGGCGAGCAGACCGGCGATATCCGTCGTGTCCGCCGTCCCCGGCCCATCGGACAATGCCGCCATGTCGCTGGTCAGGTCGCGGGTGATCTGTCGCGCATCGCTGGTCAGCGACTCCAGCCGCTCGGCCTGAACGCCCAGGTCGCGTTGCCATTCGCCATGCCCCCGCCGCGCCTCTTCATGCGCGCGCAGCAGCGGACGCAGCGACTCGACGTCCATCGCCGTCAGGCGAACGCCGCCATCGGTCCGGCGCGCGACCTCCTGGCCCAGCGCGCTGCCGGGGTGGCGCAAGGCATAGAGTGCCAGCGCATGGCTGTGCGGCGTCCGCTCCAGCCGGTGCGCCGCCAGGAACAGCATGGCCTCATGCTCGGCATTCCAGTCACCCTCCGCATCGACACCCGGTCGATGCGGCCCCCCCGCTCACTACTCCAGCTCATCCGGCATTGCCTGCTCGATAGGACCATCGCGCATCGGGATTGACGCGCAAAGTGTCACGCTAGGCAAATTGAAAGTCCAAATGAAGTCGCATTAGCAACAATTGGGGTTAACGGCTCCAGCGCGCATCAGGGCGACAAAGGCATAGCCGGGGCGACCGGCTTCGGCCGGGTGCGTCTGGCGGTCGATTTCGCGCCATCCGGCAAAGGCGGGCACCACCGCATCGCCGGCGGGTTCCGCGTCGACCTCGGTCAGTTCGATCCGGTCCGCATGCGACAGGAACAGGTCGAAGATCTCCGCCCCGCCGATCACCGCCACCGGCCCCTCGCCCGCCAGCGCAAGCGCGCCCGCGACGTCGTGCGCGACCTCGGCACCCGGTGCGCTCCAAGTGCGGTCGCGGGTCAGGACGATATGCCGTCGTCCGGGCAGCGGCGCGGGAAAGCTGTCGAAGGTTTTGCGGCCCATGATCATCGGCTTGCCCATGGTCAGCGCCTTGAACCGCTTCAGGTCGGCGGGCAGGTGCCAGGGCAGCCCCCCATCGCGCCCGATCACCCCGTTTCGCGCGCGGGCGAGGACCAGCGTGATCATATCGCGACCGGTGCCTTGATATGGGGTTGCGCGACATAGTCGTGCAGCACGAAATCCTCGGGCTCGTAACCGTCGATGGCATCCGGGCGGCGCAGGATTTCCAGGCGCGGCAACACGCCCGGCTCGCGACCTAGCTGGGTCTTGGCCTGCTCCAGATGGTTCAGGTACAGATGGCAGTCGCCGCCGGTCCAGACGAACTCGCCCACCTCCAGGTCGCATTGCTGCGCCAGCATATGCGTCAGCAGCGCATAGGAGGCGATGTTGAACGGCACGCCCAGGAAGATGTCCGCCGACCGCTGATAGAGTTGCAGCGACAGGCGGCCATTAGCGACATGGGTCTGGAACAGGCAATGACACGGGGCGAGCGCCATGGCGTGCAGATCGCCGGGGTTCCAGGCCGATACGATCTGGCGGCGCGAGGCGGGCTGGGTGCGGATCTGCTCCACCAGTTCGGCGATCTGGTCGATATGACGGCCGTCCGCCGTCGCCCAATCGCGCCACTGCTTGCCATAGACGGGGCCGAGATCGCCCTGCTCGTCGGCCCATTCGTCCCAGATGCTGACCCGGCGATCCTGAAGCCAGCGGACATTGGTGTCGCCGCGCAGGAACCACAACAGCTCGACGATGATCGAGCGCAGGTGGAGCTTCTTGGTGGTCAGGGCGGGAAAGCCCTTGGCCAGGTCGAACCGCATCTGGTGGCCGAAGACCGACAGCGTGCCGGTGCCGGTCCGGTCCATCTGCTGCACGCCCTGGGTCAGGACCCGGTCCATGAGATCGAGATATTGCCGCATGCCCCGGGCCTAGCGCCGTGCGCGTCCCCCGCCAAGCCGAACCGGATCGGCGCGGGATAAAGCTGTGTCGGCGCCCAGCATGATGCAGGGCTGGTCGTGTCCCGCTCGCCCCGCCCTCCCCTCCACATCGCCACGCGCCGCGACGCGCTGGCCTTGTTCGGCGAGCTGGATCGTGGGGACAGGGAGGCGATGGGGATCGCCTATCTGGGTTCGGAACGGATGCTGTTGGGCTTGCGCCATGTCGCGGGCCGCCATGATTCGGTGACGGTCCCGGTGGTCCGGATCGCCCGCGATGCGATCCTGATGGGGGCGAGCGCGGTGCTGATCGCGCACAACCACCCCGATGGGGATACCCGGCCCAGTCCCGCCGACCTGTCATTGACCCGGCGGCTGGCGCAGGGGCTCGCGGCGCTGGATGTGGTGCTGCTCGACCACCTGATCTTAGGCTGCGGAGTGGTCACCAGCCTGCGGGAAGGGGGAATGCTCTGAAAGCCCCTCCTCCGGGACGGGGGATCACGCCTGGGGCCTCCCCTCCCCCATCCCGCCTGCGGGAGGGGAGAGCCCGTGGCCAGCCATGAGCGCGCCTCAGAACCCGAACCGCACCCGCCCGACGATCCGATCCCCCGAATGCCGCGCATCGGCCAGCGGAAAGGCGGAGGCCGCCCGCTCCGACACGTCGGTGCCGACATAATCGAGGCCCAACGTCACCGGCCCGGTGATGTGCTGCACCCCGACCCGCCAGTCGCTATAATCGCCACCGGGTCGGAGCCTCGCGGCGCGGAACGGATCGTCCGTCTTGCCGGAGGAGTGGCCGAGCCCGGCCAGCACTGTCCAGGGCGTGCCCGGTATGCCCGCCTGCGCGCCCGCGTGGAGATAGAGATTGTCGCCGCCGATCGCACTTTGCGACGGCGCATAGTCGGCACCCGCATCGACCTGCACCGGACCCAGCGTATAGGCCGCCGAGCCGCCCAGTTCGACATAATCGGCGTTGAAGCCCGCCCCGCCGAACAGATGCCCGGTCACCCGTCCGCGCACCGTCACCGGGCCCAGCAGGGTGGAGGCACCGAGGGTCAGGTCGCCGACCACCTCCGCGCCGCCATGCCGCGCCGATTCACGCAGCGCCACGATCCGGCCGCTCGCCTCGAACGGTCCGCTCGTCGAGAAGATATCGGCGGAGGGCGATACCCGCCCCCCGCTCCAGCTCAGGCCACGACGATTCTCGTCGCTGTTCACTTCGACGCCGATCGAAGGCCGCTCCTGCGCGAGGAGCGGCGAGGCGATGGCGGTGCCCAATACGGCACCCAAAGCAATGGTACGAAAGATCATCCGGCGCGCGTCTCGGCATGAAGGCGATCCATCTCGGCACGCAGCAAGCCATGGTCTTCCTGCGCCACGGCCTGAAGGTGGTCGCGCACCGCGTCTTGGCGCTGAGCGATCTCCTGTGCGATGGCGGCGCGGTTGGTGCTGCACCAGCCGGGGCGGCTGCCCTCGATCACGCGATCCTGCGCGGCACTGCGCATCAGCGCCGTGCCGCTGGGCCCGCGCGCTTCGCGGTGGACGGTGACATTGGCGCTCCACAGGCAGCGCAGCGTCGAGGGACGGCCGCCGGTTGTCACCGCACCGATCTGCTTATGGGTCACGCCGACATCGGCGCTGTAGCGGACCGCGACCGGCCCCGTATGATGGTCGAGCTGGACACGATGTTCGAGCGCCCCGTCGGAGGCCACAACACCACCGAGCGCGAGCCCGGCGATCAAAAGCATGTTCATCATCATCTCCTTCTGCGGGACCCCGGCTTATGCTGGCCGGTGGTCTATCGGCACCAGGCAGGGCCGATACGGGATCAATACATGACAAAGCTGTCATGTTCCAAATTTGTCGTGGCCGCGGTGACTCATTGATGGGCGTATTCCTCCCGCGCAAGGGGAGGAACAAGGAGGGGAAAGCCCGCCCTAATTATCCTGCATCCGGCAGGGACGGATCGCCTTGGGATCGGGACGCGGGCCGGTCGCGCGGAAGGTCGCCAGATAGCCGCCAGCCGAGGGCATGTTCTCGATCGACACCTGGGTGAAGCCGACCGCCTCGAACTCGCATTTCAGCAGCGCGGGCGGGGTGCCGTGCGCCTTGGTCTGACGATCGGCATCGACCACCACGACCAGCCCATCGGACTTCAGCGCGGGAAACAGCCGCCAGAGGAACTCATAGGGCTGCTCGATCTCATGATACATGTGAACCATGAGAACGCGGTCGAAGCTGGTGGGCGGCAGCTTGGGGTCGGCGGGCTCGCCCAGCCGGACGCTGACATTGTCCAGCCGCTCGCGCGAGACACGCTCGGCCAGCCGGTCGCGCCACGCGGCGACGATGTCCTCGGCCAGCACGCGCCCCGTCTTGCCGACTCGCTGCGCCAGGCGGACGGTATAATAGCCCTCACCCGCGCCAATATCGGCCACCGTCATGCCGGGGCGGATTTTTGCCCGGTCCATGACCTGATCCGCCTCGCGCAGGCGGTCGCGCGCATCCTCACTCGACCAGCGCGACGAGACGACGTCGGCGACCGGCCGGTCCGCCGCCGGGAACGGGCCGACCTTGTCGTCGTCGCCGTCATCGTGCTGCTGGATCAGCGGCTTCGAACCGTCGCACGCCGCCACCGCGCCCCCCAGCGCGATGACGAGGGCTGCCGCCGCCATCAAGGGCCCCGCCCCCCGGAAACGCATTTTAGTCGACATCCTCCACCGCGACCGCCTCGCCGGTCACGCGCTGCGACAGGGCCGCGGCCATGAACGCATCGAGATCGCCGTCGAGCACGTCGCCCGGCGCCGTCGAGGTGGTGCCGGTGCGCAGGTCCTTCACCAGCTGATAGGGCTGGAGCACGTACGAGCGGATCTGGTGGCCCCAGCCGATATCGGTCTTGGTCGCATTCTCGGCATTGGCCACGGCCTCGCGCTCGGCCAGTTCGCGCTCGTACAGACGCGCGCGGAGCTGGTTATAGGCCTCGGCCTTGTTCTTGTGCTGCGAACGCTGGTTCTGGCACTGCACCACGATGCCGGTCGGCAAGTGGGTGATGCGCACCGCCGAGTCGGTGGTGTTGATGTGCTGGCCGCCCGCGCCCGATGCGCGGTAGGTGTCGATGCGCAGCTCGCTCTCGTTGATCTCGACCTCGATATTGTCGTCGATCACCGGATAGACCCAGACGCTCGAAAAGCTGGTGTGGCGACGCGCGGCCGAGTCGTACGGGCTGATCCGCACCAGCCGGTGCACGCCCGATTCGACCTTGGCATAGCCATAGGCGTTCTCGCCCTTGACCAGCAGGGTCGCCGACTTGATCCCGGCCTGTTCGCCCGCATGATAGTCGATCAGCTCGACCTTCATGCCGTGCCGCTCGGCCCAGCGCGTGTACATGCGCTGGAGCATTCCGGCCCAGTCCTGGCTCTCGGTGCCGCCCGCGCCCGCATTGATCTCGATATAGCTGTCATTGGCGTCGGCTTCACCGGCCAGCAGCGCCTTGATCTTGTCGGCCTCGGCCTTCTTTGCGAGTTCGCCCAGGCTGGCGACGGCCTCCTTCTCGAGGTCCTCGTCGCCCTCCATCTCTGCCAGTTCGATCAATTCGACCGTGCCCGACAGCTCGTTCTCGATCGCGCGGGTGGCGGTGATAGCCTCGTCCAGGCGGCGACGCTCGCGCATCACCTCCTGCGCCTGCTTGGGGTCGTTCCACAGGGCCTGGTCCTCGACGCGCGCATTCAGCTCGTCCAGGCGGCGCAATGCGCGGTCCCAGTCGAGGAAGCGGCGCAGCAGCTCCAGGGCGTCCTTAATCTTGTCGACATGAGCCTGCGCTTCAGCGCGCATGAAGTTTCTCCGAATCGGTCGTACGGCCGCCCGAACGGGGACGGCAAAACGCATATGGGAAGCGGGCTAGTAGATTCCGCCTTCTCTTTGCAAGAAATCGCTGTCGCGCGGGGGCGCGGGCCTGGCCGGGCCGGTCGGCGTCGCGGGTGCCTCGGCGGCAGCGGCACGGCGCGCGCGGCGGCGCGGCTCGCTCTCCGGCTTGAACGCCTCCCAGATCACGGCGGGCTTGGGATCGTCGCCGGTCGGGAAGGTGCCATAGACCGGCCGCCCGCTCGCCCGGTCGATGCGGACCATGCGGATGCCGGGCGCGGCGCGGAAGGGCAGCTTCTCGAGTCCCTCATAGGCCTTTTCGGCGAACTGGTGGAAGATCGGCACGGCGATCGTCCCGCCCTGCGCATAGCCGCCCAGCGAGCGCGGCGTGTCATAGCCGATATAGAGGCCACCGACGAACTGCGGCGTGCCGCCGACGAACCAGACATCGGTCGGCCCGTTATTGGTGCCGGTCTTGCCGAACATCGGGCGGTTCAGGTCGCGCAGGCCAGTGGCGGTGCCGCGCTGGATCACGCCCTCGGTGATATGGACCATTTGATAGGCGGTCATCGCGTCGAGCACCTGGCGCTGGCGCGAGACCGGGCGCGGCATCGGCTTGCCATCATAATCGGCGGCGTTGCAGCGGTCGCAGGCGCGCCAGTTCTCCGGCCAGATCACCTTGCCGTGCCGGTCCTGTGCGAAGTCGATCAGCGAGGGATCGCCGCCACGCCCGTTATTGGCCAGGATCGCATAGGCGTTGACCATCTGCCCCACCGTCGTCTCGCCCGCGCCCAGCGCATAGGCGAGATAGGGCGGGAAATCGCCGATCCCCATCTGCTTGATCGTCGCCACGACATTCTTCATGCCGACGGTCGAGGCGGTCCGCACGGTCATCAGGTTGCGCGACTGCTCGATGCCCCAGCGCATCGTGTGCGGCCCCGCCCCGGCCGAATTGCCGAAGTTGCGGAAACACTTGGTCCCCAGCCCGGCCCCCTGATCGACGCAGAACGGACCGTCGACGATGATCGAGGCGGGCGTCATGCCGCTGTTCAGCGCGGCGGAATAGACGATCGGCTTGATCGTCGAGCCCGGCTGGCGCTCGGCTTGGGTGGCGCGGTTGAACGCCTGGAGCCTTGCGTCGAAGCCGCCCTGCATCGCCAGCACGCGGCCGGTGGCGGGTTCCTCGACGACGAAGCCGCCCGAGATGCGCGGGATGGAGCGAAGCTGGAACTGTTCGCCCGCCGGCGACACGGCCACGATGTCGCCGACCTTCAGTGCGCTGAACGCGGTCGCCGCCGTGCCCCGGCGCGGCATCTGCGCGAAACTGCGGGGCAGCGTGCCGGTGCGGCCATTGGCAAAGCCGATCGTCGCCTCGCCCGATGTCTTGGCGGTGACGATCCCGGCCCGCCAGTCGCGATAGTCGAGACCGATATTGGTGTTCAGCAGCACCTGCTGCCAGTTGCCGTCCTCGATCTCCTCATGCCGGATCGGCCCGGACCATCCGCGCCCGCCCTCGAACCGGATCAGGCCGTCGCGCAGCGCTTCGGCCGCCAGATCCTGCAACCGGGTGTCCAGCGAGGTGCGCACCCAGAGGCCGCCGTCATAGACGCTGTTCGGTCCGCTCTCCGCCTTTTCGCCATAACGCTTGATCAGCTGGCGGCGGACTTCCTCGACGAAATAGCCGCCGACCTGCGCATATTTGGGCGTGCGGCGCAGCACGGTGCCCAGCGGCTCGGCCATCGCCGCGTCATATTGCGCGCGGGTGATGAAGTTGTTCGACAGCATCTCGCGCAGCACATAGGCGCGGCGCTCCAGCGCGCGGTCGGGATGGCGGACGGGATCGTAATTGGCCGGTCCCTTGGGCAGCAGCGCCAGATAGGCCATCTGCCCCAGCGTCAGCTCGTTCAGTTCCTTGTCGAAATAGGCATGGGCCGCGGCCTCGACGCCGAAGGCGTTCCGGCCGAGCGCGATCTGGTTGAGATACAGCTCCAGGATCTGCGGCTTGGTCAGCGTGTCCTCGATCTTATAGGCGAGGATCGCCTCCTTGATCTTGCGGGTCGGCGAATAGGCGTCGCCGATCAGCAGATTCTTGGCGACCTGCTGGGTGATGGTCGAGCCGCCGCGCGCGCGCCGACCGCTGCCGAACTTCTTGGCATAGTCGATGACCGCGCCCGCCAGACCCGGATAGTCGACACCGCCATGCTCGAAGAAGCTCTTGTCCTCTGCCGCCAGGAAGGCACGGACGAGGAGCGGCGGATATTCATTGTAGGACAGCTCGACCCGGCGCTCGCGCGCATAGGACTGGATCGGGGTGCCGTCGATGCCGCGCACATGGGTCGGCAGCGGCGGCTCATAGGCCTTGAGCGCGTCGACCGAGGGCAGGTCGCGGATGAACAGGAACCAGAATACGCCGCCACCGATCACCGCGAGCAGCGCAAGGACGGCGAACACCCGCACCCACCAGCGGCGCCAGAGCGGGCGGCGCGGCGGTTCGGCGGGTTCGGAGGGGGGAAAGGTTTCGACGGCCATGGCTTTGCGGGGCTTCGTGTAGCAGGTTCGCCCCGGCTTGCCACCCGCCTGCGGATCGGTTGCGCGTTACAACGGCTGCGGTTCGTCGCGCGCATCCTCATCGGACGGGTAGCGCGCGCCGACATGCGCCTGCCCCCGCGCAGCCGCCAGCCGCTCCTGCCGATGGCGTTCGGCATAGGCGGCCAGCCGTTCCGCATCGCGCGTGCCGTGACAGGCGGGGCAGCTCACCCCCTCGACATAGAGCGGCGAGGCGCGGTCCTCGGGGCTGACCGGCATCCGGCAGCCATGGCACAAGCCGTGCGATCCCTGCGCCAGCCCATGCCCGACCGCGACGCGCGCATCGAACACGAAGCATTCGCCGTTCCAGCGGCTCTTCTCCTCAGGCATCGTCTCCAGATATTTCAGGATGCCGCCGTCGAGGTGGAAGACGTCCGCCACCCCTTCGGCCTTCAGGAACGCGGTCGCCTTTTCGCAGCGTATGCCGCCGGTGCAGAACATCGCAACCTTGGACTTGCCCGCCATCAGTTCGTCGCGATTCTCGCGGAACCAGCCGGGAAAGTCGCGGAAGCTGCGCGTTCCCGGATCGACCGCGCCGTCGAAGGTGCCGATCGCCACCTCATAGTCGTTGCGCGTGTCGATCAGCAGGGTGTCGGGGTCGGCGATCAGCGCGTTCCATGCCTCGCCCCCGACATAGGTGCCGACTTCGCGGGTGGGATCGATCCCCTCGACACCCATCGACACGATCTCGCGCTTCAGCCGCACCTTCATCCGGTGGAACGGCATCGTCTCGGCGGTCGAGTCCTTAAAGTCGAGATCGGCGCAACCGGGCAGCGTCCGGATATGCGCGAGCAGCGCCTCGATCGCGTCATGCGTACCAGCGACGGTGCCGTTGATCCCCTCGTTCGCGAGCAGCAACGTGCCGCGAATCCCGTTCGCCTCGGCCACGGCGAGCAGCGGCGCACGCAGCGCGGCGGGGTCGGGGAAAGCGGCGAAACGGTAAAGGGCACAGACGCGGATCATCCACGCGCCTTTACGCCGATCGGGCGGAGGGGACCAGATGCTCTGCCTTTTGCGGCGGACCGGACCCGATCGCCCCTTTAACGCCGAACGCACATCAGCGGAGCGAAACCGGGCATGGAGCAGCGCCGCGCCCAACACATCGGAATGCAGTCCCATCGTCAGGTCGAGCTCTGCGCGAACATGGGACGAAGCGTTCCCTGTCATGCACCTTCAGCGACCTGCCGACCGGGCAGAACCTATCGCGGCGGCACGATGGCCTGGACGTCATCGGCGACATCCCGACTGGCATCCGCCGCCATCCCGGATGCACGGCGCGCGAGGGACAGAAACGCCGCCTCGGATGCCGAGGCGTAATTGCATCCCACGAACAGGCTGTCGGCGGGCGGCGGGGGCGGTGTCTTGGCGCCGAACGCTTGGGCCAGCATGGCGGCGGTCGCATGGCCGGTGGGCGCGAAGGCTCCCAGCATCGGACCGCTGTTCGGGTCGAGAAAACGATAATATTGCTCGGTCGCGGCGACCGGGGCGCGCTTCATTCCCTGGGCGGCGACGACGGCCTCGGCGACCTTGCGCGGCCAGAGGGTCACGATCCAGTCGTTCAGGAAATAGACGCGATCGACCCGCTGCCCCAGCAACGAGATCGGCGTGACCAGTCGATAGCCCGCAATGCCCAGCATGCCCTTGGTCGCCTTGTCGTCCGTCACCTCCCGCATCCACGCGGGCGGCTTCGGATCAAGGAACAGGGCATCGGCAAAGGCCCAGAGCGCGTCCCGCGAACGACAGGACAAGGCATCGCCGAGCAATTCGGGCGTCAGCGCAACCGGCGCACCGGGCTCCGCCCGCCCCGCATGGGCCTGCACGGGAATCGGCCGGGCGAGCGCCAGTGCGAGGGGCAGGACGACGGACAGACGGCGGACCATGCCGCGATCCTGCCAGCCCCCACCGGCCGGAGCAACTGCGCCGCGCCGGCCTTGGCCGCTGCGGATGCTTGACCCTTACGGATATGGGGGTCACTCATCGGGCGCATGAGAGCCCTGCTGTCCCTGATGCTCGCCTTCGTCATCGCCGTGGCGGGCACGGGCATCGCCAAGGCGATCGATCCGACCATCTTCGGTTCCTGTTTCGAGGGGTCCTGCGGCTATGCCGCCATGCTCGTCGCGCTGCTGGCCGTGCTCTTCCTCGCACCGATCCTGTGGGTCGCGCTCCGTCGCGTGGGGCCGCTCGGCCGGTTACTGCTCTTCTTCGGCCTGTTCGCGCTGATCGGCCCTTTCATCCTGACCACCGCGCTGTGGCTCTTCGGGCTGGCGGCGTTGGTCTATGCGATGGTGCGGTCGATCCGGCGGGCGCGGGCCGAGGGCCGTCCGATCCGCGCAATGCTGATCGTCCCCCGCGCCCGGCCATAACGACGTCGCCCGTCAGGGCAGCCTCACCGCGTCGATGGCCCTGCTCACCCGCAGGCCCATCGAATCGGCCAGCGCGATGATCCTGTCAGTATCCGACCGGTGGACGATGACGACATGCAGATTGTCGTCCAGATCATTGTCCCAGGACAGCAATTCCCACGCCGTGGTCCCCGCCTGCAGCTCTTTGTCGAGCCACGCGAAATAATCCGCAACCAGGACTTTTTCGTTGTCCTCGCGGTACGGAAAGGGTTTCAGCGGCTCGGAGAATTCGTCGCTGATCAGTTCGTGAAGCTCGTCGATCTTGTCGCCGATCAGGACATAGTCGATGATCGCCATCTCAACGGTCAGTTGCCTGATCGTCTCGGGGTCGAAGTCGAGCATCCATTTCTCGGGTTCGCGCAGCGCCATTTCCAGCGCGCCCGCCTTCTCCCGAACCGCCTCGTCGTCGAGCGACCGGCCGCTCAACAGCGCGATCAACTCGCTATACATCGGCTCGATCCCTTTCCGCCAACGATCGCCGGTTCGCCCCTTTTACCGCGTCGCCATCCGCCGCGCAAAATGCACTTCTACCGCCTGCAACACCGCCTTGGCGATCCGCTCTCGTCCATCTTCGCTGGCGAGGAACGCGGCGTCCTGCATGTTGGAGATATAGCCCGTCTCGAACAGGATCGACGGCATGTCGGGTGCCTTGAGCACCATCAGCGAGGCCATGCGGTGGAAGGTCGGCTTGACCGGGATCAGCGACTGCGCCTCGCGGCCCAGAAGCCTGGCGAAGCTGGCCGAGGCGTTCATCGTCTCGCGCTGGGTCAGGTCGATCAGGATCGAGGAGACGTCGCTGTTCCCGCCCAGATCGACGCCTGCGATCACGTCGGCCTTGTTCTCGCGCGCCGCCAGCCGCGCGGCTTCCTTGTCGGACGCCACGTCGGACAGGGTATAGGCGGTCGCCCCGCGAGCCTCTCCCGCCCCGGCGCTGTCGCAATGGATCGAGATGAACAGGTCGGCGTGCAGCCGCCGCGCGATGCCATAACGTTCGCGATGGAGGATATAGCGGTCGTCCTCGCGGGTCAGCGCGGCGCGGACCCGGCCCGAGGCCACCAGCGTGTCGCGAATCTCCTTCGCGATGGCCAGCGTCACGTCCTTTTCGCGCAGCCCGGTCTGCGGATTGATCGCGCCGGGATCGACCCCGCCATGCCCGGCATCGATCACCACCAGGGGGCGGTTGTCCGCCCCCTTCACACGCGGCAATGGCAGTGCGCGCGCCGGGCCGGGAACCGGGACGGTCAGCGTGTAGGCGGGCTTGCGCTGGAAATGGAACGGGAAGAAATCAAGCGCCCCCGCGAAGCTCGCCTGGGTATAGCGGCCGACCAGCGGCTTCAGCGTCAGCGACAGGGTCTTGCCGTCATCGTCGAAACCGCCGTCGAAGATCGCCGCGTCCTGCGCCAGCGCGAAGGTCAGTCGGGTGACGCCGGGCTGGATCCGGGTCTGGGTCAGCCCGCGCACCACGCCGTCGTGGATCGTGGCGGTGCCGGGCGAGGCCCCGGTCACGTCGATCGCGACGCGGTGCTGTTCGGTCAGCAGGACGCTGCGCGCGCGTTTGACCGGCGTATCGAACCGGATGATCAGGCGCGCGCCGCGCACCACGACATTCTGCACCGTCGCGGCCATCGCGCTCATCGGCGCGAACAGCCCGATCAGGAATGTGAACAGCATCAGCACGACACGGCGACCATGCCGTTCCCGTGCGTCGCTGGTCCAGCGAAAAGCCATGACCGCCTACCTTCTTGACGATCCGGAGATCGAGACTCGCGTGTAGCAGAGTCAAACTAATGCCGGACTTTCAGCAATTGGTTAACACGGAATTCGGCATGTTTCCGCCGCCCGATCGGCCGATTTCCGCCTGTTGCGCAAACGTTCCGATGATGCTAGCACTCCTGCGGACCCCGGCCTCGATCACCTCTCCCACGATCGGGACGGGGCCATCTCTAAAAGGGCTGGGACTGCGAGGATTTCGCGCCCGGACCAACCAGGTTGACGCTCGCATGACGCATATGATCCACCCCGCTGACCGACCGGCCTTTGCCGGTGGGATCGCGGTGTCGTGGGTCCGCACCGGCCCCGTTGCCGATGCTGCGGCTGCGACCGGCACGCATTCCGTTTTTTCCAGCGGACCGGCGCCCCGCGCCGCCGCCCACCTTATTTACCGCGCGCGACGGCTGCCGCCAGGCCCGGCGCGCGCGTGGAGACTTCACAATGACCACGCGTATGCTGATCGACGCACGCCACCGGGAAGAAACCCGCGTGGCCGTCGTCAAGGGTAACCGGATCGAGGAATTCGACTTTGAGTCGGCCGAGCGCAAGCAGCTCAAGGGCAATATCTACCTCGCCAAGGTGACCCGCGTCGAACCGTCGCTGCAGGCGGCGTTCGTCGATTACGGCGGCAACCGTCACGGCTTCCTGGCCTTTTCGGAAATCCACCCCGACTATTACCAGATCCCCAAGGAAGATCGCGAAGCCCTGCTGCGCGAAGAGGCCGAGCATGCCGCCGAAGAGGCCGCGCTGCGCGCCGAGCTCGACGCCGAGGAGGATGACGATCACGGGGATCACGACGGCGAGGATCATGACGATCACGCCGACGACCATCACGACGACGAAGACGGTGAGGCCGCGCCCCGCGCCCGCAAGTCGACCGTCAATGACGATCAGGTCGAGGCCCTGCGCCAGCGTCGCCAGAATCTGCGTCGCCGCTACAAGATTCAGGACGTCATCCATCGCCGCCAGGTGCTGCTGGTCCAGATCGTCAAGGAAGAGCGCGGCAACAAGGGTGCGGCGCTGACCACCTATCTGTCGCTGGCGGGCCGTTATTGCGTCCTGATGCCCAACACGTCGCACGGCGGCGGCATCAGCCGGAAGATTTCGAACGCGGCCGATCGCAAGCGGCTGAAGACCATCATGGCCGATATGCAGCTGCCCTCGACCATGGGCTGCATCGTCCGCACCGCGGGCCTTCAGCGCACCAAGACCGAGATCAAGCGCGACTTCGATTACCTCGCGCGCCTGTGGGACGGCATCCGCGAGAAGACGCTGCACTCGTCGGCGCCTGCGCTGATCTATGGTGACAGCGACCTGATCAAGCGGGCGATCCGCGACATCTACAATCGCGAGATCGAGGAAGTCATCGTCGAGGGCGAGGAAGGCTATCGCCAGGCGAAGGACTTCATGCGCCTGCTGATGCCTGCGCACGCCCGCCGGGTGAAGCAGTACGCCGACGCCGTGCCGCTGTTCCAGCGTGCGCATGTCGAGGATCAGCTGGCCGCGATGTACAATCCGGTCGTGCAGCTGAAGTCGGGCGGCTATCTGGTCATCAACCCGACCGAAGCGCTCGTCTCGATCGACATCAACTCCGGGCGTTCGACCCGCGAGCATAATATCGAGCAGACCGCGACCGCGACCAACCTGGAAGCCGCGCAGGAAATCGCGCGCCAGCTGCGTCTGCGCGACATGGCGGGCCTGGTCGTCATCGACTTCATCGACATGGACAACAACTCCAATGTCCGAAAGGTCGAGAAGGCGATGAAGGAGGCGCTGAAGAACGATCGCGCCCGTATCCAGGTCGGCCGCATCTCGTCCTTCGGCCTGATGGAAATGAGCCGCCAGCGCCTGCGCACCGGCGTTCTGGAAGCCTCGACCCGCCCCTGCCCGCATTGCGAGGGCACCGGCCTGGTCCGCACCGCTTCATCGTCGGGCCTGTCGGCGCTGCGCCTGATCGAGGACGAGGCCGCGCGCGGTCGCGGCTCGATCCTGACGCTGCGCGCCAGCCAGGAAGCGGCCGTCTATGTGCTGAACCGCAAGCGCGCCGACATCGCCGAGATCGAGGATCGCTACGGCGTGACCGTCGAGATCATCCCCGACCGCGAGGAAGAGGGTGCGCGCATGACGGTCGAGGCCTCGGGCCCGCCGCCCGCCTATGCGCCCAAGATCGATATGCTCCTGCCCGTCGAGGAAGATGAGGACGACCTGATCGACGAGGTCGAGGAGGAAGAAGAGGACGAGGTCGAGGAGGAAGCGACCGAGGCGCCCCGCCCGCGCGGATCGCGGGACGAGGGTGACGGCAATGGCCGCAAGCGCCGTCGCCGCCGTCGCGGTCGCCGCAATCGTGGCGAAGGTGAAGGCACCGAACAGGCCGAGGGCGAAGAACACGCCGATGAGGTCGAGCAGGACGGGGCCGAGCAGGACGAGACCGACGCCGAGGGCGACGCCACCGAGACGGTCGAAGCCACCGAGTCCGAGCCGCGCGAAGGCGGACGCCGCCGTCGCGGTCGTCGCGGTCGCCGTGGCGGTCGTCGTGGCGAAGGTGCCGCGAACGACACGGCCGAGGCCGCGACCGAAAGCGTGTCGGATGACGAGGCCTCGGACGCGCCGCTGCCGATCGTCGAGCCGATCGAGGCGGGCGATGCCGCACCGGTGACGACCCCGCTCGCGGTGGCCGAGGCCGAGGCGACCGACGCCCCCAAGACCCGCCGCCGTCCGCGCGCTCGCAAGGCCGCGCCGGTCGTCAGCGAGGCGGTCGAAACCCCGGTCGTCGAGGAAGCGCCCGCTCCCGTCGCGCCGGTGGCAGAGGTCGAGGCGGAAGCCCCCGCCAAGCCCAAGCGCGTCCGCAAGAAGGCGGCTCCGAAGGTTGCCGCCGAGGAAGCCGCGCCGGTCGCCGAGGCGGAAGCCGAAGCCCCGGCCAAGCCCAAGCGCGTCCGCAAGAAGGCCGCCCCCAAGGTCGCCGTCGAGCCGGTGGCCGAGGAAGCGCCTGCCGCCGAACCGGCTCCGGCCGAGGAACCGGTAGCGGCCGACGCCGACAACGCAACCGGGGAAACCCCGCGTCGCGGCTGGTGGCAGCGCACCTTCGGCGCCTGATCGCCCCGGTACCGAACGGCAAGACGCCCTCCTTCCCCAGCGGAAGGAGGGCGTTTTTCGTTGGGATATTCTTTCCCTTTCCTCCCCTGCAAGGGGGGTGGCAGGCCAAAGGCCTGACGGAGCGGTGTCACCTTTTTCGAGGGCGGGATGCCCCTCGAACCGGGACCCCCCTTCACCATGCTTCGCATGGTCCTCTCCCCTTACAGGGGAGGATTATTGGCCGGTTCAATCCGCCGGAAAGGTCCGACTGCTTTTCACCACCCCATAGGCGAAGGTCGTGTCCAGGCTGGCGATCCCGGCGATCGCGTGCATCTTGCGGCGGATGAACCGCTCATAGGCTTCCAGATCGGCGACGATCACGCGCAGCAGATAATCCGCGTCCCCGGTCAGCAGGTGACAGTCCATCACTTCGTCCAGCTGGCGGATCGTCTCTTCGAACTGCTGGACCAGATCGCGGGCATGGCGCTCCAGCCGCACCCGGATGAACGCGGTCACCGGTAGGCCATAGCGTTGCTGGTCGACGATGGCGCCATAACCCTGAATCACCCCCGCCTGTTCGAGCAGGCGCACCCGCCGCAGGCAGGGGGACGGCGACAGACCGACCCGCTCGGCCAGGTCCTGGTTGGTGAGGCGCCCGTCCTGCTGGAGCAGGCGGACGATCTGGCGATCCTTCGTGTCCATGCCCGATCTTAGCAGATTCTGCCAATTTAGGATGCACGATTGGCAAAGAACGCAATTTCGGCCCGAGGCTCCCGCTCTAGAATGGCGGTATCACGTAGAGAAAGCCTGTCCACCATGTCGACCCCCGCCCCCTTCGGTTTCGCGACCGCCGCCATCCATCATGGTTACGATCCCCAGGATCATGAGGGCGCGCTGACGCCGCCGCTCAACCTGACATCGACCTTCGCCTTCGAAAGCGCAGAGGATGGCGCGGCGCGCTTCTCCGGCGAGGCACCGGGCCATGTCTATAGCCGCATCTCGAACCCGACGGTCGACCTGCTGGAACGGCGCATCGCGCATCTGGAAGGGGCCGAGGCGGCGCTGGGCACGGCATCGGGCATGGGCGCGATCACCGCGACCCTGTGGACGCTGCTGCGCCCCGGCGACGAGATCCTGACCGATATGACGCTCTATGGCTGCACCTTCGCCTTCATGCAGCACGGGCTGGGCCGGTTCGGCATCCGCGTCACCCATGTCGACATGACCGACATCGCCGCGGTGGAGGCGGCGTTCGGGCCGGACACCAAACTCGTCTATTTCGAAACGCCCGCGAACCCCAATATGCGGCTGGTCGACATCCAGGCTGTGTGCGCCCTCGCCAAGGCGCATGGTGCGTGGAGCGTGGTCGACAACACCTATGCCACGCCGGTCATCACCCGCCCGATCGCGCTGGGTGCCGACTTCGTCGTCCATTCCGCCACCAAATATCTGGGCGGGCATGGCGATCTGGTGGCGGGTATGGTGCTGGGCCGGGCGGCGGATATTCAGCAGATTCGGCTGTTCGGCGTGAAGGACATGACCGGTGCGGTGCTGTCGCCGTTCAACGCCATGCTGATCCTGCGCGGCCTGAAGACGCTGGAACTTCGCGTGCAGCGTCATGCCGCCTCGGCGCAGGCGATCGCCGAGCGGCTCCAGGCGCATCCGGCGGTGCATGCGGTCCATTATCCGGGGCTGGAGGACTTTCCCCAGCATGACCTGGCCCAGCGCCAGATGGCCCTGCCCGGCGGTATGATCGCGTTCCGCCTGCGCGGCGGGTTCAAGGCGGGCAAGCGGGTGATGAACCGGCTGACCCTGATCCAGCGCGCCGTGTCGCTGGGCGATGCCGAGACGCTGATCCAGCATCCCGCGAGCATGACCCACTCCACCTATCCGGTCGAACAGTTGATCGCGCATGGCATCATGCCCGATCTGGTCCGGCTGTCGGTCGGGCTGGAGGATGTCCGGGATATCTGGGCCGACCTGGGTGCGGCGCTGGATGCGGAGCGGGACGCGCTGTCGCAGGCGGCGTGATCGTTCGCTGACGATCCTCCCCGGCGCGGGGAGGTGGCAGCCCGAAGGGCTGACGGAGGGGGATTTCCGCAAAGGACGTCGCTAGCGGCACGCCCCTCCACCATGCTGCGCATGGTCCCCCTCCCTGTGCCGGGGAGGATTTTTGGCCCGCCAACGAAAAAGGGCCGGACGTTTCCGTCCGGCCCTTCTCTCTTACGCCGCCTTCGAGCGAGCCGCGCGCTTGCGCTCGTTCGGGTCGAGGTAGCGCTTGCGCAGACGGATCGACTTCGGGGTCACTTCGACCATCTCGTCATCGTCGATATACGCGATCGCCTGTTCCAGCGTCATCTTCTTCGGCGGGGTCAGGCGGATGGCGTCATCCTTGCCGCCCGACGCGCGGAAGTTGGTCAGCTGCTTCGCCTTCATCGGGTTGACCTCGAGGTCATCCGTCTTGGCGTTCTCGCCGATGATCATGCCCTCGTAGAGCGCCTCGCCGTGACCGACGAACAGGATGCCGCGCTCTTCGAGCGGACCCAGGGCATAGCCCTGCGCTTCGCCGGCGCCGTTCGAGATCAGGACGCCGTTCTTGCGGCCTTCGATCTTGCCCTTGTGGGGGCCATACTTCTCGAACAGGCGGTTCATGATGCCGGTGCCGCGCGTGTCCGACAGGAACTCGCCGTGATAGCCGATCATGCCGCGCGAGGGGGCCGAGAAGGTGATGCGGGTCTTGCCGCCGCCCGAGGGACGCATGTCGGTCATCTCGGCCTTGCGCAGGTTCATCTTCTCGACGACCGTGCCCGAATATTCCTCGTCCACGTCGATGATGACGGTTTCATACGGCTCGGTCTTCTTGCCGTCCTCGTCCTCGCCGAACAGCACGCGCGGGCGGCTGATGCCCAGCTCGAAGCCTTCGCGGCGCATCGTCTCGATCAGAACGCCCAGCTGGAGTTCGCCACGACCGGCAACCTCGAAGCTGTCGCGGTCGTCGCTCTCGGTGACCTTCACCGCGACGTTCGATTCCGCTTCGCGCATCAGGCGGTCGCGGATCATGCGGCTGGTGACCTTCGAGCCCTCACGGCCCGCCATCGGCGAGTCGTTGACCGCGAAGCGCATCGACAGCGTCGGCGGATCGATCGGCTGCGCCTTCAGCGGCACGCTGACCGAGGTGTCGGCGATGGTGTTCGCCACGGTGGCGACCGCCAGGCCCGCCAGCGAGATGATGTCGCCCGCCTTGGCTTCGTCGACCGGAACGCGGTCCAGGCCACGGAACGACATGATCTTCGACGCACGGCCGGTCTCGATCACATTGCCCTCGGCGTCGAGCGCGTGGATCGCCTGGTTCAGCTTGACCGTGCCCGAGTTGACGCGGCCGGTCAGGATGCGACCCAGGAAGTTGTCGCGGTCGAGCAAAGTCACCAGGAAGGTGAAGGGCACGTCCTCGACCTCGACCTTCGGGGCCGGGACATGGTTCACGATCGTCTCGAACATCGGGATCAGCGTGCCTTCGCGCGCGTCCATGTCGGTCGAGGCATAGCCGTTGCGGCCCGAGGCGTAGAGCACCGGGAAGTCCAGCTGCTCGTCATTCGCGTCGAGCGAGACGAACAGGTCGAACACTTCGTCCAGCACTTCCTGGATACGCGCGTCGGCGCGATCGACCTTGTTGACGACGACGATGGGCTTCAGGCCCAGCGCCAGCGCCTTGCCGGTCACGAACTTCGTCTGCGGCATCGCGCCTTCCGACGAATCGACCAGCAGGACGACGCCGTCGACCATCGAGAGGATGCGCTCCACCTCGCCGCCGAAGTCGGCGTGGCCGGGGGTGTCGACGATGTTGATGCGGATCGACTCATCGCTGCCCGGAGGAGTCCAGTCGACCGAGGTCGGCTTGGCGAGAATGGTGATCCCGCGCTCCTTTTCCAGGTCGTTGGAGTCCATCGCGCGCTCTTCCACGCGCTGGTTGTCGCGGAAGGTGCCCGACTGGCGGAACAGCTGATCGACCAGGGTGGTTTTGCCATGGTCGACGTGCGCGATGATCGCCACGTTGCGGAGGCTCATGCAAATTTCTCTTGTTCGGAGGGTATGTCGCCGCGCGCCATAGCCGAAAGCCGAGCAAAGCGAAAGGGCGGCGCGGATATTGCGGCGCACAAAGGTGTTGGCAGGAAAAACGTGCGGGGAAGCGCCTGGTTCCTCCCGGGCACGGGGAGGATCACTTGGCCCTTGGCACCACCTTCAGCGTCCAGTCCATATCAGGCCGCAGATATTTCGCCGCGACCGCCTGCAGGTCCGCCGGACCGATCGACACGAAGTCCTGCGCCAGCCGCTTGGTCGCCTCGATCCGTTGCGGATCATAGGTCGCGCCGCCCAGCCGCTGCATCCAGAACAGATTGCCCGAGGCCATACGCGCGAGGCGCTGGGCCATGGGGCGCTTGATGCGTTGCAGTTCGTCGGCATCGATCGGCTTGGACGCTAGGTCGGCGGCGATCGCGCGGGCGGTCGACAGGAAGAAGTCGACCTTGTCGGGCGCGACCATGCCGATGGCGATCATCCGACCGCCGCCGGGCAGGCCGATCGGCCATTGGCTGGCGACCTGCGGGCTGTAGCTCGCCCCCGCCTGCGAACGCAGCCGATCGAACAGCCGGTCGGCGAAGACCTGCGCCAGCACGTCCAGCCGGTTACGGATGCGGTCATCGGCCGAGCCGCCGCCGGTCGGCCAGGCGATGACCGCCGCCGCCTGGTCGGCCGGGCCGGTATGCGTGCGGACGACGGGCGTGGCGACATGCGCGGGAAAGCGGATCGGCGGCACCGGGCCGGTCGCACCTTGACGCGCCGGGATCGCGCCGAAGCTGTCCGCCACCGCCTTGATCGCCTCATCCGCCTTCACGTCGCCGAATACCGACACCTCGATCGGGCCGGAGGCGAGCAGCGGCGCCCAGAGTGCCTTGAACGATTCCGGCGTGGTCGCCGCCACCGCGTCGCGCGGCGGCGTGCCCCAGCGAGGATCGCCGTCGCGCAGCAACCGCTCCAGATCATGGCCGAGCACGCCGTCGGGCGACGAGTCGAACCCGTCATAGCCCGCCAGCATCGCCGCCTTGGCCCGGTTGACCGGCGCCGCGTCCCAGCGCGGCGCGATCAGCTTGGCCGCCATCAGCTTGAGATTGTCGGCATAATCGCCGGGCGACGACAGCGCGTTGAAGGCGAAGGCATCGTCATCGACGTCGAAGTCCAGCCCCATGGTCCGCCCGGCGGTCAGCCGGTCGAGATCGCCCTGGTCGAACTTGCCGATGCCGCCCGCGACCAGCGCGAGGTCGGCGGCCCAGGCCGGGCTCTCCCGGGTCGCGGGCAGCGCGTCATAGCCGCGCCCGAACCGGACCCGCAGATAGACGCGTGCCGTCTCGCCGTCATTGGCGAACAACAACAGGCGCGTGCCGTTGGCGAACGTTACTTTCTCCAGCCCCAGCTCGGAGACTTTCTCACGCGACACGACCTTGCCGGGCGTACCCAGCTTAGGAAGCTGGGCGAAGGTCACCGCGCCCTGGCGACGGCGCTGCTCGGCGAGCGGGCGGACATCGGCCTTCAGCGCGGCGGTCAGCCGGGCGACCGCATCGGCTTGCACCGTGCGGGTGTTGACCAGCGCACGGGTCGCGGTGCCCTGGAAAATCTTGCGCGTCGAGGCCAGCACCGTGTCGGGCGTGAACATCTTCTTGTCGATGGCCTGGCGCAGGATCTGATAGCTCGTCTCCGGCGCGGTCACGGTTTCGCGAATGTCGAGCGCACCGACCATGTCGTCGGCCTGCTTCGACCCCGCCTCGACCCGCGACGTTTCGACCTGATTGCGCAGGATCGCGTCATAGTCGGCCAGTTCGCGGTCGATCTCGCCCTGCGTCGGCGGAGTCGCCATCGCATCGGCGATGACGGCGCGCACATCCTTCAGCGCGGCTTCCCAATTGTCGCCGATCGGCACGACATTGACCGTGGTGATATTGGCCGAGCGCGAGACGTCGTCGAGGGCCACGGCAGCCTGCAGGAAGCTGCCTCCGGCCCGCGCGCGATTCTCCAGACGGCGGCTGATCAGGCGCGCGGCGACCATGTCGACCATCCGCTTCTGATTGAAGATCGCGGTATCGTCCTGGTACTGCCATGGGCGCAGCACCGCCATGGCGACGACCGGCGGCATGGACGGCTCGACCAGCGCCCCCGCTGCGGCCGCATCGGCGGTCGGCTTGCCGAAATCGGGATCGGGCGGATTGGGGCCGATGCCCTGCCACGACCCGAAATTCTTGGTGACCAGCCTGGCCAGCAGCGCGGGGTCCATATCGCCCGAGATGATGACGGCCGCGCGTTCGGGACGATACCAGCGGTCGTGGAACGCCTTCACCGTCTCGGGCGTCGCGGCCTCCAGCGTCTTGAGCTGGCCGATCGGCGAACGCTCGGCCAGCGGCTGCCCGGCAAAGAAGGTCTCGCGCAGCTTGTCCGAATAGCGGACCTGCGGCCCCGGCTGCTCGCGGCGTTCGGCCAGCACGACCGGACGTTCGGCATTCAGCGACTGGGCAGTCAGCGAGGGCGCGGCCATCATGCCCGCCAGGATCTTCAGGCTCTCGTCCAGCCCCGCCTCGGTCGC
>NZ_LDTF01000057.1 GCF_001477495.1 Sphingomonas yabuuchiae
GCCATGACCGGCGGCGGGGGAGGCGGCGGCTCGACGAAGGCCGTGCTGCTGTCCGTGTCCGCCACGGGCGGCGCGACCGGCGGTAGCGGCAGCTCTGCCTCGGCCTCCAGCTCGGGCGGGGACTGGAACCAGCTGTGCCGGCAATTGGCGCAGCGCACGGTTCGCCCCTCCAGCCCGATCGCACTGTCGGGCACCAGATAGCGGGTGCGGCACTCAGGGCATTCGAGGATCATGCGGGTGGGCACTTCAGGACAGAACGGATCGACGGACGGTCAGAGCCATCCCTATTCAGTCAGGCCCCCTACGATGATCCAGTAAGCACGCCGCCCCTAGGCGTGGCAAGCATTGAAGCGCGGAACTTGAAGCGCGCGCCCGCCCATGCCAAGGCCACGCAGGCATGGCGAACATCGTCCAGTTCGAGAATGTCGGTCTGCGCTACGGCGTCGGGGAAGAGACCCTGTGCGACGTCAGCTTCACGCTGCGCTCGGGCCAGTTTCATTTCCTGACCGGGGCCAGCGGGGCGGGCAAGACCTCGCTTCTGCGCCTGCTCTATCTGTCGCAGCGGCCCAGCCGGGGCATCATCCGCCTGTTCGGCGAGGATGCGGTGATCCTGCCGCGCGACCGCCTGCCCGGATTCCGGCGGCGGATCGGGGTGGTGTTCCAGGACTTTCGCCTGATCCCGCATCTGTCGGCGGCGGACAATATCGCGCTGCCCTTGCGCGTTGCGGGAATGGCCGAATCGGACGTCGCGCGGGCGGTGCGCGAGATGCTGAACTGGATCGGCCTGTCCGAACGGGCGACGGCGCGCCCCGCCACCCTGTCGGGCGGCGAGCAGCAGCGGGTGGCGATCGCGCGCGCGGTGATCGCACGGCCCGAGCTGCTGGTCGCCGACGAGCCGACAGGCAATGTCGATCCCGCCATGGCCGAGCGGCTGTTGCATCTGTTCCATTCGCTCCACCGGCTGGGCACCACCGTCGTCATGGCGACGCATGACTGGCATCTGATCGAGCGGGTGCCGGGCGCGCATCATCTACATCTGGAGCGTGGGCGGCTGGTCGATCCCGATCCGGATCCGCCCGTCACCTCGCCCGTACCCCCGATACCGCCGCGTCCCGACGCCAAGCCCTCCACCATCGTGCGGAGCGGGTTGTGACGCGCGGCGGCAAGACCCGAGCGACGGGGGCCGAGGCGCGCGCGCTGGACGATGGCGGCGGCGCGCATGTCATGAGCTGGGTGATCGCGATCATGCTGTTCCTGACCCTGCTGGCCGGGGCGGCGGGACTGGCGACGGCGCGCGCGGCAGGCGCGCTCGACCGGCAGATGGCGGGGCGGCTGACCGTCCAGATCGTCGAGGGCGAGGCGCAGCGCCGCGACGCCGCCGCCGCGCAGGTGCTGGGGGTACTGCGCGCCCAGCCGGACGTCGCGCGGGCGACACCGGTGGCGCAGGCCGATCTCGCGCGCATGCTGCAACCCTGGCTGGGCACCGATGCGGAGGCGGCGGGGTTGCCGGTTCCGGCGCTGATCGACGTCGACCTGACCAGCGACGACACGGCCGCCATCGCGCGTGTCCGCATGGCCGTGACGCGGGCCAGCCCGGCGGCGCGGGTCGATGCCCATGCCACCTGGCTCGAGCCGGTCGGGCGACTGCTCGACACCGCCGCCTGGCTGGCGGGGGCGATCATCTTGCTGATGCTGGTGGCGACCATGGCGGTCGTCATGCTGGCGGCGCGCGCCGGGTTGGAGGCGCATCGCGGCACGATCGAGGTCATCCACATGCTCGGCGCCACCGACCGGCAGGTGGCGCGCCTGTTCCAGCGGCGGATCGCGCTCGATGCCGGGATCGGGGCGGTGGCGGGCGGAGTGCTGGCCGGAGCAGCGATCCTGCTGATCGCGGGACAGGTGGGGGCGCTCGATTCGGAATTGCTGGGCGGCATGCGGCTGGGGCCGGGGGATATGGCGATGCTGATCGCCTTGCCCTTCGGCTTCGTCGTGCTGGCCGTGGGGGCGGCGCGTCTGGCGGTGCTGCGCCAGATGCGGCGGATGCTCTGATGCTGCGGCTGATCGGTCTGGCGGCGCTCGCCTGGTGCCTGGGGTTCGCGGCCTTCATGCTGACCCTGCCGCACCCGCTGGAGCACAATACCACCGATGCGATCGTGGTGCCGACCGGCGGGCCGGGGCGGATCGACCGGGGCATTGCCTTGCTGAAGGCGCATCAGGCCAAGCGGATGCTGGTCACCGGCGTGGCGCCGGGCGTGCGGCCGATCGATCTGGCGCGCACCTATCGTACGTCCCCTTCGCTGTTTTCCTGCTGCATCGATCTGGGCGGCGAGGCGGTCGACACCCGCTCCAATGCCGAGGAGACGGCGAACTGGGTGCGTCAGCATGGCTATCGCACCGTACGGCTGGTCACCTCCGACTGGCATCTGCCGCGCGCGAAGATGGAACTGACCGCCGCACTGGGCAAACAGGTGCTGGTGCTGGGCGACGGCGTGCCGTCCGAACCGCGCATCCGCACCCTGGTTAATGAATATAACAAGCTGATCCTGCGCAGGGTCGCGCTTTGGACGGGGATTGGCGCGTGATACTTCTTCGCAACATCGTATTTGTCGCGATCTTCTATCCGATATCGGCGATCATGGCGCTGCTGTCGCCACTGGTGGCGGTGGGGGGGCGTCATGCCGTGGTCCATTGGGCGACGGGCTGGACGACATTCCACCGGCTGTGCACCCGCTGGATCCTGGGTATCCGGGTGCGGGTGGAGGGCACGCGGCCGACCACCCCGGCGCTCTATCCCGCCAAGCATCAGGCGATGTTCGAGACGATGGAGCTGCAACGCCTGTTGAACGGTCCGGCCATGGTCCTGAAGCGCGAACTGGCCAATATCCCGGTCTGGGGATGGACGGTCCGCAAATACGGCGCGATCGTCGTCGACCGCTCGGCCTCGGCCAAGGCGATGCGCGGCATGATGCGCGATGCCAAGGTGGCGGTCGACCAGGGGCGGGCGATCATGATCTTTCCCGAAGGCACGCGCGTGAAGCCCGGCGAGATGCCGCCACTGAAGCCGGGATTTGCGGGGCTCTACCGGATGCTGGGCCTGCCGGTGGTGCCGGTGGCGACCGATTCGGGGATCGTGTGGCCGCGAAAGGGGCTGAAGCGGCCGGGGGTGGTGACGCTGCGCTTCGGCGAGGTGATCCCGCCCGGCCTGCCGCGCGAGGAAGCGGAGGCTAGGGTCCATGCGGCGATGAATGCGCTGGAATCCTCCCCCGCACGGGGAGGTGGCAGGGCGTAAGCCCTGACGGAGGGGGGCTTCCACATAGGTCTCCCTTCGCGGTGAACCCCCTCCACCATGCTTCGCATGGTCCCCCTCCCCGTGCCGGGGAGGATTGTCAGCCCTCGTGGCTGCGCCCGAAATCCTCGCGCGCATCGTCCTGGCCCTGGTCGATGATCGAGCGGCGGATGGCGCGGGTGCGGCTGAACAGGTCGAACAGCTCGTCGCCCTTGCCCCAGCGGATCGCGCGTTGCAGCTGGCTGAGGTCCTCCGAGAAGCGCTGGAGCATCTCCAGCACCGCCTCGCGATTGGTCAGGAACACGTCGCGCCACATGGTCGGATCGGAGGCGGCGATGCGGGTGAAGTCGCGGAAACCACCGGCGGAATATTTGATGACTTCGGACTGGGTGACTTCCTCCAGGTCGCTGGCGGTGCCGACGATCGTATAGGCGATCAGGTGCGGCAGATGGCTCGTCACCGCGAGCACCCGGTCGTGATGGTCGGGTGCCATCAGCTCGACATCCGCGCCCAGCCGCCGCCAGAACTCCGCGACCCGCTCGACGGCGAGTTCATCCGCGCCTTCGGGCGGCGTGACGATGCACCAGCGCTTCTGGAACAGCGTGGCGAAGCCCGCCTCCGGTCCGCTGCGCTCGGTGCCTGCGACCGGGTGCGCGGGGATGATCGTCGCGCGAGGCAGCGCCTCGGTAAGGGCGGCGAGCACCGATCCCTTGCAACTGCCCACGTCGGACACGATCGCCTCGGCGGGCAGGTCCTCGGCGAATTCGGCCGCGACCGCGCCCATCGCGCCGACCGGCACGCACAGAACGACCAGATCGGCGTCGATCACGCTTGCCCCCGCCGTGTCGGCGACGTCATCGGCCAGATCGAGTGAGCGCACCGTCTCGCGCACCGCCGGGTCGGCGTCATAGGCGGTGATCCGCGCGGTCGGCATCGCCTTGCGCACCGCGCGCGCGACCGAGGAGCCGATCAGGCCCAGCCCGATGATGGTGATCCGCGCGAAGGGCAGCATCAGGCCCCCTTCGCCTCTGACTCCACCATCGCGCGCAGCGCGGCGACGACGCCCTTCACCTCATCCTCGGTGCCGATGGTGATGCGCAGGCCATGGCCCAGACCCTGGCTCGGCAGCCAGCGGACGATATAGCCCGCGTTCATCAGCCCGTGATAGGCGCGCTCGGCGGTCAGGGCGCCCTCGAACAGCACCAGCGAGAAATTGGCCTTGGACGGCACGCAGCGCAGGCCCGCATTGCCCAAGGCCGCAATCTGCGCCTCGAACCAGCCGAGCCACTTCGCGTTGTGCGCGCGCGACGCCTCGACAAAGGCGCGGTCGCGGATCGCTTCGATCGCGGCGTTCTGCCCGGCGATGGTCACGTTGAACGGCGCGCGGATGCGGTGCAGCGCGTCGATGATCGGCGCGGCGGCATAGCCCCAGCCGATCCGCTCGGCGGCGAGGCCATGGATCTTCGAGAAGGTGCGTGACACCAGCACGTTGCCCGCCTGCTCGGCCAGCGCCAGCCCGCCATCATCCTCGCCCGGCTCCAGATATTCAGCATAGGCCTGGTCGAGGACCAGCAGGACATGGGGCGGCAGGCCGGCGTGCAGCCGCGCGATCTCGCCCGCGCCCGCATAGGTGCCGGTCGGGTTGTTGGGGTTGGCGACGAAGACGACCTTGGTCTTGTCCGTCACGGCGGCGAGGATCGCGTCGACATCGGTGGCATAGTCATGGTCGGCGACCACCACCGGCTCCGCACCGACACGCCGCGTCGCGATCTCATAGACCGCAAAGCCGTAGCGGACATGGATGATCTCGTCCCCCGGCCCGGCGAACGCGCCCGCCGCGAGGTGGAGGATTTCGTCCGAGCCGGTGCCGTAGATGATCCGTGCCGGGTCCAGCCCA
Source organism: Sphingomonas yabuuchiae (assembly GCF_001477495.1). Taxonomy (GTDB): domain Bacteria; phylum Pseudomonadota; class Alphaproteobacteria; order Sphingomonadales; family Sphingomonadaceae; genus Sphingomonas; species Sphingomonas yabuuchiae_A. The sequence goes on from NZ_LDTF01000057.1 coordinate 5,184, forward strand.
TGCACCGCGCCGATCGCCTCGCGCAGCGCGGTCGCGCCCGGATCGGGATAGCGCTCCAGCTGGGCGGCGGCGGCGGCGAAGGCGGCGCGCGCCTTGTCGCTGGTGCCCAGCGGATTCTCATTGGCCGAAAGTTTGATGACCTTGCGCCCGTCAGCGGTCGTCGCGCGGCCGGGGACATAAGGCGCGATGGCCTGGACCCAGGAGATCGGTTCGGGGGCTTTGAGCTCGGTCATGGCATCCGCCATAGCGGCCATGGCCTTGCGTTGCCAAGCATCGGGGCCTAGCGGATATCGCTCCATGGCCGCTTCCGTTTCCACGCAATCCCTTGGGCAATCCCTTGGCGACGACCGGCGTTTCGGTCTGTCGCGGCATGTCGTGCTGCCCGGGCCGCTTCGGCTCGACGGCGGCGGGCTCTTGTCCCCGGTCGAGATCGGGTATGAGACCTATGGCACGCTGAACGCCGATGGCTCCAACGCCATCCTGATCTGCCACGCGCTGACCGGCGACCAGCATGTCGCCTCGCCCCATCCGCGCACCGGCAAGCCCGGCTGGTGGACGCGGCTGGTGGGCGAGGGCAAGCCGATCGACCCGGCGCGGCATTTCATCATCTGCTCGAACGTGATCGGCAGCTGCATGGGATCGTCCGGCCCCGCGACCATCGACCCCTCGACCGGCGAACCCTGGGCGATGCGCTTCCCGGTCATCACCATCCGCGACATGGTGCGCGCGCAGGCGATGCTGCTCGACCATCTGGGCGTCGGCCAGCTGAAGGCGGTGGTCGGCGGATCGATGGGGGGGATGCAGGCGATCAGTTGGGCCGCGACCTTCCCCGAGCGCGTGCGCGCCTGCGTCATGGTCGCCTCGACCGCGCGGCATTCGGCGCAGAACATCGCCTTTCACGAGGTCGGACGGCAGGCGATCATGGCCGATCCGAAATGGCGCAGCGGCGCCTATTACGAGTCAAACGATCCCCCCGCCGCAGGCCTCGCCGTCGCGCGGATGGCCGCACACATCACTTATCTGTCGGAAGCGGGGCTGACCGAGAAATTCGGGCGGCGGCTCCAGGCGCGCCCCGACCGGCCGGACGGCGCGAAGAGCTTCGGCTTCGACGCCGATTTCCAGGTCGAGAGTTATTTGCGGCACCAGGGATTGAGCTTCGTTGATCGATTCGACGCCAATTCGTACCTCTACATCACCCGCGCGCTCGATTATTTCGATCTGGCCGAGGAGCATGGTGGGCTGCTCGCCAACGCCTTCCGGGGCACGAGCACGCGCTTCTGCATCGTCAGTTTCGACACCGACTGGCTCTATCCGACCTCCGAGTCGCGCAGCGTGGTGCAGGCGCTGAACGCGGCGGGGGCGGCGGCCAGCTTCGTCGAGCTGTCCAGCCCCTATGGCCACGACGCCTTCCTGCTCGAAGCGCCCGAGATGAACCGGGTGATCGACGGCTTCCTGCGGGCCGAGCCATGAGCGAGACGCTACGCCCCGATCTGGCGATCATCGCGCGCCACGTCGCGCGCGGCGCGCGTGTGCTCGATATCGGCTGCGGCGACGGGCAGCTGATGGCGGCCTTGCGCGACGAGGCAGGGGTGGACGCGCGGGGGCTGGAGATCGATCCGGCCAATGTCGCCTCGGCGGTGGGACGCGGGCTGGCGGTGGTGCAGGGTGACGCGGACGTCGATCTGGCGGGCTATCCCGACAAGGGGTTCGACTATGCGATCCTCAGCCAGACATTGCAGACCGCGCGCGCACCCGATCAGGTGCTCGACCATCTGCTGCGCATCGGCCAGCGGGCGTTCGTCTCCTTCCCCAATTTCGCACATTGGCGGGTGCGGATGTCGCTGCTCTGGGGCGGGCGGATGCCGGTCACGCCGCTGCTGCCCGAACAATGGTATGACACGCCCAATATCCATCATGTGACGATCGATGACTTCCGGGCGTTCGTGCGCCAGCGGCGGATTACGGTGGAGGGCAGCTGGTTCCTGTCGCGCGGTCGCCCGACCAGCGCGGCGGCGGCCAATTTCCGCGCCGAACATGCGGTATTTTTGTTGCGTCGGTGAAATGACGACAAAAGCGGAACTTTATCTGGATCAAGAGTGTTGACCCGGAAAGTGACGGGAATTTGACATGAGCCAAACCGCCCTGATCGTGGAAGACGAGATTTTCGTGGCCCTCGATCTGGAGCGCATCCTGACCGATGCCGGCTATAATGTAGCCGGAATTGCGGCGGATAGCCGCTCCGCGATCGAATGCGCACCGGGCTGCACCTTCGCTTTTGTCGACGTCAACCTGCGCGACGGCGCGACGGGGCCCGAGATCGCGCGTCGCATCGCCGAGGATTATGGCGTGAAGATCGTGTTCGTCACCGCCAATCCGTCGCAGATCGATACCGGCATCGAGGCGCTGGGCTATATCCGCAAGCCGTTCAGCGAGCGTGCCATCCTCGCCGCCGCTGCTTTGGCGACGGGGGGCGGACAGGCCGCGCCGGAGGACGTCATCCCCTTGGGCATCGCCATGTAAACATCAACTGGCGCCCCTCGCGCCAGTGATCCCTCGTTACCGGCAAGGCCCCGTGCCCGGCGGACGGCTGAACGCCGCCAAGGGCACCTCGATCGCCACTTCCAGTCCGTCCCGCTGCCAGTCGCGGCGAACCTTGCCGCCCAATTGGCGCACCGCCGACAATTCGACCAGTTGCGAACCGAAGCCGCTATGATCCGGTGTCGCATCCAGTTTGGGTCCACCCATCTCCTGCCAGCAGAGCGTCACCATCTCGCCATCGTCGCGGCGGACGGCCAGTTCGACATGGCCCATCGGGACCGACAGCGCGCCATATTTGGCGGCATTGGTCGCCAGTTCGTGGAACAGCAGCGCCAGCGGTGTCGCCGAACGATCGTCGACCGACACATCGTCGCCGGTGACCCGGATGCGCGAGGCATCTTCTTCGCCGCGATAGGGCTCGAACAGGTCGCCGAGCAGCCCGTGCAAGGAATCCTGCCGCGCCTTGGGCCGGGACTGGGGGCTGTGCGGACGGACGAAGTCATGCGCGCGGCCCAGCGCGGTGATCCGGTCGCGCAGGTCGCTGGCGATCCCGACAAAGCCCGGATGGCTGCGCGCGGCAAAGGCGATCAGGCCGGAAATCACCGCAAAGATGTTCTTGATCCGGTGGCTCAGCTCCTGGCTGACGATCTCGCGCTCTTCCAGCGCCAGCTTCTGCTCGTGAATGTCGGTGCAGGTGCCGAACCAGCGGGTGATGTGGCCCTCGGCATCGCGGATCGGCAAGGCGCGGCCCAGCACCCAGCGATAGGTGCCGTCGCTGTGCCGCAGCCGATATTCGATCTGATAGGGCTCGCCCGTCGCCAGGCTGTGGCGCCACCGGGTCCAGGCGCGCTCCTGATCCTCGACATGAAACATGCCGTTCCAGGCCTCGCCATCGGTCGAGCCGTCGGGCATGCCCGTAAACTCGTACCAGCGGGCATTGTAATAGTCGTGGAAGCCGTCGGGCTGTGTCGACCAGACCATTTGCGGCATGGTGTCGGCCAGCGTGCGGAAGCGCTGTTCGCTGTCGGCGATGCGCGCCTCGGACGCCTCGACCGCCTGCTCATGCTCGCGCCGGGCGCGACGGTCCTGCAGGCGTCCCATGACGGCGGTGGCCAGCACCTCCAGTCCCCGCCGCTGGAACGGGGTCAGTCCTTCGGGCCGGGGTTCCGGCGAGATGACGCAGATCGCGCCCAGCGGGACGCCCTCGCGCGACAGCAGCCGGGCACCCGCATAGAAGCGGATGTGCGGCGGCCCCTTCACCAGCGAATAATCGGCAAAGCGCACATCGCGGCGCGCGTCGGGAACGACCATCGTCTCTGCGCGCCCGACCATCACATGCGCGCAGAATGACGTATCGCGCGGCGTCCGATCGGCATCGATGCCGACCGTCGCCAGGAATTGCTGGACATCCTCCTCGACCACGCTGACCAGCGCGATCGGGGTGCCGCACAGTTCGGAGGCGAAGGCGGCCAGATCGTCGAGCTGGCCGCTGTCGCGATAGCCCGCCAGATCATAGGCGCGGATGACGGCGGCGCGATCGGCCTCATTCATGGATGTGGGGGCGGGGGTGTCCGCCACGCTCACGCCATGACAGGCCGTTGCATCGTCTTCCGGCGTCTTGTCCATCTCCGCCTCTCAGGGAAACCGTGTCCGATCAGAATGGAACGTCGTCGTCCAGATCGTCGGCGAAGCCGCCGCCCTGTCCGAACCCGCCACGGTTGCCGCCGTTCCCGTTCTGGTTCCCGCCGCCGCTCTGGTTGCGCGATCCGCCGCCATAGCCGCCGCCCGAAGACCCGCCGCCAAAGCCGCTCGACCCGCCACCGAAGTCGCCGCCGCCGAAATCGTCACCGCCGCCAAAATCGCTGCCGCCGCGGCCGCCGCCGCCCTGACCGCCGCCGGGGCCGTCGAGCATGGTCAGCACCGAGTTGAAGCCCTGCAGCGTCACCTCGGTCGAATAGCGGTCGTTACCCTGCTGGTCCTGCCACTTGCGGGTGGTCAGCGCGCCTTCGATATACACTTTGGAGCCCTTGCGCAGGAAACGCTCGGCGACGTTGGCCAGACCTTCGTTGAAGATCTTGACCGTGTGCCACTCGGTCTTTTCCTTGCGCTCGCCGCTGTTGCGGTCCTTCCACGATTCGGACGTGGCGATACGCAGCTCGACCACCTTGCCGCCATTCTGGAAGGAGCGGCTCTCGGGATCGCGTCCCAGATTGCCGACGAGAATCACCTTGTTGACGCTGCCCGCCATGTATCAGTCCTGTATCTTGCCTAGAGGCCGGCGAATATGGCCAGCCAGTATGTGATGCCCGCCATGACATAGGCGGTCACGAAGAGATACCCTACCATGAAGGCCGGCCACTTCCAGTCATTGGTTTCCCGGCGCGTCACCGCGATCGTGGAAATGCACTGCGGCGCGAAGACGAACCACATCAGGAAGGCGAGCGCGGTGGGCAGCGACCAGTTGCGCTTCAGCTTGTCGGTCATCGCCTTCTGCCCGCCCTCATGCTCGGTATCGTCGATGGCATAGACGGTACCGATCGCCGCCACCGCGACCTCGCGCGCCGCCATGGCGGGGACGAGGGCCAGCGCGATGTCGCGGTTGAAGCCGATCGGGCGGACCACGACCTCGATCCCGCTCGCGATGCGGCCCGCGACCGAATAATCGACCGGCGAGATGCCCGAGCCTTCCGGCGGCTTGGGGAAGGACAGCAACGCCCACAGGATGACGGTGGTCAGCGCGATGGTGGTTCCGGCCCTCTTCAGGAAGATCAGTGCGCGGCTCCACAGGCCCAGCGCCACGTCGCGCAGATGCGGCCACTGATATTTGGGCATCTCCATCATGAAGCCCGACGACGCGCCCTTGGTGACGGTGCGGCGAAGCAGTAGCGCGGCGACGAACGCCCCGACGATGCCCATCAGATAGAGGCCGAGCAGCACCAGACCCTGCAAGCCGACGAAGGGCAGTACCTGCCGATCCGGAATGAAGGCGCCGATGATGATGGTGTAGACCGGCAGCCGCGCCGAACAGGTCATCAGCGGCGCGATCAGGATCGTGGTCAGCCGGTCCTTTTCATCGTCGATGGTGCGCGTCGCCATGATGCCGGGCACCGCGCAGGCGAAGGAAGAGAGCAGCGGGATGAACGCGCGTCCCGACAAGCCCACCTGCGCCATCAGCCGGTCCATCAGGAAGGCGGCGCGGACCATATAGCCGGTCGCCTCCAGCACGAGGATGAACAGGAACAGGATCAGGATCTGGGGCAGGAAGACGAGGACCGCGCCGACACCGGCGATCAGGCCATCGGTGATCAGGCTGCGGAACCAGCCCTCGGGCAGCGTCGCGCCGACCTGCGCCTCCAGCCAGACAAAGCCCTGCTCGATCCAGCCGATGGGGGCTTCCGACCAGGCGAAGACCGCCTGGAACATGATGAAGAGCAGCCCGACCAACAGGATCGGCCCGGCAATCGGGTGAAGCGCGACCGAGTCGAGCATATGCGTCCAGCGGCGCGTCGGCGTCTCGGCCACCGTCGCCGCCGCCGCGATCTGGCGCGCGCGGCGTTGCAGCGTGACGATATCGTCGATGCGGTCGGCGGCGGAGACGGGCTGGCTGCGGCTTTCCGTGACCAGCCGGTCGATCTCGGCCTTCAGCGTGTCGAGCCCGCGACGACGGACGGCGACGGTCGGGATGACCGTCACGCCCAGTTCGCGCGCCAGGATGTCGGCGTCGAGGGTCAGTCCGTCACGCTCGGCCAGGTCGACCATGTTGAGCGCGATCACGACCGGCAGGCCGAGCGCGATCAGCTGGAGCGTGAAGCGCAGGTGATTGTCGAGATTGGCGGCGTCGACCACCACGACCAATGCGTCGGGGCGGCGCTCGCCCGCCTGCGATCCCATCACGACGTTGCGCGTGACCTGTTCGTCCAGGCTGCCGGGATCGAGGCTATAGGCGCCGGGCAGGTCGACCAGCTCGACCGGACGACCGTCGTCGAGCACGAGTCGGCCCGAATGCCGCTCGACGGTGACGCCGGGATAATTGCCCACCTTCTGCCGCGCGCCGGTGAGCGCGTTGAACAGGGCGCTTTTGCCGGCATTGGGATTGCCGACGAGCGCAACCAGCGGTGCGGCGTTCATTGCGTTCGGTTGGACCTCAAGCGCCCGTCGCGACGCGGATCGAGGCGGCGACCCGACGACGCAGCGCCACGGTCATCCGGCCGATCCGGCAAGCGATGGGCCCGCCGCCCAGCGTCGCGCGGTGCAGCACCTCGACGCCGACCCCTTCATCGAAGCCCAGTTCGCGCAGACGGCGCGCCTCGGGCAGCGCCAGCTGGGTCCAGTCGATCGCGGCCACGGTCGCCGGTTGCCGCCGGGGAAGGGTTTCGAGACTGCTGAGCATCGCCATGCGAACTACATAACGCCGGTGCGATTGATTATCAATTACCCGTTGATGAAATGGATGACGGGCTATCGGTGAGGGATTCCCACGCTCATGCCCTAAGCCGCAAACGCCCGTTTACACCGCCGGATACCGCAACCGCCCGATAAACCGCGACAGGCTGGGCATATTCTCGCCCCGCTTGGCGACCCCCGCCTTCCACTTCTCGAACCGCATGATCCCCTCGATCCGGCGCGCCAGGAAAGCACGCGTGTCGGCGTGATCCTCGCTCTCGTCGTTCAGGAACACCGCGATGGTCGATCCATAGACCGCGAACAACGTCGCCCGCTTGGTATAGTGGTTGTAATCGGTCGCGGTGTCGCCCGCCTGCGCCCAGATCGCATCGACCGTGCGCCAGCCGAGTCGTGCGCCCGACGCGGCGTTCTGCGGCATCGCAAGGATGGTCAGCGCCCGGCGCAGCGCCTCGCGATTCGGGGCGACGGCGGCCAGCCGCGCCTCGACCAGTGCCGTGATGCGCTGGCGGATCTTCATGTGCGCGGCCTGTTCGGCGGGCACGGCCTCGACCATCGCCTGGTCGATCGACGCGAACCAGGCATCGATCATCGCGACCGCACCGTCCTTGAAGGCGAGTCGCGCAATGTCGCGGTCGACGCCCGCGGCATCCGCCGCCATGTCACGGGCATCGTCGCCCCAGCCGTCGAACGCCGCGTTGGACGCGATGCCGTCGGCCAGCAGCGCGCGCACCTCGTCGAGAGTCAGGTCCTGAACATCGGTCATGGCAGCCTCGGTCATATCCTTATCCGTCGTCCCTGTCGTTCGTCCGTGTCGTTCGGCTTGGCAACCGCCGATCCGCGTCGCACCAGGACCAGTGCGACCGCGACCATCGCGACGCCCGCCAGATCGGGCAACGCCAGCGTCTCGCCATAGACCACCCAGCCGATCGCGGTCGCCACCATCGGCTGGACCAGCAGCGCGAGACCGACGACCAGCGGGCTGAGCAGCCCCAACGCATAGATCATCAACCCCTGGCCAATGATCTGGCTCCCCAACGCCAGCAGGATCAGCGCGCTCCAGTGATCGGGCCATACCCGCTCGCCCAGCAGCGTGGCGAAAACGAACAGCGGCACGATGCTCGCCATGGTCGACCAGGCGAGCGCCGGGACCGGCGGCATCGACGTCCGCACCCGCGACATCAGGATGAAGTAGAGCGCGTAGAGGATGCCCGCCAGCACGCACAGCAGATCGCCGACCAGATGGCGCGGATCGACCTGATAGCTGCGCCCCATCAACAGTCCCGCGCCGACCGCCGCCAGGATCAGCGCGATCCCTTGGCTACGCGAGGGCCAGGCCCGCGCGACGAGGAACCCGTAAAGCGGAAAGATGAAGGTCGCCGAATTGCCGAACAGCGTGGCATTGGCCATCGTCGTCTGGCGGATGCCGATATGCCAGGTGCCCAGATCCCCGGCAAAGGCGATCCCGCCGATCAGCAGCAGCGCCCACAGCCCGGTTTGTCCCTTTCCCGGAATACGTGGCCGAGCGGGCGAGATCAGCGCGACCAGTGCCAGCACCGGCGCGGCCAGCGTGATCCGCCAAAAGGCCGAGGCGACCGGCCCGGTATCCGCCATCCGCACCAGCAGCGGCCCGAAGGCCAGCGCGACATTGGCAAGGATGACCGCGGCGAAGGCCAGCGGCGGCGTGGCCTTGGGTCCGCCCCGGTCCGACAGACCATCGCTTTCAGGTCGTTCACTTTTTCTTGGGGGGGCGGACACGGGCATGGGCTCCCTTAACGCCCTATCTGCGTTGCGTCAGGCCGGAAAGGCCGCAAAAGGATTGCATTTTGATGCCAACGCTCTTCGACCCCATCGATCTCGGGGCGATCCACGCCCCCAACCGTATCCTCATGGCGCCGCTGACCCGCGCCCGCGCCACGCGAGAGGCGGTGCCGACGCCGATCATGGCGCAATATTATGCCCAGCGCGCCAGTGCGGGCCTGATCATCTCCGAGGCCACCGGCATCAGCCGCGAAGGGCTGGGCTGGCCCTATGCACCTGGCCTGTGGACCGATGAACAGGTCGCGGCCTGGAAGCCGGTGACCGATGCCGTGCACAAGGCGGGCGGCCGGATCGTCGCCCAGCTCTGGCACATGGGTCGTCAGGTGCACAGCTCGGTGACGGGGATGCAGCCCGTGTCGTCCTCGGCCACCCGCACCGAGGGGCAGGCGCATACTTTCGAGGGCAAGCAGGACTTCGAGACCGCCCGCCCGCTGGAGCTGTCGGAAATCCCGCGCCTGCTCGACGATTATGAACTCGCGACGCGCAACGCGCTGGCCGCCGGGTTCGACGGGGTGCAGATCCATGCCGCCAACGGCTATCTGATCGATGAATTCCTGCGCGACGGCGCCAATCACCGCGAGGACGAATATGGCGGCACGCCGGAAAGTCGCATCCGACTGCTCCGCGAGATCGCCGAGCGCGTGATTTCGGTTGCGGGCAAGGAGCGGGTGGCCGTGCGCCTCTCGCCCAATGGCGACAGCCAGGGCGTGGACGACAGCGATCCCGCCTCGGTCTTCGTGCCCGCCGCCAAGATGCTGTCGGACCTGGGCATCGCGTTCCTCGAACTTCGCGAGATCGGGCCGGACGGCACCTATGGCCGCACCGACGTGCCCAAGCTGTCGCCGCAGATTCGCGAGGTGTTCAAGGGCCCGCTGATCCTGAACAGCGATTTCGATACCCGTGAGAAGGCGCAAGCTGCGATCGACTCGGGTGTGGCGGACGGCATCGCGTTCGGCCGGACCTTCCTGGCCAACCCCGACCTGCCCGAGCGTCTGCGCACCGATGCGCCGCTGAACGAGGGCGACATGAAGACCTGGTATAGCCAGGGGCCGGAGGGGTATATCGATTACCCCACGCTCGACGAAGCCGCGCGCGCGGCGTGAGGATGAGGGGCGGGGGTTTCCCCGCCCCGTTCATATAAGGACCGCGCCGACTTCTCAGCTCCGCCCCGGCGAAGGCCGGGGTGGCGTCCTTGGGGCAAATATTTCCCGACCCACCCTCCGTTCAGCCTGAGCGAAGTCGAAGGCCAAGGGAAACCTTCCCGACCATCGCGGAACGTGCGCTTCGACCTGAAGTAAAAAGACATGAGATGTACTTACCCCTCCCCTTCAGGGGAGGGGGCAGGGGTGGGGCGTTTCCGCAAGCGTGCCGCCTGTGGCGAGGCCCCACCCCAGCCCCTCCCCTGAAGGGGAGGGGCATGCGCTGGTTCAATGCAATGTCATCACGATCAAGCTCAGGGTGAACGGTCGTCGGGCCTATTGCGAGGAAGCCAGCCCGTCGATGAAGCCCGTCGCCCACTCCCGCAGCGTGTCGCGCACCTTCGGATTGATCAGTAGCAACGGCGCCCCCCACAGCGCGGGTATGATCGGGGCCAGCAGCACCCAAACGATAACTACCGCGACCAATCCGGCACCCGCATAGCGCAGCTTCTGCATCGCGCTCGCGTCCAGCGTCACCGTACGCGGCCCCTTGGCGTCATAAAAACCGTCGGTCGTCCAGGACCCGCCGCCATCGAAGCGGAGCTTTTCGGGCAGCTTGAAGCGGGGCGTCTTCCCGTCCATCGGTCGCGGCGCCTCGGTCCGGCGTGCAGGCGGCGCCTTGCCCGCGTGCGTATCGATCACCTCCAGCCGCCGACCCCGCTCGACGACGCGAAAGCGGGTGGGCGGCATATCGGTCATTGGGACAGCGATCCCCGGCGCGCGCGCCATTGGTCGGCGCTCTGGCCCCAGGCATCGACGCGGAAGTTCTCCAGCGGGGCGGGCAGGCTGACCGGCCCCTCATTCACCGCGCCCAGCCGCTGCGCCAGTCGGATCGAGCCCGTATTTTCCGGGTCGATGGTGTGGATCACATGGTCCCAGCCCAGCACATCCACCGCATAGTCCATCGCCGCGACCGCCGCCTCATGGGCATAGCCGCGTCCGGCGAATTCGCGTGCCACGCCCCACGCCACCTCACGCCCGGGCCAGCCCTCGGGCTGCCAGGGGCCGATCCGGCCGACCCAGCGGCCGGTGTCGCGCTCGATCACCGAAAACATGGCGAAACCGCGCACGCTCCACGCGCCGACCATGGTGCATAAGGATCGCCACGCCGCCCCGCGCGCCTGGACGCCGCCGAGGAAGCGCATCGTGTCCTCCTCGGTATGGAACGCCGCCCAGGCCTCGAAATCCTCCGCCGAGGGAAGCCGCAAGGTCAACCGCTCGGTCTGGAGGACGGGGGATGTCACCCGAACCGGCCCTTCAGCGCCAGCATGGCAAGCGCCGCCTTGGCCGCCTCGCCGCCCTTGTTCTTCTCGTCCGGCTTGGCGCGGGTCAGGGCCTGCGCCTCGTTCTCGGTGGTGATGATGCCGTTGCCGATGGGCAGGCCGTCCATGGTCAGCGCCATCAGGCCGCGTGCGCTCTCGTTCGACACGATCTCGAAATGATAGGTCTCGCCGCGAATCACCACGCCGATCGCGACGAAGGCGTCGTAACGGCCCGAGTCCGCCGCCATCGCGACCGCGCCGGGGATTTCCAGCGCACCGGGAACGGTGATCGTCTCATGGCTGTGGCCCGCTTCCTCGATCGCGGCGCGCGCGCCCGCCAGCAGCAGGTCGTTCAGATGCTCGTAGAAGCGCGCCTCGACGATCAACACATGCGCCATCAGGCGTCTCCCTCAAAATTTTCGATACGACGTTCGCCGACGATCGACAGGCCGTAGCCGTCGAGGCCGATCAGCGTGTGATGGGTGTTGGTCAGCAGCACCATGTCCTGCACGCCCAGCTCGGCCAGGATCATCGCGCCGACGCCGTAATCGCGCAGTTCCTCCATATCGATCTGCACCTCCTCACCGGCCTTCAGGCGGACGGCGGTGGTGAAGGCGTCGGTGCGCGGACGGTTGATGACGACGATCACGCCCGAGCCTTCGTCGGCGATCATCCGCATCGACTTGGCGAGCAAAGCGCCGCGCGCACCCGCCTCGCCGAACACATCGGCGAAGGGCGACAGCGCGTGCATGCGGACCAGCACCGGCTGGTCGGTGTCGAGCTTGCCCTTGACCAGCGCGACCTGCTCGGTGCCGGTCGCCTTGTTGCGATAGGCGCGTGCTGTCCAGGTGCCGCCCCATTCGCTCTCGAACGTGGCCTCCGACTGCAGCTCGACCAAATGGTCGTAGCGGCGGCGATAGGCGATCAGGTCGCGGATCGTGCCGATCTTCAGGTTATGGAGCTGCGCGAAGGAGACGAGGTCGTCCATCCGCGCCATCGTGCCGTCCTCGTTCATGATCTCGCAGATCACGCCCGAGGGGTTCAGCCCGGCGAGCCGCGCGACGTCGACCGCCGCTTCGGTATGCCCGGCGCGCACCAGCACGCCGCCGTCGCGCGCGACCAGCGGAAAGACATGGCCCGGCGTCACCAGCGCGTCCGCGCCATGGCTCGAGTCGATCGCCACCGCGATGGTCCGCGCGCGGTCGGCGGCCGAGATGCCGGTCGTCACGCCCTCCCGCGCCTCGATCGAGATGGTGAAGGCGGTTTCGTGCCGCGTTCCGTTCTTCGGACTCATCAGCGGCAGGCCGAGCGTGTCGACCCGCTCGCGCGTCATCGCCAGGCAGATCAGCCCGCGCCCGTGCCGCGCCATGAAGTTGACCTTTTCCGGCGTCGCCATCTGGGCCGGGATGACCAGGTCGCCCTCATTCTCGCGATCCTCGTCATCGACCAGGATGAACATGCGGCCGTTGCGCGCCTCGTCGATGATCTCTTCGGGGCTGGACAGGAATCCGCGCCGCAGACCGGCCAAAGCGTCGGGATTAGCGGCCACGATAATGCTCCATGCGCTGCAGATAACGGGCGAGCACGTCGATCTCGATATTGACGCGCTGGCCTTCGCCGATGCCGCCCAGCGTGGTGACGGCGGCGGTGTGGGGAATGATGTTCAGGCCGAAGACGGTGCCATCGGCCATGTCCTCGACGCTGTTGACGGTCAGCGAGACGCCATCGACCGTCACCGACCCCTTGGTCGCCATGAAGGGGGCGAGGTCGGCGGGCACGGACACGAAGACGCGGTGCGATCCGCCTTCCTCCGCCACCGAAACGACCGTGCCGACACCGTCGACATGGCCGGTAACGATATGCCCGCCCAGCTCGTCGCCCAGCTTCATCGCGCGTTCCAGGTTCAGCCGCTGGCCGGTCGTCCACTGATCGGCGGTGCGTCCGATCGTTTCGGCCGAGACGTCGACCGCGAACCAGTCGGGGCCTTTCTCGACCACGGTCAGGCAGACGCCCGAACAGGCGATCGACGCGCCCAGGTCGATGCTGGCCGTATCATAGGCGGTGGCGATGACGACTCGCGTGTCACCGCGCGTTTCCACGCTGGTGACGGAGCCGATGTCGGTGACGATCCCGGTAAACATATCAGTCGCGCTCGTAGACCTCCAACCGGTCGCTGCCAAGCATCCGCGCATCGGCCAGCCGCCAGCGGCCATGCGCCTCGGCCAGACGGGTGAGGCCGATATCGCCCAGCGCCGCGCGGCCCTCGCCGATCAGGATGGGCGCACGATAGAGGAGCAGCCGGTCGACCAGATCCCCGGCCAGGAAGGCGGAGGCGGTCTGCGCGCCCCCCTCGACCATCAGTCGGTCGACGCCCGCCAGACTGGCGATGGCGGCGGGGGAGGGGATGGTCTCCCAGCCCGCTTCGGGGGTGCGGGAGAGCAGGACACGGCGTGGGGCGTGCGACTCAAGGCCGGGCAGGCGGACATCCAGCCTGGGCGAATCCGCTTCCAGCGTGCCGCGCCCGACGAGGATCGCTTCGTGGCGGCTGCGTTCCAGATGGGTATGGGCGCGCGCATCCGGTCCGGTGATCCAGCGGCTCTCGCCATCGGGACGGGCGATCTTTCCGTCAAGCGAGGTCGCGAGCTTCAGCGTGACGAAGGGGCGGTGCCTGGCCCGACGGGTCAGGAAGCCCGCGATCATCGCTCGGGCTTCCGTCTCGCGCACGCCGGTCGTCACCGAAATCCCGGCGGCGCGGGCGCGGGCGAAGCCTTGGCCATCGGTGCGTGGATCGGGATCGCCCATCGCCGCCATGATCCGCGCGACTCCGGCGGCGATCAGCAGGTCGGTGCAGGCGGGGCCGCGGGGCGAGACATGCGCGCAGGGCTCCAGCGTGACATAGGCGGTGGCACCACGCGCTGCCTCGCCCGCCTCGGCCAGCGCCATGGCTTCGGCATGGGGACGGCCACCTGCTTGCGTCCAACCGCGCCCGACCACGCGACCCTCGCGGACCAGCACGCACCCGACATTGGGATTGGGCGCGGTCCGCCCGACGCCGCGATCCGCCAGCGCCAGTGCCGCCCCCATCCAGCGCCGATCGGTCAGATGCCCCACTTGCTCAGCGCGTCGTCGACCTTCTTGAATTCGGCCTGTCGCTGATCCTTCGCGGCCTTTTCCTCGGCCAGCCGCTCCTTCTTCTTCACATAGTCGATCTTCTGCTGGGCCTTGATCTGCACATCCGTGCGGTCGGCGGGCCATTGTTCGACATAGATGATGTCGGGCTTGTACGGCACCGGCACATAATCGTCGCGCGCAAAGGCGTAGATGAAGAAGCCGGTGATCCCGACCGCGATCATCAGGAAGACCAGCTCATAGGGCTGGCGCTGCGACAGGAAGAGCCGCAGGTCGCGGATCGCGCGGACGGGGGAGAAGCGGCCGAAGAACGACATGGGGGGAATGTAGGGGGGCGGCTTGTGGGACGCTAGGGGATAGTTTGGCTATTCCATCGCCCTTGGCTTTCCCTCCCCCATCCCCTCCCGCCTGCGGGAGGGGAGCGTTGCTGGGCGATTGTTGTGAATAAGCAAGAACGTCACCGCTTGCAGAAGCGCTTAAGGACCGCGCTTGGCACGCCCCTCCCG
>NZ_LDTF01000058.1 GCF_001477495.1 Sphingomonas yabuuchiae
CTCCCGAGGCCGTGCCGTGCTCGCCGGGTCCGTTCATCGTGTTCTTCGAGTGGAACAAGTCGGACATCACCCCGGAAGCAGCGTCGATCCTCGACAACGCGATCACCCAGTACCAGAGCTGCGGCAATGCCCGCGTGATGGTTGCAGGCTTCACCGACACGTCGGGTACGCCGAAGTACAACATGGGTCTGTCGCAGCGTCGTGCCGACGCGGTGAAGGCGTACATGACCTCGCACTCGATCCCCGATGGCTCGATCGCCACGGAAGCCTTCGGCGAACAGCGCGACAAGCTGCGCGTTCAGACCGCCGACGGCGTCCGCGAGGTTCAGAACCGTCGCGTCGAGATCACCTACGGTCCGGGCGCTGGCCAGTAAGCCACGCTCAACCAAGGTTGATTGCGAAAAGAGGGAGGTCGGCGAAAGCCGGCCTCCTTTTTTGTTGTCCGGGATGCGAGATGGAAAGTCACACCCCTCCCTTCAGGGAAGGGGCTTGCGTCGGTTCAACGCAATGTCGTCACGGTCCAGGGTCCGCGTCCCTTGTGGGGCAGGCCGTCCGTGCTGGATTCTGGTCTCTTGGCCGTGGGGCGAGGGGCGTGATGTCGTTTGCAGTCAACGGATATTCCGTCAGACGTACTCCGTCACACGCTGACCGCCTTGGCGCGGCGCCCGTCCTCGCCGAAGATGCGCAGATAGCGTTCGATCTCGGCCGGATCGCCGGTCGCCTTGGCGGGGTTGTCGGACAGTTTGACCGCCGGATGCCCGTCCGCGCTGATCACCTTGGCCACCAGCGAGATCGGCTCCAGCCCCGCCGCGCCCGCCGGATCGCAGTCGCGGAAGTCGTTGGTCAGGTTGGTGCCCCAGCCGAAGCTCATCCGCACCCGGCCATGGAAATGGCGATAGGTCGCCTCGATGCTGTCGACATCCATCCCGTCCGAAAAGATCAGCAGCTTGCGGCGCGGATCGCGGTCATGCGCCTGCCACCAGGCGATGATCTGCTCGCCCCCCTCGATCGGCGGCATCGAGTCGGGGCGGAAGCCCGTCCAGTCGGCCAGCCAGTCGGGCGCGTTGCGCAGAAAGGCCGTGGTCCCGAACGCATCGGGCAAGGCGATCAGCAGGTTGCCGTCATAGAGCGCCTGCCACTCCTCCAGCACCCGGTACGGTGCCGCCGCCACGCCCGCATCGTCGGGGGCGAGCGCGGCCATGACCATCGGCAGTTCATGCGCGTTGGTGCCGATCGCCTCCAGATCATTGTCCATCGCCAGCAGCACGTTGGACGAACCGATGAACCGGTCCCCCAGCCCTTCCTTCAGGGCCTCGACGCACCAGCGCTGCCACAGGAACCCGTGCCGCCGCCGCGTACCGAAGTCGGAGAGGACCAGGTCGGGCAGGTCGCGCAGCCGCTCCACCTTGTCCCACAGCTTGGCCTTGGCGCGGGCATAGAGGATGTCGAGTTCGAACCGCCCCTTGCCCTTCAGGGCCGCGCGTGAGCGCAGTTCGTTGACGATGGCCAAGGCGGGGATTTCCCACATCGTCGTCTCGGCCCAGGGACCGTCGAAATGCAGCTCGAACTGCCCGTCCACGGTGCGCAGTTCGTAATCCGGCAGCTGGAAGCGCGCGAGCCAGTCGAGGAACTCGGGCGAGAACATGCGCTGCTTGCCATAGAAGCTGTTGCCAGCCAGCCAGATCAGCTCCTTCTTGCCGAACCGGAGCGAGCGCGCATGGTCGAGTTGCTCGCGCAGTTCGGCTTCGTCGATCACCTCGGCCAGCCGGACATGCTTGCTGCGGTTGATGAGCGAGAAGGTCGCCGTCACGTCCGGGTGGAGACGCCGGATCATCTGCAGCATCAGCAGCTTGTAGAAATCGGTGTCCAGCAGGCTGCGCACGACCGGGTCGAGCCGCCAGCCGTGATTATAGACGCGGGTGGCGATGTCGGTGACGGGCATGGGCGCTCCCCAAAATCATGAGCCAAACTAAGCCGTGGGACCCCGGCGATGCACGATCGTCCGGACAGGGGCAAGCATGGCGCGGCTTGCGTCGGCCGGTCTTTTGGCCACTATGGCGGCCTTCCGGGGAGGATGGGGGGACTATGAGGTTGCGTGGCGTAGGGGCGATCGCTCCGGCTTTGGCGCTGGTGTCGGTCTTGGCGGCGGGCGGTGCCGGGGCCCAGAATGCGGGGAAGCAGGCGGCGAAACAGGCGGGGCGGCCCGCAGCGGGCGAGCGCGGTCCGCAAACGGGGCCGGTCCCCGCCTGGGTCACACGGTCCGAACTGCTGGCGGTGCCCGCCGATGCCGGCGGTCCGATCTTCATGCGCAGGCAGGATGTCGTGGCGCACATCACCGACCAGGGGCAGGCCCAATATATGGGCTATCGCATCAAGGTCCTGCAATCCAACGCACTCCAGATCGGTAATATCGCCATTGCCTGGGACCCGGCGGCGGGGCCGCCGATCGTCCATGCCATCCATGTCATCCGCGACGGCCAGACGATCGACGCGATGAAGGCCGCCGCGTTCGAGGTGCTGCGGCGCGAGGACAAGCTGGAGGAGGCGATGCTCGACGGCACGCTGACCGCCGTGCTGCGCGTGCCCGACCTGCGCGTCGGCGACGAACTGGAGGTCGAATGGACGACCTTTGCCAAGGACCCGACGATGGGCGGCAAGGCATCGGGCCTGCTGGTGCTGGCCGCCAGCCCGGCACCCGGCCGCTATCATCTGGGGCTGAACTGGGATGCCCGGCACAAGCCGCAGCTGAAGATCAGTCCGGACATGACCGCCGCACTGACCAGGCAAGACCAGGGCGTCGATTTCCGCTTCGACAATCCCGCGACGCTGACCCCGCCCAAGGATGCGCCGCCGCGCTATCAGTGGCAGCGTATCGTCGAATATAGCGATTTCGCGGACTGGCCCTCGGTGTCCCGTCACTTCGCCCCGCTTTATACCAAGGCGGCGACCCTCGCTCCCAATTCGCCGCTGCGCCAGGAAGCGGCGCGGATCGCCGCGGCGAGCCCCAAGCCGCTCGACCGGGCGGCGGCCGCGCTGAAGCTCATCCAGCAGGATGTCCGCTACATCTATGTCGGGCTGAACGGCGGCAACCTGACCCCCGCCTCGGCCGACGAGACGTGGCAGCGTCGCTATGGCGACTGCAAGGGCAAGACCGCGCTGCTGCTCGCCCTGCTCCGCGAGCTGGGGATCGAGGCGGAGGCGGTGCTCATCAATTCCAATTCCGCCGATGACGGGTTCGACCAGCGTCTGTCGGGGCCGCAGCTGTTCGACCATGTGCTGGTCCGTGCGCATATCGACGGCGCAACCTATTGGCTGGACGGGACGATGCCCGCCGTCGTGCCGCCCGCCGCGCGGCCGGTGTTTCCGGTGCAATGGGTCTTGCCGCTGACCACGCGCGGCGAGTCGCTGGAAAAGCTGAACCGGCCGCTGGCCAGCGTGCCCGACGAGACGACGCTGTACGACATCGACACGCGGGCCGGGTTCGACAAGCCCGCCAAGATCACCTCCACCACCATCACGCGCGGCGTCGCGGGGCTTCAGCAGCAGGCGCAGTTCTCGGCCGTGACGCCGGGCCAGATGCTCGACGCCTTTCGTCAGCAGCTGACCGGCGAATTCTGGCAGGCGATCGACAGCGTGCAGTGGCGTTACGACCCGAAGGCACAGGCCAGCATCCTGACGATCGCGGGCACCGGCACCGTCGATTGGGACAAGGATGATGATGGCGGCCGCTCCTTCGCGCTGCCGGGCGGCGGCTTCAGCCCGCCCGATCGCCGTGGGCGCAGCGCCGATCAGCCGCAGGACGTGCCCTTCTATTCCAAGCCCGAATATAGCTGCCACGTCACCACCGTCCGTCTGCCCACGGGCACCGACGCGAAGCAATGGTCGTCCAAGCCCAGCTTCGACACGATGATGTTCGGCCGCCATTACCGCCGCGCCTGGGAGATGCGCGACGGCACCATCCGCATGGTCCGGGGCTCGCGCGTCGAACAGCCCGAGATCGATGCCGCCATGGCGGCGCGCGACAATGGCCGGATCGACGCGTTCGACAACAGCATGGCCTGGATCTTCTACGCGCCGAAGGGGACGAAACCCGGCGTCGGCCAGGGCGAGGCGGTGCCCGCCAGCTACGACCATGACTGGATCGCCGATCCCGCGCCATGCATGCCGACCGCCAAGGGGGTGTGAGACGATCCTGCCCTGCAGGGATTTCCCTGCGAATGTCAGGCCGTTGCGCAAGAACATGCACCATCCCGGCCTTCGCCGGGATGGTGGGGGAGTTTCGTCGGGGGAATCCTGCGACAGGAGGAAACGGCCAACCTTGTTGATTTCACGCCCTTTCTGCGCTTTCCCTTGATCGTCGCAGCGGGGGGAGAGCAGGGCGGTGCATCCGGCGGAAGGTTTCGAGCTGATCATCGCCATGTTTCTGGCGGTGGTCGCGCTGCATTATCTGGCGCATCGGCTGTCGCTGCCGCCCGCTGCCGCGCTGATCGTCGGGGGCGGGGCGATCGCCTTCATGCCCGGCCTGCCCGGCATCACCATCGATCCCGAACTGGTGCTGGTCCTCTTCCTGCCGCCGCTGTTGATGGACGGTGCCTGGTTCACCGCGATCGCACCGTTTCGACGGCACATGGTCGGCACCTTGTCGCTGGCGGTCGGCGCGGTGTTCTTCACCACCGCGATCGTCGCGGTCGTGACCAAGCTGTTGCTCCCCGCGCTGCCCTGGGCCGCCTGTGTCGCGCTGGGCGCGATCCTGTCGCCGCCCGATGCGGTGTCGGCGCGCGCGGTGTTGCAGCGGGTGCGCCTGCCGCGACGGCTGTCGACGCTGCTGGAGGGCGAGAGCCTGCTCAACGATGCCGCCGGGCTGGTGCTGTTCCGCTTCGCCGTCGCCGCCGTCCTGACCGGCGGATTCAGCCTGGGCGCGGCGGTGGGCAGCTTCTTCCTGCTGGTGCTGGGCGGGATCGCGGTCGGTGCGGCGATCGGCGCGGCCTGGGTCCTGCTGCTCCGGCGGCTGGGCGACGATACGCTGATGATCGCGCTGACGCTGCTGGTCTGCTGGAGCGCCTATATCGCGGGCGAGCTGCTCCATGTCTCGGGCGTGATCGCGGTGGTCACGGCGGGGCTGACCTGTGGCTGGTACCAGCATGTCGTGTTCAGCGCGAGCGTGCGCATCCGGGCGCTGGCCTTTTGGCAGGTGCTGGTCTTCCTGCTCGAAGCGGCGGTGTTCACCCTGATCGGCTTGTCGCTGCGTGGCCTGTCGGAGCGGGTCGGCGACCCGGCGGCGGTGGTCGACACCATGGGCCTGCCGGTGCTGGTCATCGTGGCGGCGGTGATCGTTGCGCGGTTCGTGTGGATTTTCGGGGTCGATGCGATCGTGGCGGGCCTGCATCGGCTTGGCTGGCGGATCGCACGGCCGCTCGGCGGGCGGGCCGCGCTGGTGATGAGCTGGGCGGGCATGCGCGGCGTGGTGACGCTGGCGGTCGCGCTGTCGCTGCCCGAAAAGATGCCCGCGCGCGACCTGATGCTGGTCACGGCCTTTGTCGCCATCCTCGTTACCGTGCTGTTGCAAGGCACGTCGCTGGGCTGGGTGATCCGGCGCGCCGCCCCGCGCGAGGACCCCGCCTCGCATCCCCCGCTCAACCTTCATGCGGCGGAGGCGGCGATGTTCCGTGCCCAGTTGGTCGCCGTGGAGCGCGAGGCGCATGACGATGCCGGGCAACTGATCCACCCGCAATTGCTGCGCCGTTATCAGGCCCGCGCGACGGCCGGGCAGAATTTCGAGGGCAGTGCCGAGGAACTCAGCGCGGCGATCACGAGCCATTTCGACGTCATCATCGCCGCCGTCACGGCGGGCCGCGCCGAACTGGTCCGTCTGCACCGCGCGGGCGAGATCGACGACGAGACGCTGCACGATCTGGAACATGACCTGGACCTGGAGGAACTGGCCGCCACCGCCGCCAAGGGGTGAGGCCGGATCGCCGCCATGCCCTTCCGCGTTATGCAGGACAGACCATGGGGAGACTTATGATGGCCGACCATATCCTGATCTTCTACGGCTCCTACCGATCCGATCGGCAGGGCATCAGGCTGGCCGACTATCTGGTCCGGTCGTTCCGCGAACGCGGTGCCGAGCCCGAGTTGATCGATGCCAAGGCGATCGGGCTGCCCATGCTGGACCGGATGTACAAGGAATATCCCGCCGGTGAGGCGCCCGAGGCGATGGAGACGCTCGCCGCCAAAATCCGCGCCGCCGATGCCTTCGTCTTCGTGACCGGCGAATATAATTGGGGGCAGCAACCGGGGCTGAAGAACCTGACCGATCATTTCCTGGAGGAATGGTATTGGCGTCCCGCCGCCATCGCCAGCTATTCGGCCGGACGGCTGGCGGGCGCGCATGCCAGCGTCGCCTGGCACGGGACGCTGGGCGAAATGGGTATGGTCGTGGTGTCCAGTACGCTGACCGTCGGTGGCATCGGCCAGACGCTGGACGCTCAGGGACAGCCAACCGGCGATGGCGGGGCCGCGCTTTCGCGCAGCTTCCCGCGCTTTGCCGACGATCTCGCCTGGTGGACCCAGGCCGCACGGGAACAGCGGGCGAAGGTCGCCCCGCCTTATTGAACGCCTTCTTAGACGACGGTGCCGGTCAGCGTCCCGATCAGCGCGGTCACGCCCATCGCCAGCGCGCCCAGCAGCACGACGCGCGCCATGCCGCGTCCGACCGGCGCACCGCCCGCCTTCGCGCCGAGCGCGCCCAGCACCGCCAGCAGGACCAGCGCCGTCGCGGGTGTCAGATAGAGAACCCAGGCCCGGGGCGACAGCGCGGCGGCCAGCACGGGCAGGATGGCGCCCGCGCTGAAGGCCCCTGCCGAAAACAGCGCCGCCTGGAGCGGGTCGGAGCCACCGTCATCGGCCAGTCCGAGCTCGTCCCTGCGGTGCGCGCCCAGCGCGTCATGCGCCATCATCTGCTCGGCCACCTGTCGGGCCAGCCCTGCCTCCACGCCGCGCTGTTCGTAGATCGCGGCCAGTTCCCGCATCTCGGCCAGCGGCGCCCGGACCAGTTCCGCCGCCTCGCGCGCCAGGTCGGCCTCCTCGGTATCGGCCTGCGAACTGACCGAGACATATTCCCCCGCCGCCATCGACAGCGCGCCGCCGACCAACGCCGCGATTCCCGCCACCAGCACGGCACCCGCCGTGGCACCGGGCGCGGCCGCGACGCCGACGATCAGGCTGGAGACCGAGATGATGCCGTCATTGGCCCCCAGCACGGCGGCGCGCAGCCAGCCCGTGCGATGGACCAGATGCTGCTCGCCCATGGCGTGGATGGTGGTCTGGCTCATAGGATGTCCTCAGGCATGCCGGACGCACACGATCCGGGGCGGCGTGGCTGGCCCGTGCGGGCGGTCGAAGGAATGTTGGAAGGTGGCACGCAATATGGCGGAGACGGAGGGATTCGAACCCTCGGTACGGTTTCCCGTACGACGCTTTAGCAAAGCGTTGGTTTCAGCCACTCACCCACGTCTCCGGCTGCGGCGAGGTGCGGCTATAGCGGGGCCGGTGGAGGCAATCAACCGGGTCCGGGCGGGATTTTATCAGGAAAATCGACTAATCCCCATTTCGTCATTCATTGCGCCGCAAGCTGCGGGCTGGTTAACGTGGCCTATCGGTTCGCCGGGGGAGTTGAGAATTCATGCGTATCGTCTGTCTGGGCCTGTCATGGCGTTTGTCGTTGCTGGCTGGCCTGGCCCTGGTCGCCACCGCGCCGGTCGCGGCACAGGTCCGTACGATCGACCCCAATCAGGGCATCGACAGCGACCTCGGCACCCAGCCTTCGCGCCCCGCGCCCCAACAGAGCGCGCCGCCGCAGGACTATAATCCACCGGTCCAGTCGGCCCCGCCCGTTCAGCAACCGCCGGTCACGACCACGCCGGGCACTCCCGATTCGCGCGCGGCCCAGACGACGCAGGCCGCCGATACGTTTGAGCGGGACGATCTGCTGGCGGCGGGTGAGGGCGTGTTCGGCCAAGGTGCCGAGGGGCTGGCGGGCATCATCGAGCGAATCCTGCGCGAACAGGGGCGGCCCAACGCCTATATCGCCGGGCGCGAGGCTTCGGGCGCGTTCGTCGTCGGCCTGCGCTATGGCTCGGGCGTGATGACCCACAAGGTCGAGGGGCAGATGCCGGTCTATTGGACCGGGCCGTCGCTGGGCTTCGATATCGGCGGCGACGCGAACAAGGTGTTCGTGCTGGTCTACAATCTCTACGACACCGAGGAGCTGTTCCACCGCTTTCCGGCGGCCGAGGGGCGGCTGTATTTCGTCGGCGGGTTCGCCGCGACCTATTTGCGGCGCGGCAATGTCGTGCTGATTCCAGTGCGGCTGGGCGTCGGTTGGCGCGCGGGTGTGAACGTCGGGTATATGAACTTCACGCACAAGGCGCGCTGGTTGCCGTTCTGATCTTTTGGGGGTGAGGGTTTCCCTTGGCCTTCGACTGCGCTCAGGCTGAACGGGGGGTAGGATGATTTTCCCACAACCGTTCGGGCTGAGCGAAGGCGAAGCCCACGCTTTGCCCTATCCGCGCACCAGCAACCGATAAGGCTCACTCACGGCGATCACCGGCACGTCCCAGGGATGCGCGGCGAGCAGGGCGTCCGCGAGCGCGGAGATATTCGCCTCGGCGTCGTAGATCGCGGTCAGGATGACGGTCGGCGACCAACTCGCCTGTCCGACCGCCCCCAGCGTCGGCACCGCGCCTTCACCCGGCCGGAACCCCTCATAACCGATCGCCAGCTCGACCACTTCACGATACCGCCCGAAATCCCCGAGCGGCGACGTACGCAGGATGGCCAGCAGCGTCGCGGCGGTGGGGTCGTCTTCCACCGCTATCGCCTCTCCCGCCATCAGCGCCGCGAACGTGGCGGGTGCGACCGGGCAATAGACCCGGATGTCCCGCACCCACCGGCTCTCGCTCATCCGAAGTCGACCGCCTCGAAGCGGATCGGCTGGCCGGTCGGCGCATCGGCGAGCTGGTCTTCCCACATCGCCACCTTGCCGCGCACGATGGTGCCGATCGGCTTGCCGGTTAGCTCCATGCCGGTGAAGGGCGACCAGCCGCACTTGGACTGGAGCCACTGATCCTCGATCGTCCAGCGCTTCTTCAGGTCGACGATGGTGAAGTCGGCGTCATAGCCCGCCGCGATCCGCCCCTTGCCGACGATGCCGAAGATGCGCTGCGCGCCCGCGCTGGTCAGCTCGATCACCCGCTGGAGCGACAGGCGGCCATTCGCCGCATGGTCGAGCAGCAGCGGCAGCAAGGTCTGCACGCCCGGCATCCCGCTGGGGCTGCCCGGATAGGGCTTGGCCTTTTCCTCCAGCGTGTGCGGCGCATGGTCCGAGCCGATCACGTCGGGCACGCCCTGGTTCAGCCAGTGCCACAGGCCGTCGCGATGCGCGCCCGACCGGATGGGCGGGTTCATCTGCGCCAGCGTGCCGAGGCGCGGATAGGCTTCCTCGCCCGCCAGCGTCAGATGCTGCGGCGTGACCTCGCAGGTCGCGATGTCCTTGTGCTGCGCGATATATTCCAGCTCGGCAGGCGTGGTGACGTGCAGGATATGGATGCGGCGCTTCGCCTCGCGTGCCAGGCGCAGGATGCGACGGGTGGCGAGCAGCGCGCTCTCGTCGTCGCGCCAGACCGGGTGCGACGAGGGATCGCCCTCGATCCGCTCGTCGGCGCGGGCGTTCATCCGGTCTTCGTCTTCGGCATGGATCGCGACGCGGCGATGGCCCGAGGCAAGCACCTCGGCCAATCGTGCATCCTCGGACACCAGCAGGTCGCCGGTCGAGGCGCCCATGAAGATCTTTACGCCCGCCGTGCCCGGCATCCGCTCCAGCTCGGCCAGGTCGCGCGCATTGTGGTTGGTCGCGCCGACATAGAAGGCATGGTCGCAGAACATGGTCTTCGCGCGGGTCAGCTTGTCGGTGATCGCCTCGGCCGAATCGGTGTTCGGCTTGGTGTTGGGCATTTCGAAGACGGCGGTCACGCCGCCCATCACCGCGGCGCGGCTGCCGGAGGCCAGGTCTTCCTTGTGCATCAGGCCGGGCTCGCGGAAATGCACCTGGCTGTCGATCACGCCGGGCAGGATGTCGAGGCCGGTGCAGTCGATCACCCGACCCGCATCGCCACGCGCGCCGATTTCCACGATCCGGCCGTCGCGCACGCCGACATCGGCGCGGACGGGGCCGCCGGGGGTGTGGACGGTGCCGCCGGAGAGAAGCAGGTCGAAGGTCATGGCAAACGGGCCTTTCGCATAGGGTCACGCCCTCCTACCTTGCGGTCATGACCGATGCCACCCCAACAGCCATTCCTGCGACGACCGCCGCGACGACCCTGGCCGATCGCCGCCTGATCCGTATCGCGGGTGAGGATGTGCGCGGTTTCCTGCAAGGGCTGGTGACGCAGGATGTCGTGGGCCTGACGCCGGACGCCCCGCGCTGGGCCGCGCTGTTGACGCCGCAAGGCAAGGCGCTGTTCGACTTTCTCCTATGGGCCGAGGGCGAGGCGGTGCTGATCGATGCGGAGTCGTCGCAGGCCGAGGCGCTGGCAAGGCGGCTGGGCATGTACCGCCTGCGCCGCGCGATCACGATCGCGCCGGTCGAGGGATTGGCCGTCCATTGGAGCCGTGACGCGCAAGGCCATCCGCATGATCCGCGCCTGTCCGAGCTGGGCCATCGCTGGCTGGCCCCGGCGGGTGAAGCGGCAAGCGGCTGGACCGCGCACCGGCTGTCGCTGGGCGTGACCGAGGGTGTCGGCGAGCTGGGCTCGGGCGAGACGCTGTGGCTGGAGTGCAATGCCCGCGAACTGAACGGCGTCAGCTTCACCAAGGGCTGTTATGTCGGGCAGGAAAACACGGCGCGGATGCACCACCGCTCGAAAGTCAATCGGCGGCTGGTCGTAGCGCCCTTGGGCGAGGCGGGCGACCGGACCCGCGCGACCTATCCGGAACTGGGGCTGATGGTCGAGCACCGCCGCGTCGAGGCGTTGGGCGACGCGATCCGTCCCGAATGGCTGGCGGCGGCGTTGCAGGCCGATCAGGACTGACCGGCCCCCCCTCGACTACCGCGACACCGTCTACCTCGACAGGGCCTGGGTGATCTGCGCGGCGGGCGCGGCCAGAACATGGCTGACCTGCATCGCGACGGTCGCGGCGGCGACTAGTCCGAAAAGGCCGAGCGCACCGAACTGCATCGCCTGCGATATCGAGCGGCTGCGCTCCATCCGGCGGGCGGCGTCGATCTCCCCCGCCATGGACTGGCGCAGCGTGGCACGATCCTCGCTGCGACGCGTGCCGGTCGGCCGGGCTTCCAGGCGGGGCTCGCTGACCAGCGCATCGGCGCTGATGACGTCCTGCGTACGGACGCCCGAGAATCGGTCGCGACGCCAGACGACCCGGCCGATCACCACCTGCCGACCACGTCGCAGGTCGAGATATTCGCCCGGCGCGAGCGGATCGTCACAGGCGATCATCATGCCCCGTGACGAGATATTGTGGATGCACGCATCACCCCAGCCGCGGACGGACTTGATCCGACAGGGAATCAGAACCTGTCGGCGCGCTTCGCGATTTTTATAGCCCGGTCCGGACCGCCCCATGGCAGTTTCCCTGCTCCAAATTCGATCAATTCATTCTCTTTAGCGGATAGAGGGAAAGAAAGGATGAATCGGTTTTCACTAATGTATGTTGTGCCGGTGGTGACGGCACAGGCCGATGTCTTGGCCGTCGCAGGTCCTCTGTTAGTAGGAATGGTAAAGGCATGACGTGCCCGAGCTTTTCGGATAGTTTCGGATCAAGGAAACCGAGGAGAGGTCATGCCGAAGATCGGTCTTGCGCTGGCCCTGTTGTGCGCGTCGTCATCCGCTCTGGCCGCAACCCCCCAGACCTATAGCTGGGGCAGGCCTGGCGCTTCGCGGGAGGCTTTCGACGGCGGCAGTCGTGCCTGCATGTTGCAAGCGGCCCGGCGCGACGTGGCCGGGGACGCGGCAACGAAACGCTATGTGCGCGGTGCCGCCGTGATGGATCGCGAGGTGAACGTCCCACCGATGGTCCCGACCGACGACGCGTTCGCTATCAGCACGCGCCAGGTGCTGGTACGGCGTGCCTATGCGCCCGACCGGCAGGTCGATGCCCTGCAGTCGCAACTGCAGTCCGAGGTCGACCAGTGCCTAGTCCGGTCGGGTTATGTCCGCTTCGCCCTGACCCGCGAACAGGCGCGCACGCTGCGCCGCTACCGATCCGGCTCGGAGCAGCGCAAAGCCTATCTCTATACGCTGGGCAGCGACGCCCGGATCGTCGAGGCCCAGAAGATGCGCGACTGATCCCGACCGTTCCAGCGGTGGAGGATTACCATGACACGGCTTCGTCCTTCATGATAACCCTATGATCGAACAGGCAAACATGCCTGGCGAATACGGGAGAGCATCATGCGGGACGCCGATCGTCGGACCATCATCGCGGGGCTGGGGGCCGGGCTGGCCCTGGCGGCAGG
>NZ_LDTF01000059.1 GCF_001477495.1 Sphingomonas yabuuchiae
GCGGCACGCTTCATGCGTGCTGGTGAGAGGCTCTGTGAGGGTTAGGCGGTTCAGGTATCTCTTAACTGAATACATAGGTTTCGAGAAGCGAACCCGGTGAACTGAAACATCTCAGTAGCTGGAGGAAAAGACATCAACCGAGATTCCGTTAGTAGTGGCGAGCGAACGCGGACCAGGCCAGTGCCTTTCATTCAAGTAGCAGAACACTCTGGAAAGTGTGGCCATAGCGGGTGACAGCCCCGTATGCGAAACTGATGTGAAAGGACTCGAGTAGGGCGGGACACGTGTAATCCTGTCTGAACATGGGGGGACCACCCTCCAAGCCTAAATACTCGTACATGACCGATAGCGAACTAGTACCGTGAGGGAAAGGTGAAAAGCACCCCGATGAGGGGAGTGAAACAGTACCTGAAACGGATTGCCTACAAGCAGTAGGAGCCTCTTTATGGGGTGACTGCGTACCTCTTGCATAATGGGTCTGTGACTTAATGTTTCAAGCAAGCTTAAGCCGATAGGTGTAGGCGCAGCGAAAGCGAGTCTGAATAGGGCGACATAGTTTGAAGTATTAGACCCGAAACCCGGCGATCTATGCATGACCAGGATGAAGGTGCGGTAACACGCACTGGAGGTCCGAACCGATTAACGTTGAAAAGTTACCGGATGAGTTGTGCTTAGGGGTGAAAGGCCAATCAAGCCGGGAAATAGCTGGTTCTCCGCGAAAACTATTGAGGTAGTGCCTCGAGCGGACACCATAGGGGGTAGAGCACTGGATGGTTGCGGGGGTCGCGAGATCTACCAATACTAACCAAACTCCGAATACCTATGAGTGATACTCGGGAGACAGACGGCGGGTGCTAAGGTCCGTCGTCAAAAGGGAAACAGCCCTGACCTACAGCTAAGGTCCCCAAGTCGTGTCTAAGTGGGAAAGCATGTGGAAATCCCAAAACAACCAGGAGGTTGGCTTAGAAGCAGCCATCCTTTAAAGAAAGCGTAACAGCTCACTGGTCTAAACAAGGGTTTCTGCGGCGAAGATGTAACGGGGCTCAAGACACGCACCGAAGCTTAGGGTGTGCACTTTGTGCACGCGGTAGCGGAGCGTTCCGTAAGCCTGCGAAGCGATCTGGTAATGGGTCGTGGAGGTATCGGAAGTGCGAATGCAGACATGAGTAGCGATAAAGAGGGTGAGATGCCCTCTCGCCGAAAGACCAAGGGTTCCTGCGCAAGGCTAATCCGCGCAGGGTGAGCCGGCCCCTAAGACGAGCCCGAAGGGGGTAGTCGATGGGAACCACGTTAATATTCGTGGGCCTGGTGGTGTGTGACGGATGGTGTGTGTTGTACGTCCTTATCGGATTGGACGTGCTTCGAAACTGTCCCGGGAAATAGCCCCACCGTATAGACCGTACCCGAAACCGACACAGGTGGTCAGGTAGAGTATACCAAGGCGCTTGAGAGAAGTGTCCTGAAGGAACTCGGCAAATTGCCTCCGTACCTTCGGAAGAAGGAGGCCCCATGTAAGCGCAAGCTCTCATGGGGGGCACAGGCCAGGGGGTAGCGACTGTTTAGCAAAAACACAGGGCTCTGCTAAGTCGGCTTCAAGACGACGTATAGGGCCTGACGCCTGCCCGGTGCCTGAAGGTTAAGTGGAGGAGTGCAAGCTCTGAAATGAAGCCCAGGTAAACGGCGGCCGTAACTATAACGGTCCTAAGGTAGCGAAATTCCTTGTCGGGTAAGTTCCGACCTGCACGAATGGCGTAACGACTTCCCCACTGTCTCCAGGACATGCTCAGCGAAATTGAATTCTCCGTGAAGATGCGGAGTACCCGCGGTTAGACGGAAAGACCCCGTGCACCTTTACTGCAGCTTCAGAGTGGCATTGGACAAGAACTGTGTAGCATAGGTGGGAGGCTTTGAAGCATTGGCGCCAGCCGATGTGGAGCCATAGGTGAAATACCACCCTGTTGTTGTTTAATGTCTAACCTCGTACCGTGAAACCGGTACAGGGACCCTCTGTGGCGGGTAGTTTGACTGGGGCGGTCGCCTCCTAAAGAGTAACGGAGGCGCGCGAAGGTTGGCTCAGGCCGGTTGGAAACCGGCTGTTAGAGTGCAATGGCATAAGCCAGCCTGACTGCGAGACTGACAAGTCGAGCAGAGACGAAAGTCGGTCATAGTGATCCGGTGGTCCCTCGTGGAAGGGCCATCGCTCAACGGATAAAAGGTACGCCGGGGATAACAGGCTGATAACCCCCAAGAGCTCATATCGACGGGGTTGTTTGGCACCTCGATGTCGGCTCATCACATCCTGGGGCTGGAGCAGGTCCCAAGGGTTTGGCTGTTCGCCAATTAAAGTGGTACGTGAGCTGGGTTCAGAACGTCGCGAGACAGTTTGGTCCCTATCTGCCGTGGGCGTCGAAATTTGAGAGGAGTTGACCCTAGTACGAGAGGACCGGGTTGAACGTACCTCTGGTGTACCTGTCGTCGTGCCAACGGCGCAGCAGGGTAGCTATGTACGGACGGGATAACCGCTGAAAGCATCTAAGCGGGAAGCCTCCCTCAAGATAAGATTTCTCAGGACGGTCGAAGACCACGACCTCGATAGATCGGATGTGGAAGTGCGGTAACGCATGGAGCTAACCGATACTAATTGTCCTATTCGCGCTTGAGAGCTCCACACCCCCACCATCAGCCCTGGGCTAGATGGCA
>NZ_LDTF01000006.1 GCF_001477495.1 Sphingomonas yabuuchiae
AGACCCCGTTGCCCTCCCCCAGCCCCTCCCGCTTGCGGGAGGGGAGAGGCCGGAGGTTTGCCTTGGGAGTTACACCAAGCCGTCAACCCGAGACCAAAGCTGTAGATAGTGCACGCTGTATGCCCAGAGCACGCCCCTCCCGCAGGCGGGAGGGGATGGGGGAGGGAAAGCCACAGGAGATGCACTCTGCGAGGCGCCCTGCCCTCCCCCCGGCCCCCTCCCGCTTGCGGGAGGGGGTGAGTTTTGGAGAGCGCTGGATTACCCCGCCAAAGCCTTCTTCAGCAGGTCGTTCACCACCGCCGGGTTCGCCTTGCCGCCCATCGCCTTCATCGTCTGACCAACGAAGAAGCCGAACAACGCCTCCTTGCCCGCGCGATACTGGCCTAGCTGGTTCGGGTTCTTCTCCAGAACCTCGGCGATCACGGTCTCGATCGCGCCGGTGTCGCTGGTCTGCTTGAGGCTACGCTCCTCGACGATCTTGGACGGGCCGTCGCCCGTCTCCAGCATGATCTCGAACACCTGCTTGGAGAGACTCCCCGACAGCGTGCCGTCGGCGACCAACGCCAGCAGTTCGGCCGCCTGAGCAGGCGACACCGGGCTCTCGGTGATGTCCTTGCCCAGCCGGTTGAGCGCACCGAACAGTTCCGCCGCGACCCAGTTCGCCGCCTGGGCGGGCTTGGCGCTTGTGCCTTCCAACGCGTCGAGCAAGCCGTCGAACCAGCGCGCCGTCTCGACCTCGGCGGTCAGCACACCCGCATTATACGCGGTCAGGCCCAGCGCCTCGTACCGGCGACGCTTGGCGTCGGGCAGTTCGGGCAGGCTGGCACGACATTCGTCGAGGAAGGCGTCGGTCAGTTCCAGCGGCAGCAGGTCGGGATCGGGGAAGTAGCGGTAATCATGCGCATCCTCCTTGGACCGCATCGAGCGGGTGGTGCCGCTCTCGACGTTGAACAGGCGCGTTTCCTGGACGATCTTGCCACCGTCTTCCAGCACCGCGACCTGGCGCTTGGCCTCATATTCGATCGCGGCCATGACGAAGCGAACCGAGTTGACGTTCTTGGTCTCGGTACGCGTGCCGAACTCGTCGCCCGGCTTGCGAACCGACACGTTCACGTCGGCGCGCATCGAGCCTTCTTCCATATTGCCGTCGCACGACCCGACATAGCGCAGGATCGCCCGTAGCTTGCGGAGATAAGCCCCTGCTTCGGCCGGAGAACGCATGTCGGGGCGGCTGACGATCTCCATCAGCGCCACGCCTGAGCGGTTGAGGTCGACATAGGAGCGCGTCGGATGCTGATCGTGCATCAGCTTGCCCGCGTCCTGCTCGACATGGATACGCTCGACGCCGATCGACTTGGTCGGGCCGTCGGGGTTCTTCTCGTCCAGGCTGATCTCGATCGCGCCCTCGCCCACCAGCGGGTGGTAGAGCTGGCTGATCTGATAGCCCTGCGGCAGATCGGCGTAGAAGTAGTTCTTCCGGTCGAAGCGCGACCACTTATTGATCTGCGCGTCGATCGCCATGCCGGTGCGCACCGCCTGGCGGATGCACTCCATATTGGGCACGGGCAGCATGCCGGGCATCGCGGCGTCGACCAGAGACACCTGCGTATTGGGCTCCGCACCGAAGGCGGTGGCCGCGCCGGAGAACAGCTTGGCGTTGGTCGTGACCTGGGCATGGACTTCTAGGCCGATCACGACCTCCCATTCCCCGGTCGCGCCCTGGATGCGATATTCGCTCATGTTCGATCTCGATGATGAAGATAGTTGATCGCCGTCAGGACGGCGTTGCTGCCCAGCAGGGCGACGATCCAGCAGGTCGACAGGATGCGCAGCACGGCGGTCTCGAAACCGAGATTCCGCGCCTCCCGCAACCCGATATAGGCCGCGCCCGCGCCCAGCAGCAGGAACAGAATGCCCAGCCGCACCTCACCGCGCAGGATCACGCTGTTGCCCACGCACAGGCACAGGATGAAGCCCGCCACGCCCAGAAAGAAGCGCGCTAGCGTGTGATGGTCGAAGGGCTGGCTTTCCATATGGCTCAGCGACACGCCGACATAGGCGCTCAGGATCGCCCCGAACGCGACGTTCAGGGCGCCCTGCGCCTCCCGCAACACGGCGATGTTGCGGGCCGAAAAGGCTCGGTCGCTTACCACCAGGCCTGCGGACGGGCGGTAAAGCCCGCGCGCTGCTCGATGGCGAGACCGGCGTTCAGTACGCCCTGCTCGTCCAGCGGCTTGCCGATGATCTGAAGGCCGAGCGGCAGCCCGTCCTTGTCCAGACCGCCCGGCACCGACATGGCGGGGAGACCGGCCAGCGAGGCGGGCACCGTGAACACGTCGTTGAGGTACATGGCCAGCGGATCGGCCTGCTTCTCACCCAGCGCGAACGCCGCCGACGGCGCGGTCGGGGTCAGCAGCACGTCGCATCGCTCGAACGCCCGCTCGAAATCGCGGGCGATCAGCGTACGGACCTTCTGCGCCTGGGTGTAATAGGCATCGTAGAAGCCCGCCGACAGCACATAGGTGCCGATCAGGATACGACGCTTCACCTCGTCGCCGAACCCGGCGGCGCGGGTCGCGGCGTACATGTCCTGCAGGCCAGCCCCTTCGGGCAGGTCGCGGAGGCCATAACGCACGCCGTCATAGCGGGCGAGGTTGGACGACGCCTCGGCGGGCGCGATGATGTAGTACGCAGGCAGCGCGTACTTCGTGTGCGGCAGCGAGACCTCGACGATCTCCGCCCCCGCATCGCGCATCCAGTCGATGCCCTGCTGCCACAGCGCCTCGATCTCGGCGGGCATGCCGTCGACACGGTATTCCTTGGGCACGCCGACGCGCTTGCCCTTCAGGTCGGTCGACAGCGCGGCTTCCCAGTTGGGCACGTCCAGCTTCAGCGAGGTGGCGTCCTTGGCGTCGAAGCCCGCCATCGCCTCCAGCATGATCGCGCAGTCGCGCACGTCGCGCGCCATCGGCCCCGCCTGGTCGAGCGAGGAAGCGAAGGCGATCGTGCCCCAGCGCGAGCAGCGGCCATAGGTCGGCTTGATGCCCGAAATGCCGGTGAAGGCGGCGGGCTGACGGATCGAGCCGCCCGTGTCGGTCCCGGTCGCGCCCGGTGCCAGACCTGCCGACACCGCTGTCGACGACCCGCCCGACGACCCGCCGGGGGCGAGGGCTGCGGTGTCGTTCGGGCGACGCCAGGGCGAGATCACGTTGCCGAACGCGCTGGTCTCGTTGGACGAACCCATGGCGAACTGGTCGAGGTTCAGCTTGCCAAGCATGCCCGCGCCCGCATTCCACAGATTCTGTGAAACGGTGGACTCATAGGGCGGCACGAAGCCTTCGAGGATCTTGCTGGCGGCGGTGGTCGCGACGCCCTTGGTCGCGAACAGGTCCTTCATGCCGATCGGCACGCCTGCCAGCGGCTTCAGCGTTTCGCCAGCGGCCCGCGCCGCATCGGCCGCATCGGCGGCAGCGAGCGCATGCTCCGGGGTCTTGACCAAGAAGGCGTTGAGCGCGTCGGCACCCGCGATCTTCGCGTTGAAGGCCTCGGCGACTTCGCGCGCCTTGAACTGGCCGTCGCGCACGCCGTCGCGGATGGCGGCGATGCCGAGCGTGGTGAGATCAGTCATTATTCGATCACCTTGGGCACCGTGAAGAAGCCATGTTCGGCCTGCGGCGCATTCTGCATGAGGAGGTCACGGATGCCGCCGTCATTGACGACGTCGTCGCGCAGGCGAAGCTGGTTGGCGATCACCGCGGTCATCGGCTCGACCCCTTGGGTATCGACCTCGCCCAGCTGCTCGATCCAGCCCAGGATATTCCCCAGCTCGGGGGCGAGGCGCGTCGCGTCCTCCTCGGTGATCGCGATGCGGGCAAGGCTCGCGATCTTCTTCACGGTTGCGGTATCTACGGACATGGATTTGCGGCTAGCATCGCCGCGCGGCTTCGCGCAACGCTTTTGCCGCCTCGGCGATTGCAACGGGGGCAAGTCAGGCGTCATGGATAGCAATTGCGGGCCGCCCAATTTTGCTGCAACGCACAATGGAGTGAGGATTTGGCGCGCAAATTCCTGTATGTCGTGGCGGCACTCATCATGCTGACGATCGCCGCCGCCTTTGCCTATCGCCTGTTCGGCAACCAGCTGCTCCGCTGGTCGACGGTGCCGTCCGAGTCGTTCAAGGCCCAGGCGGCGCCCCCGGCCGACCTGTATGAGCGCAAGGTCCTGTGGCTGGCGCGACCCGACATCCCCGGCAATCCCGCCCTGTGGGTTCCGGCGGGCTATACGCCCGGCAAGCCCGGCACCGGGGCCGCCATCTTCTTCATCCACCCCACCTCGTACATCAACAAGTCGCACTGGAATGCGCAGATCGACGATGCGGACACGAATGCGCGCGCCGAACTGTTCCTGCGCGGACAGGCCAGCGCGTTCAATGCGGTGGGCGACATCTGGGCGCCCCGCTATCGACAGGCGACGTTCGGGGCGTTCCTGACCAGCGTCCAGGATGCCGAACGTGCGCTCGACCTGGCGTACCGGGACGTGGACGCCGCCTTCACCGCCTTTCTGGCGCAGGTCGATCCCAACCGTCCGCTGATCCTGGCGGGGCACAGCCAGGGCGCGCTGCACCTGTCGCGCCTGCTGACCGACCGGGTGGCGAAAAACCCCGCGCTCAAGCGGCGGATCGTCGCGGCCTATGTAGTGGGCTGGCCCATCTCGATGACCGCCGACCTGCCTGCCATGGGGCTGCCCGCCTGCGAGCGGGCCGATCAGACCGGCTGCATCCTGAGCTGGCAGAGCTTTGGCGAGCCCGCCGATCCGTCACTGATCCTCGACGTGTTCGACAAGACCAATGGCTATACCGGGGCACCGCGCAAGGACACGGCGATGCTGTGCACCAACCCGCTGACCGGCACGCCGGACGTCGCGGCGCCCGCGACCGCCAATCTGGGCACGCTCTATCCGTCCGCCGACCTGAAGACCGCCGCGATCACGGCGGGCAAGGTTCCCGCCAAGTGCGAGGGGCGCGGCATCCTGACCATCGGCGAAGGGCCGAATGTCGGCCCCTACGTGCTGCCGGGCAACAATTACCATGTCTATGACTATAGCCTGTTCTGGGCGAATGTCCGCGCCGATGCGGAGCGCCGTTTGAAAGCCTTTCGATGAGCCTGATCACCACCGACCGCACCGAATTCCGCAACGCCCTCCCCTCGGGCGGGCGGCTGATCGGGCTGGATGTCGGCACCAAGACCGTGGGCACCGCGCTGTGCGACGCGGGATGGAGCTTCGCCAGCCCCGCCACCCTCATCCGCCGGACCAAGTTCACCAAGGACAAGGAACAGCTGATCGCGATGATCGCGCAACAGGGTGTGCAGGGGCTGGTCATCGGCCTGCCGCTCAATCTCGACGGCAGCGAGAGCCCGCGCTCGCAATCGACCCGTGCCTTTGCCCGCAACTGCGCCGATCTGGGCCCCATATTGCTGTGGGACGAACGCTGGTCGACGGTGGCGGTCGAGCGGACGATGATCGAGCAGGATATGAGCCGCGCCAAGCGGGCGGAGCGGATCGATAATCTCGCCGCCGCGCACATCCTTCAGGCGGCGATCGACGCGCTGGTGATGGCCTGACCGCAAACCCCATCGACTGACCGCAAAACGATCATTTCCCGGCCAAATGTCATATATCGGTCTCCAACCAGTCGCCGACCCGTCACTCAAGCCCCCTAGCTGCGCCGCTTCCTACGAAGCCTTTGGGGGGCCCAGCCGTGCAGCGTTTTTCCACTCTGTCCCGTTCGATGCTGATGATCGGCGCCGCCGTCATCGCCATGCCCGCCCGGGCGCAGCAGCAGGCCGATACGGCGTCGCCCGAGGCCGCGACCAATGGCGACCAGATCGTCGTGACCGCGACCCGCACCACGCGCTCCTCGGTCGAGCTGGGCGCGGCGGAGATCCAGAAGGTGCTGCCCGGCGCGAACCCGGTGAAGGCGATCCAGACGCTGCCCGGCGTGCAGTTCGAGACGGCCGACCCCTGGGGCAATAACGAGCAGAATATCGCGCTGTTCGTCCATGGCTTCAACCAGAACCAGCTGGGCTTCACGCTCGACGGTGTGCCGCTGGGCGACCAGTCCTATGGCAATTACAACGGCCTCAGCCCGCAGCGCGCGGTCATCTCCGAGAATGTCGCGCGCGTCCGCCTGACCGCCGGGGCCGCCGATCTGGGCACCGCCTCGGCCAGCAATCTGGGCGGCGGGATCGAGACCTATTCGAGCGATCCGGCCGCGACCATGGGCATCCGCTTCGCCCAAACGCTGGGCAGCTACGACGCCAGCCGCACCTTCCTGCGCATCGACAGCGGCGAGGTCGAGGGGCTGGGAGGCACCAACAGCGGTTATCTCTCGGTCGTCCGGCAAAAGGCGCGCGCCTGGGAATTCAACGCCCGCCAGGGCGGGTGGCAGGGCAATGCCAAGTTCGTCCACAAGGGCGAGAACGGCACGCTGACCGGCTATTTCAACATTTCGGACAAGGCCGAGCCCAACCAGGATTCGGTCGCGCACAATGCGGGCGGCCTGGAGCCCTATTACCGTTCGCTGCTCTATCCGAACTGGCAGGCCGCGCTCGCCTATGTCGACGCGAACGGCGCACCGCCATCGAACAACCCCAACAACTACATGAACTATTTCGGCGACGCCCAGCGCACCGACTATCTGGGCTATATCAAGTACGAACACCGCTTCGGCGACGCCGTGACCTGGGCCAACCAGGTCTATTATCATCATGACGAGGGCCAGGGGCAGATCACCGGCCCGATCGCGGCGGCGGGCCTGCCGGGCCTGTTCCGCATATATTATCCCGGTCAGAATCTGAAGCAGGTGTTCGGCGGCTCGGGCTATGCGTTGCGCACCACCGAATATGGCATCGATCGCAAAGGCGCGATCTCGACGCTGGCGATCCGTGCGGGCGACCATGAGATCGAGCTGGGCGGCTGGTACGAGCATAACCGCAACACGATCTTTCGCCGCTGGTATGCGGCCCCCATCGACAACCCGCCCTCGCCCTATGAATGGGCCGATCCGTCGCTTCGCCGCCTGACCCAATATGCCGCGATCACCAAATACGACCTGATCCAGACGCATATCCAGGATCGCTGGCATGTCACCCCGACCGTGACGGTCGAGGCAGGCTTCAAGTCCAGCCTGCAATTCGCCGATGGCCGCGTACCGACCCAGCCCCTGCCCGGCGCGCTGCCCGGCACCTCGACCGGCTATCCCGAAGGACGGCTGAACACGAAGAAATGGTTCCTGCCCGCCGTCGGCGCGATCTGGGACATCACGACCAACGACCAGCTGTTCGGCCATGTCCAGAAGAATGTCCGCCAGTTCCAGGCCTCGGTCGCGGCGGGCCTGTCGCCCTTTGCGGTCGGCAGCCAGCAGGCGTTCGAGCAGATCAAGGCGAACACCTCGCCCGAAACCTCCTGGACCTATGAAGCAGGCCTGCGCTCGCACCACGCGCTCGACCTCGGCCCGCTGACCGCGATCGAGGCGCAGGTCAGCGCCTATCATGTTGATTTCGACAACCGCCTGCTCCAGATCAGCGCGACGCCGGTCATCGCCTCGGTCATCGGCGGCGTCTCGATCCTGCAGAATGTGGGACGCGTCCGCACCAACGGCGTCGATGCGGCGGCGACCCTGCGCTTCGGCCCGCATCTGTCGATCTATAATGCGCTGTCGTATAACAGCTCGAAATACCGCGACAATTATATCAGCGGCACCACCACCATCGCGACGGCGGGCAAATATGTGCCCAATACCGCCCGCTGGCTGAACAAGACGGTCGTGTCGATCAATGACGGCCCGTTCGAAATCCAGGCGATCGGCGACTATGTCGGCCCGCGCTTCGCCACCTACACCAACGACCAAGGCATTGGCGGGCGCTATCTGTTGAACCTGCAAGCGGGCTACAGCCTGCCGCAGATCGACGGGTTCGGCGTCAAGGACCTGAAGCTGTCGGTCAACGTCACCAACGTGACCAACCGCAAGGGCATTTACGAACTGGTCGTCGGAGCCGCGTCCAAGACCTGGAACAGCTATGCCCAGCCGCCGCGCATGGGCTTCATCACCCTGTCGGGCGCGTTCTAAAGCGAACGGTCCCGCCCCGGCCCCGGATTATCGGGGCCGGGGCCAACTGCCGGCTTGCCCATCGCCTCGCTGCTCGCTACCCGGCGGCTTTAATGCAGACCTCGGATCATCGCCCCGGCACGCTCATTCAGGGTGGCGCCGTTTTCCCGCACCGGCATCTGACCGGAATCGACGGCCTTCAACCGCATGAGATCATGTTCCTGCTCGACGAGGCGGAACACTGGCTCGATCGCGGCGCGACCGACACGCCCGACACGCGGCTGGCGGGCCTGACCCAGATCAACGCGTTCTTCGAGAACTCGACCCGGACGTTGTTGTCCTTCGAGATCGCGGGCAAGCGGCTGGGCGCGGACGTGGTCAACATGCACGCCGCCCAGTCGAGCGTGAAGAAGGGTGAGACGCTGATCGACACGGCGATGACGCTGAACGCGATGCGCGCCGACGTCATCGTGATCCGCCACATGGCGAGCGGGGCGGTTCGCCTGATCGCCGACAAGGTCGACTGCCCCGTCCTGAATGCAGGCGACGGACGGCACGAGCATCCGACCCAGGCTCTGCTGGACATGCTGACCATCCGCCGCCGCCGCGGCAGCGTGGCGGGGCAGAAGGTCGTGATCTGCGGCGACATATTGCACAGCCGGGTCGCACGCTCGGACATTCTCGCCCTCACCGCGCTGGCGGCCGAGGTGCGGGTCTGCGCGCCCTCGACGCTGATGCCCAAGGGGATCGAGCGGATGTTCGTCACCCCCTTCACCGATTTCGATGAAGCGATCGAGGATGCCGATGTCGTCATGATGCTGCGCGTCCAGAACGAGCGGATGGCGGGCGGCTATATCCCCTCCACGCGTGAATACCGGATGCGCTACGGCCTGACCGCCGAACGCCTGAAGCGCGCCAAGCCCGGTGCGCTGGTCATGCACCCCGGTCCGATGAACCGGGGGGTCGAGATCGACTCGGAAGTAGCCGACGGCCCGCAATCGGCGATCACCGAGCAGGTGGCGATGGGTGTCGCGGTGCGCATGGCATGCCTGGACGTCCTCACTCGCCGAGCCCGCAAGCTGGAGGGTTGGGCATGAGCGTCACCGCCTTCACTAACGCCGTGCTGGTCTGCCCGATCGGTGGCGAAATTCGTGACCGGACGTTGCTGGTCGAGGATGGCGTCGTCACCGGCATGGGCGATGCGCCGGAGGGCGCGACGGTCGTCGACTGCGGCGGCAAGCTGCTCGCCCCCGGCATCGTCGATCTGGGCGTGTTCAAGGTCGACCGCGCCGCCTGCCGCGCGGGCGGCATCGTGCGCATCGGCCTGATGCCCGACCAGTCGCCGGTGCTCGACGACCCCGGCGTGGTGCAGCGCGCCGCGCTGATCGGGCGGCCGGATTTATGGATTCACCCCATCGCGGCAGCGACTCGCTCGCTGGCGGGGACCGACCTGGCCGAGATGGCGGTCTGCGTCTCGGCGGGTGCGAAGGCGGTCGGCACGGGGCGCAGCTGGATCGCTGATTCGGGCGTGATGCACCGGGTGCTCGCTTATGCGGGCGACCTCGGGTTGACCGTCATTTCCCATGCCGAGGATGGTGGCCTCGCCGCCGATGCCGTCGCGACCGAGGGCGAGACGGCCAGCCGCCTGGGCCTGCCCTCGGCCCCCGCCATCGCCGAAGCGCTCGCCATTGCGCGCGACCTGATGCTGGCCGAGGAAACGGGCGCGAAGCTGCATATCCGGCAGGTGACGACCGCTTCGGGCTTCGACCTGATCCGCGCGGCCAAGCGGCGCGGGGTCAAGGTGACGTGCGGCATCACGCCCGCGCATCTCCACCTGTCCGACATCGCGGTCACCGATTTCCGCACCTATGCCCGGCTTTCGCCGCCCTTGCGCGACGAGAGTGACCGGCAGGCGGCGCTGGCGGCGGTCGCGGACGGCACGGTCGACGTGATCGGATCGGGCCATGACCCGCACGGACCGGAGTCCAAGCGCCTGCCCTTCGTCGATGCCGAGGCGGGCATGGCGGGGGCGGAGACGCTGCTGCCGCTGGCGCTGATGCTGGTGCGCGACGAGCGCATCACCCTGCCGCGCCTGTTCGCGCTGCTGGCCAGCAATCCGGCCAGGGTGCTGGGGCTCGACACCGGCACCCTGGAGCCGGGCAAGCCCGCCGACCTGATGCTGTTCGATGCCGACAAGCCCTGGATGGTGTCGGGCGATGCGCTCGCCTCGGCGGGAAATACGCCGTTCGACGGCTTCCCCGTGCAGGGCCGCGCGCTGCGGTTATGGAAGGCCGGGCGGGAAATTCTCTGAAAACTCCTCTCCCATCTCTTGATGGGGCGGAATCAAAAAGCCCTCCCCGAGACGTCTCGGGGAGGGCTTTTTGTGGAACCCATATCGGTTCAGCCGCGACGCGGACCGCGCGGGCCGCCCTGGGTGGGGCGAGGCGAGTAACGGCGCGGACCGCCGGGGCCGCCGGCGGGGCGGCCGCCCATCGGACGGTTGCCGCCCGGACCACCACGACGCGCACCGCCATGGCCCGAACCACCGGCGGGGGGGCCATCGGCCTGCTCGATCGCGATATCGTCCTCGGCATGATCCGCCTCGGTCCGCTTCAGCGCGGCGATGAAGCGCGAGGCCAGTGCCGACGGGATTTCGAACAGCGTCTCGTTCGGCTGGATGCGGATCGCGCCGATCTCGTTGCGGGTGATGTGCCCGCGACGGCAGATCAGCGGCAGCAGCCAGCGCGGATCGGCATTCTGGCTGCGGCCGACGCTCATGCGGAACCAGGCGGTGTCGTCGAACCCTTCGCGACGCTCGCGCGGGGCCGGACCGTCGCCCTCGATCAGTTCCTCGGCCTGGGGCAGCGCGGCGCGGTGCGCGCGGACCAGGGCGGCGGCGATGTCCTCGGGCGACTTTTCGGCGAGCAGTCGGGTGGCCAGCTCACGATCGCCCTCGTCGACCTCGACCGGTGCCAGCAGCGCGGCGAGCAGACGCTCGCGATCCTGTGCGCGGATTTCCTCCAGGGTCGGCGCACGGCGCCATTCGGCATCGATGCGTGCACCGCGCAGCATGCCCTCGACCCGGCGACGGCGGGGATAGGGAACGATGAGGATCGCGGTGCCCTTGCGGCCCGCGCGGCCGGTGCGGCCCGAACGATGCTGCAACGCCTCGGCATCGCGGGGGATTTCGACGTGGATGACCAGCGTCAGGCCCGGAAGATCGATACCGCGCGCCGCCACGTCGGTCGCGACGCAGACGCGGGCGCGGCCGTCACGCAGCGCCTGGAGCGCATGGTTACGCTCGTTCTGCGAATGCTCGCCCGACAGCGCCACCGCCGAAAAGCCGCGCTCGACCAGGCTGGAATGGAGATGGCGGACATTGTCGCGGGTCGCACAGAACAGGATGGCGACCTCGGCCTCGTGCAGGCGCAGCAGGTTGACCACCGCCGCCTCGATATCGGCCGGGGCGACCGTCACCGCCTGATAGGCGATGTCGGCATGGCCCTTGTCCTCGCTGATCGTCTCGATCCGCTTGGCATTGTGCTGATACCGCTTGGCGAGCTGCACGATCGGACGCGGCATGGTCGCCGAGAACAGCAGCGTGCGGCGCTCGGACGGCGTGCCGTCGAGGATCTGCTCCAGATCCTCGCGGAAACCCATGTCGAGCATCTCGTCGGCTTCGTCGAGGACAACGAACTTCAGCGACGACAGGTCGAGCGCGCCGCGCTCCAGATGGTCGCGCAGACGGCCCGGCGTGCCGACGACGATGTGCGTGCCATGGCTGAGCGCCCGACGCTCGCGCGAAGCGTCCATGCCGCCGACGCAGGTAGCGATGCGCGCACGGGCCCCGGCATAGAGCCATTCCAGCTCGCGGCTGACCTGCAGCGCCAGTTCGCGCGTCGGCGCGATGACCAGCGCCATCGGCGCGCCCGGCTGGGGCAAATGATCGCCACCGTTCAGCAGTTCGCTCGCCATGGCGAGACCGAAGGCGACGGTCTTGCCCGAACCTGTCTGGGCGGACACGATCAGGTCGCGGCCCTGGGCGTCATCCTCGATGACGGCGGCCTGTACAGGGGTCGGCGCGGTATAGCCACGCGCGGAAAGGGCAGCCGACAGGACCGGCGGCAGAGCAGAAAAAGGCATGGGGACTCCAACAGAAAAAGGAGCGCGTACCGCCGAACCAAGGGACCCATCCCTCTCGGTTGGCGGATACACCCATGCGGCACGGGTGATTGTTTGCGTTCCGTGAAAGCGTGGCCCTTTACACCAATTGGCGAGAAACTCAAGCCGTGCTTGCGGTGAAGCGAACGGCCCGTCATGGAGCCGCGCCATGACCCTGTGTGTTGATCCCCGATGAGTGTCGCCTTTCGCCGCGAATCCGATGAGGAACATCTCGAACCCAAATTCGAGCTGCCGATTCCACCCGGCCCCAATCTCGTCACGCCGCGTGGGCTGGAACTGACCCGCGCGAAAGTGGCGGAGGTCGAAGCGGCCGTCGCCGCCGCGACCGACGAGGAGGATCGCACCCGGCTCCAGCGCGAGCTGCGCTATTGGAACACCCGCGCCGCCACCGCCGAACTGGCGCCCGCTCCCGCCGAGGACGAAGTGGGGATCGGCAGCATGGTGACGATCCGACTGAACGGCCAGACCAAGACGCTGACCATCGTCGGCCATGACGAGGCCGACCCGGCGCATGACCGCATCGCCTATGCCGCGCCGCTGGCGCGCGCGCTGATGGGTGCGATGGCGGGGGAAACGGTGGCGTTCGGGGGGAAAGCGGATGCGGTCGAGGTGGTGGAGATCGAGTAGGCCCACTCCTCCTTCTTCTGCACCCCCTCCCGCAGGCGGGAGGGGACCGAGGGGAGGGCAAGGGGTCTCACCGAGGCCATCGCTCGCGGCCCTGCCCTCCCCCATCCCCTCCCGTAAACGGGAGGGGCGTGCCAACCGGCTACCGTAAGCGCTATCTCTAGCGCCCGATCCCTTCTAAACCCCGCCTATGCAACACTATGACGCGATCATCCTCGGCGCGGGCGCGGCGGGGCTTATGGCTGCCGCCACCGCCGGGCAGCGGGGGCGGCGGGTGCTGGTCGTCGACCATGCCGATGCGCCGGGCAAAAAGATCCTGATTTCGGGCGGCGGGCGGTGCAACTTCACCAATATCGGCACCGTGCCCGAGCGCTTCCTGTCGGCGAACCCGCATTTCGCCAAGTCCGCGCTGGGCCGCTATACGCCCACCGACTTTCTCGAACTGGTCGAGGCGCATGGCATCGCCTGGCATGAAAAGACGCTGGGCCAGCTCTTCTGCGACGGCTCGGCGCGGCAGATCGTGGCGATGCTGCTCGACGAATGCGACCGGGCGGCGCGATCCGGCGGCGTGGTCGACATGGCGCTGGGCCAGCCGGTCGAGGCGGTCGCGCATGACGGCGCGCAGTTCCGCGTCACGCGCGGCGGTAAGCCCCTCACCGCCCCCCGCCTGATCGTCGCGACCGGCGGGCCGAGCATCCCGAAGATGGGGGCGACCGGCTATGCCTATGATCTCGCCCGCCAGTTCGGGCTGAAGGTGGTCGAGCCGCGCCCTGCCCTCGTCCCCCTGACGCTGGGTGGTGAGGAGACGCTATTCCGCTCGCTTTCGGGCGTCGCGTCGGAGGTCGTCGCGCGCGCGGGCAAGACCCGCTTCCGCGAGGCGGCGCTGTTCACCCATCGCGGCCTGTCCGGTCCGGCGATCCTGCAAGTGTCGTCCTATTGGCGGCATGGCGAGGCCATCGGCATCGACTTCCTGCCCGACTGCGCGCCCGACTGGCTCGTCACGCTGAAGCGCAGCGCCCCGCGCACCAGCCCGCGCCGCGCGCTCGGCCAGCATCTGCCCGACCGGCTGGCCGAGACGCTGGCGGAACGGCTCGTCCTCCCGGCCGAACTGGGCGCGGCGACCGACAAGCTGCTGGCGGCGGCACAGGGACGGCTCGC
Source organism: Sphingomonas yabuuchiae (assembly GCF_001477495.1). Classification (GTDB taxonomy): domain Bacteria; phylum Pseudomonadota; class Alphaproteobacteria; order Sphingomonadales; family Sphingomonadaceae; genus Sphingomonas; species Sphingomonas yabuuchiae_A. The sequence continues at coordinate 14,072 of NZ_LDTF01000006.1, forward strand.
CGACTGGACCTTCCACCCCAATGGCAGCGAAGGCTATGCCAAGGCCGAGGTGACGGTCGGCGGTGTCTCCACCGCCGGGCTGTCGTCACGGACGATGGAGGCCAAGACGGTGCCGGGGCTGCACTTCGTCGGCGAGGCGGTGGACGTCACCGGTTGGCTGGGCGGCTACAACTTCCAATGGGCCTGGGCGAGCGGCCGCGCGGCGGGCGAGGCGGTTTGATTTGGAAACTCACGGAACGCGAGTTTCGGCGGCACCGCCCCACTGCACGTTTTCAAAAAATCGCTCAGAGCGAGGCGATGCCGATCCCCGGCCGCGCCCACTGCGCCCTTTGATCGTCGGCCTGACGCCGGACAAAGCAGGCGCCCCCCGCCGCGCGATAGCGCTGGCATAGCTGGTCGGCATCGGCGCGGCTGAGCCCACCGACCGACAGGCGATAAAGCTGCTCGCCCGACAGGCGCACCGTGCCGCTCTGCGGCGCATAGCCCGACAGGCCGTCGAAGCGACGGGTGAGCTGGTCCCACGCCTTTTGCGCGCCGTCCGCCTTGCCGAAGGCACCGATCTGGACGTTCCAATCGCCGCGACGCTGCGCGACGACGCGCCGTTCCTCGGCCCGGCGGAGAAGGGCGGGTGCGGTCACGGGGCCTGCCGCGAGACGCTGGACGCTGCGCTGGGGTTCACCATCTTGACGTGTCAGCAACAGGCTCGACGGCGATGAGCGCGCGGCCGTGACGGGCAGCGACTGGACGATTTCCTGCTGCGCGGCAAAGACGGTCCGCGCCGCCGCCGGTTCAGCGGCGGCGGGTGCCGGCTCCGCGACGACCGGCTGGGGCAGCGCCTGAACCATGTCCTGCACGACTGCCGCCGAGGGGGCGGCGTTCAGCGCCAGCATGATCGGCTGGCCGGTATCGACCGACGGCTTCACGCCCAGCAGGGAGGAGACCATATCGGCCGGGCTGGCATGGGCGAAGTCCGCCCATTCGCGCATCCGCCCCTCGACATCCGCCGGGGCCATGTCCGCCGACGCCGCCATACGGGCCATATCCCACTGCCCCGACAGCGCCAGCGCCAGCGCAAGATTCTGCCGCGCCTTGACGCTCGCCCCCGGTTCCCGCGTGGCGGCGGTCAGCAAGCGGACGCCCTCGCCCGGTGCTCCGGCCAGCGCCAGCGCCAGCCCCAGATCGGCGGCCGGAATGGCGGCGGCATGCCGGTCGAGCAGCGCCTGCGCTCCCGCCCCATTGCCGCCCGCGATCATCGCCAGCGCCAGGTTCAGCGCGGCGCGACCATCCGCCGGATCGAGCTGCAAGGCATCGGTAAAGGCCTGCCGCGCCGAGGCGAAACGCCCCGCCTGAAGATAGCTCTGCCCCAAAAGCGAACGATAGCCCGCATCCTTGGGTTCGGCCGCCACCAGCCGCTCGGCCAGCGCCACCGCCGCATCCCCATCGCGCTGCGCCAGCACCCGGCGGGTCTGCTCGGCAAGCGCGGTGGTCGCCCGCGCCGGGCTGGCCTGCGCGTTCAAGCGCGCGGTGTGCGGGCCGGTCGCGGTGCAGCCTCCCAGAATCAACACGCCGACGCTGCAGGACAGGAGAGTGCGGAACGTGGTCATCTTGGTCATCCGGTTCAGCCCTGGGGGAAGGCGGTCGATACGCCAGGCGCATGACCCGTTTCCCCGATCGGCCGCCACGCTACGCCCCCAGCCTATAAGGAACGGTTAACCCCTTCATTGAGCGCTTTACCCTTGCCCGGCAGCGCGGCATGGATGGCGTGCAACAAGGGCGGAAGGACGAAGGATAATGCGCAGATTCCCGATCGGCGGCATGGTCGCGCCTGCCGCTCTTCTCGCGGCCTTTCTTGCGGCGACGCCCGCGCTGGCGGTGCCCGATGTGAAGGCCGGGGTCGATGCTTGGGCGCAGGGCGATTATCGCAAGGCGGTCGAGGAATGGCGCGGTCCCGCCGTGGCGGGCGATGCCGATGCGCAGTTTAACCTGGCCCAGGCCTATAAGCTGGGTCGCGGCGTTCCGCTCGACCCCGCGCTCGCCGAAAGCTGGTTCCGCAAGGCCGCCGTCCAGGGCCATGTCCAGGCCGCCGACAATTACGGCCTCGCGCTGTTCCAGGGGGGCAAGAAGGCCGAGGCCGCGCCCTGGCTGGAAAAGTCCGTCGCGCATGGCGAGCCGCGCGCGCAACTGGTGCTGGGCACGATGCTGTTCAATGGTGATGGCGTGCCCCGCGACTATCCGCGCGCCTATGCGCTGATGACGCTGGCGTCGCAGGCGGGTCTGCAGGCCGCGTCGCAGACGCTGGCGCAGATGGATCAGTATATCACCCCGCCCGACCGCCAGCATGGCGTCGAACTGGCCCAGCAATATCGTGCCCGGCTGGCCGCCCTGCCCGCCCCCGCCGACAGCGGGCCGAAGCGGGTGACGGTGGGTAACGAACCGGCACCGGCCAAGCCAGCCGAAACGCCGGGCCGCGCCACGGTACAGACCCGCCCGGTGGTGCAACCGGTGCCGGTCACGCCGTCGCGCCCGGCGACGTCCGGCTATGGCGCGAGCTATCCGGCATCCGGCACGCCCGCGAGCCGGACGACACCGGTCCGTGAGGAAGCATCCGACCTGATCGACCAGCGCAAGGCCATTGCATCGCCGCCCGCGCCGCGTCCCGCCAGGTCGACACCGGCTCGCGCGACCAGCGGGCCCTGGCGTATCCAGCTCGGCGCATTCCGCGATCGCGGCAATGCCGATGCGCTCTGGCAGCGGGTGCGCGGACGCCTGAACGGTGCGCAGCCCTATTTCGTAACGGCAGGCGGCGTCACCCGGCTTCAGGCGGGCGGCTTCGCCAGTCGCGCTGCCGCGCAAGCCGCATGCGGTCGCTCCGGCCAGTCCTGCGTGGTGGTCGCGCCGTAAGGCCAAGGCCTCCGCCAGTTCCGGGGGCCTGGTCGCAAAGACCGACCACACCCTCAATCGAACCACCCCGGCGAAGGCCGGGGTCCAGTTTCGGCCCGATCGGATGGAAGGGCTGACGCTGGGCAACTGGATCCCGGCCTCCGCCGGGATGGTGCCCAGAAAGTCTCGAAGCCCGCCGCTTCCAACGGGATAAGGGAAGCCTCGGGCGACCGTTAACCGACCACCCACTCCGCGCTCGGAATGCCCTGCGCATAAAGCAGCGCGGTCAGGTCGCCATGGTCGATCCGCGCCGCCGCCGCGCCCGCGACGATCGGCTTGGCGCGATAGGCGACGCCCAGGCCCGCCCGGCGGATCATCGCCAGGTCGTTGGCCCCGTCGCCCACCGCCATGCTCTCCGCCGCACCGATGCCCAGTTCGTCGAGTGCGGCGAGCAGCGTCTTCTCCTTGGTGTCCGACCCGACGATGGGCTTGCGCACCGTGCCGGTCAGCTTGCCGTGCGCAATCTCGAGGTAGTTGGCGATGGCGCGGTCGAAACCGATCTCGGCCGCGACCGGCTCGGCGAAGCGGGTGAAGCCGCCCGACACCAAGATGGCGTGGCCGCCCCGCGCTTTCATCGTCCGGACCAGCGCGCGAGCCCCCGCCATCAGTTTGACCCGCTCGGCCAGGCATTGTTCGATGACGCTTTCGTCCAACCCTTCGAGCAGGGCAACGCGGGCATCGAGTGCGGCCGCGAAGTCCAGTTCGCCGCGCATGGCACGCTCCGTCACCTCGGCGACCTGCTCCTTGATCCCGGCATAATCGGCCAGTTCGTCGATACACTCGACGGTGATCATGGTCGAATCCATGTCGGCGACCAGAAGCCGCTTTTCGCGATGCGCGGCGGGCTGCACGACGATGTCGGTCGCCTCGAACCGGCCCTCCAGCGCCTCGCGCGCCGCCAGCGGATCGCCGGTGAAGTCCAGATCGGCGGCGAGCCCCGTGTCGATCCAGCGCGTCGCCGCGACGGTGCAGCCCGCCGCCGTCAGTTTCTCCTGCGCGCTCGACAAATCCGCATCGGCCAGTTGGCCCTTGGCTGCTATCAGCGTGGCGATGAACATGGCGAACTCCTCTGACCGACCCAGGGTCGCGCTCATCGCAGGGCCGACCGCCAGCGGCAAGTCCGCATTGGCGCTCGATCTCGCGAAGGCAACCGGCGGCACGATCATCAATGCCGATTCGGCGCAGGTGTACCGGGACCTCTCGATCCTGACCGCCCGCCCCTCGCGCGAAGAAGAAGCGCAGGCCCCGCATCGGCTGTTCGGCCATGTCGACGGCGCGGACACCGGCTATTCGGCGGCGCGCTGGGCCGCCGAGGCCCGCGCGGCGATCGAGGAAAGCGTGGCGACGGGATCGCTGCCCATCCTGGTCGGAGGCACCGGCCTTTATATGCGCACCCTGCTCGACGGCATCGCACCGGTGCCCGAAATCAAGCCCACCATCCGCGCCGAAGTCCGCGCCCTGCCTGTTTCCGAAGCGCATGCCGCCCTGTCGCGCGAAGACCCGCAGGCCGCCGCCCGGCTCAACCCCGCCGACACCACCCGCGTCGCCCGCGCGTTGGAGGTGGTGCGCTCGACCGGCCGTCCGCTGCACGAATGGCAAGCGCATAAGGAAGGCGGCATCGGCGACCGCATCGCCTTGTCCCCCGTGATCCTGCTCCCCGACCGGGACTGGTTGAACACGCGCATCGACCGGCGTTTCGGCCAGATGCTGGACGAAGGTCTGGACGAAGCCGCCGCGCTGCTCGCCCGCCCAGACCTGCCCGCCGACGCCCCCATCCGCCGCGCGATCGGCGTGCCCGAGGCCGCCGCGTTGCTGGCGGGCACCATGACCCGCACCGAGGCAGAGGCGGCGGGCGCGCTCGCGACAAGACGTTACGCCAAAAGGCAATTTACCTGGTTCCGTCACCAGCCCGGCCCCGGCTGGATCGCGATTTCCAACACCGCGCCCGATGTGCGACGCAACATAATAGAAACTTTATTGCGCAATTGACGGTTGACGCGCACTTTTTAAACTTGTAGCCGCGCCATTCCCGACACGCCCCGTCAGTGGGCACGGACGCAGAAGGACGAAGACGATGACCGAGAAAAGCGGAGCCGATATCCTGGTCGAGGCGCTGTGCGATCTCGGCGTGGAGGTCGTCTTCGGCTATCCGGGTGGTGCGGTGCTGCCGATCTATGACGCCATGTTCCGATCGAAGCGCATCCGCCACATTCTGGTCCGCCACGAACAGGCGGCGACCCATGCGGCGGAGGGCTATGCCCGCTCGACCGGCAAGCCCGGCGTGGTGCTCGTCACCTCCGGCCCCGGTGCGACCAATGCCGTCACCGGCATCACCGACGCGCTGCTCGATTCGATCCCGATGGTGGTCATCACCGGCCAGGTGCCGACCGCGCTGATCGGCACCGACGCGTTCCAGGAAGCCGATACGGTCGGCATCACGCGCCACTGCTCCAAGCATAATTATCTGGTGAAGGACCCCGCGCGCCTGGGCGAGGTGGTGCACGAGGCGTTCCATATCGCGACCTCGGGCCGCCCCGGTCCGGTCGTGATCGACATTCCTAAGGACGTGCAGGTCGCCACGGCCCGCTATCAGAAGCCCGGCCCGATCCGTCACAAGACCTATCGCCCGCAGGTGAAGGCCGACCAGAGCCAGATCGAGCAGCTGGTCGACATGCTGGCGGCCGCCGAACGCCCGATCCTCTATACCGGCGGCGGCATCATCAATTCGGGTCCGGCCGCGTCGCAGCTGCTGCGCGAACTGGCCCGCATCACCGGCGCGCCCGTCACCTCGACCCTGATGGGTCTGGGCGCCTTCCCGGCCAGCGACCCGCAATGGCTAGGCATGCTGGGCATGCACGGCACCTATGAAGCCAATATGGCGATGAACCAGGCCGATCTGGTGGTCGCGCTGGGCAGCCGGTTCGACGACCGCGTGACGGGCCGTCTCGACGCGTTCAGCCCGAACAGCCGCAAGGTTCATGTCGATATCGACCGGTCGAGCGTGAACAAGAACGTGCGCGTCGACCTGGCGATCATCGCCGATGTCGGCCATGCGCTGGAGGATGCGGTGCGCATCTGGAAGTCGCGCCAGCATCCCAAGCCCGACACGACCGAGTGGCAGCGCCGCATCGCGGGCTGGCGCGCGGTCGGTTGCCTCTCCTTCCCGGAGAATGGCGACGCGATCATGCCGCAGCGGGCGATCCGCGCGCTGTACGAGGCGACAAAGGCGCGCCAGCCGATCATCACGACCGAGGTGGGCCAGCACCAGATGTGGGCCGCGCAGCATTTCGGCTTCGAGAAGCCCAACAAGTGGCTGACGTCCGGCGGTCTCGGCACCATGGGTTACGGCCTGCCCGCCGCGATCGGCGCGCAGCTGGGCAATCCGGGTGCGCTGGTGATCGACATCGCCGGGGAAGCCTCGATCCAGATGAACATCCAGGAGCTGGCGACGGCGACGCAATATCGCCTGCCGGTCAAGATCTTCATCCTGAACAACGAATATATGGGCATGGTCCGCCAATGGCAGGAACTGACCTATGAGAGCCGCTATGCCGAAAGCTATTCGGACTCGCTGCCCGATTTCGTGAAGCTGGGTGAGGCTTACGGGTGGAAGGGCATATTGATCGAGCATCGCGATCAGCTGGAGGACGGCATCGCCGCGATGCTGGACCATGACGGGCCGGTGATCGTCGACTGCCGCGTGGCCAAGCTCGCCAACTGCTTCCCGATGATCCCGAGCGGCGCGGCCCATACCGACATGATCCTGCAGGCCAATGAGGTATCGGGCACCATGGACGACGAGGCCAAGGCGCTGGTGTAACTCTTAGCTCCTCCCCGCCCGCGGGGAGGGGGACCGTGACGCGAAGCGGCACGGTGGAGGGGGATCGCCGCTTGATACAGCATTGGTGGAGAGCCCCCTCCACCACTCGCTGCGCGAGCGGTCCCCCTCCCCGTACCGGGGAGGAATTTTGGAATGCACATCAAGACCGAACAGGTGGAACGCCACACGCTGGCGGTGATCGTCGACAACGAACCGGGTATCCTCGCCCGGATCGCGGGGCTGTTCACCGCGCGCGGCTACAATATCGAAAGCCTGACCGTGTCGGAGATCACTGCCGACAAGGCCGTCAGCCGCATCACCATCGTCACCAGCGCCTCGCCGCCGGTGATGGAGCAGATCATCGCCCAGCTCGACCGGCTGGTCCCCGTCCACAAGGTCACCGACCTGACCGTGCTGGGCGACCATGTCGAGCGCGAGCTGGCGCTGGTGAAGGTGTCGGGCACCGGCGACCGCCGGATCGAGGCGCTGCGCCTGGCCGAGGTCTACCGCGCCCGCGTGGTCGACGCGACCATCTCCAGCTTCGTGTTCGAGGTGACCGGCGGCATCGCCAAGATCGACAAGTTCGTCGAACTGATGGGCGAGGTCGGCCTGATCGAGGTCGCCCGCACCGGTATCGCCGCCATCTCGCGCGGGGCCGAGGCGGCCTGAGCCCGGAAGTTTCCAGACTATCATGAGGCCCGACGGGGCCCGCCTATTTCGAAAGGGAAGTTGAAATGCGTGTGTATTACGATCGCGACGCCGATCTGAACCTGATCACCGACAAGAACATCGCCATCCTGGGTTACGGGTCGCAGGGCCATGCCCATGCGCAGAACCTGCGCGATTCGGGCGTCAAGAATGTCGCGATCGCGCTGCGCCCCGGTTCGGCCTCGGCCGCCAAGGCGGAAGCAGCGGGCTTCAAGGTCCTGTCGAATAAGGAAGCGGCCGCCTGGGCCGATATCCTGATGATCCTGGCCCCCGACGAGCATCAGGCCGCGATCTATGATGCCGACCTGAAGGGCAACATGAAGCCCGGCGCCGCGCTCGCCTTTGCGCACGGCCTGAACGTGCATTTCGGCCTGATCGAGCCGCCCGCGGACATCGACGTCATCATGATCGCGCCCAAGGGCCCCGGCCATACCGTGCGCAGCGAATATGTGCGCGGCGGCGGCGTGCCCTGCCTGATCGCGATCCATCAGGACGCCAGCGGCAATGCGCATGACGTGGCACTGGCCTATGCGAGCGGTGTCGGCGGCGGTCGCTCGGGCATCATCGAGACCAATTTCCGCGAAGAGTGCGAGACCGACCTGTTCGGCGAGCAGGCCGTGCTGTGCGGCGGCGCGACCGCGCTGGTCCAGGCGGGCTTCGAGACGCTGGTCGAGGCGGGCTATGCCCCCGAAATGGCCTATTTTGAGTGCCTCCACGAGCTGAAGCTGATCGTCGACCTGATGTATGAGGGCGGCATCGCCAACATGCGCTACTCGATCTCGAACACCGCCGAATATGGCGACATCAAGACCGGTCCGCGCATCATTACCGAAGAGACCAAGAAGGAAATGAAGCGCGTCCTGGCCGACATCCAGTCTGGCCGCTTCGTGAAGGACTTCGTCCTCGACAACCGCGCCGGCCAGCCCGAACTGAAGGCCAGCCGCATCGCCGCCAAGCGCCATCCGATCGAACAGGTCGGCAGCGAACTGCGCGCAATGATGCCGTGGATCGGCGCGAACAAGCTGGTGGACAAGGCGAAGAACTGATTGTCGCCGGGAGGGCTCGGTGAGACACCTTGCCCTCCCCCATCCCCTCCCGCCTGCGGGAGGGGCGTGCCAAG
>NZ_LDTF01000060.1 GCF_001477495.1 Sphingomonas yabuuchiae
ATGGTCGGCGCGTTCGTCATCGCCAACGGCGCGGCTGGTGTAGATGACACGGCGAAACGCGCTAACATGGATCATGTTCGGTGCGTAGCCATCCGAACCGCTCCTGCAAAGAGGCAATCGAGCGGGGCTGGCCGCCGGTCGAGTGAACCCGACCGGCGCCATGGGGTTTCAGACGTTGAAGCGGAACAGCATCACGTCGCCGTCCTGGACGACATATTCCTTGCCCTCCGCACGCAGCTTGCCCGCATCGCGTGCGCCGGCTTCGCCCTTGAAGGCGATATAGTCGGGATAGGCGATCGTCTCGGCACGGATGAAGCCGCGCTCGAAATCGCTGTGGATTTCGCCCGCCGCGTTGGGCGCCTTGGCGCCGCGATGGACGGTCCAGGCGCGCGCTTCCTTCGGGCCGACGGTGAAGAAGGTCAGCAGGTCGAGCAGCGCATAACCGGCGCGGATCACGCGGGCGAGGCCGGTTTCCGACAGACCCAGTTCCGACAGGAATTCGCCGCGATCCTCGGCGGGCATGGTCGCGATCTCGGCCTCGATCGCGGCGGAGACGACGACGGCCTGTGCACCCTCGGCGGCGGCCTTTTCGAAGACGCGCTGCGAATGGGCGTTGCCGTTCGCCGCGTTCGATTCCTCGACATTGCAGACATAGAGGACGGGCTTGGCGGTCAGCAGCTGTGCCTGCGAAAAGACGCGGGCTTCTTCTTCGTCCTTGGGCACGGTGAGCCGCGCGGGTTTGCCGTCGCGCAGCAGCTCCAGCGTCTGGCCCAGCACCGAGGCGGCGATCTTGGCTTCCTTGTCGCCCTGCTGGCCCTTCTTGATGAAGGCGGGGACGCGCTTTTCCAGGCTTTCCAGGTCGGAGAGCATCAGCTCGGTCTCGACCGTCTCGGCGTCGGCGATCGGATCGACCTTGCCCTCGACATGCGTGACGTCGCCGTCCTCGAAGCAGCGCAGGACGTGGACGATCGCATCGACTTCACGGATGTTGCCCAGGAACTGGTTGCCGAGGCCTTCGCCCTTGGATGCGCCGCGCACCAGTCCGGCGATGTCGACGAACGCCAGCTGGGTTTCGATGATCTTGGCCGAGCCCGCGACTTCGGCCAGCTGGTAAAGGCGCGGATCGGGCACCGCGACGTTGCCGACATTCGGCTCGATCGTGCAGAACGGATAATTGGCGGCCTGCGCCGCCGCCGTTTCGGTCAGCGCGTTGAAAAGGGTGGACTTGCCGACATTCGGCAGGCCGACGATGCCGCAGCGGAAACCCATGCGTCGCTTATCCTACAGGAAAGGGGAAAGCGCCCCTCTAGCGAGGATGGGGGAATTTCTCAACTGATGGTGCGGGGGTGAGGAGGTATCCGGCCCCAACCTCCGTTCAGCCCGAGCGGAGGCGGAGAATGCCCGGTTCGTCAGGCGGCACCGACCGCCAGCGCGGCGGCATAGCCGAGCAGCATGACGCTCATCGCGCCCGAAAAGCCCATCAGCACCAGGCCCATATAGCGCAGGATCGGCGGATTGGCGCGCTGCGCCTTCTTGTTCCGGCCAAGGCCCGACAGCACGAAGCTGGCCAACATGCCAAAGGTGAAGACGGCGAATTCGAGCATCGAGGACAGGTCCGGAAATAAGGAGGTGCGATCGCCATCCTCCTTACCCAATACAGGTTAACGGCACGATATCGCCGCGACCAAGCGCCCCATATCAACGACCAGACGAGGGAACCTTTCGTCTGGTCGCGGGTGTCGCGCATGTCGTCGCCCCCGTTCCAGTCGGATCAGCGATAATTGAAGCTGACGCTGATCCGTTCGCCCTTGGCCCCGTTGGGCACGACCTCGTGCCGCAGCCAGCTTTCCCAGAGCAGCACCGTGCCCGGTTCGGGCGTGGCGGTGGCGAAGGTGGCCAGATCGTCCGGCGCATCGGGGCGACGCGGCGGTGCGGCCATCAGCATCGGCAGGCGCGGATCCTCCAGCTTCAACGCGCCCGAGCCCTTGGGCATGGCGACGTATAGTGTGCCCGACACCACCGAATGGGGGTGGATATGCGCCGAGTGATGCCCGCCCGGTTTCAGGACATTGACCCACAGGCTGTCGAGCTTCAGCTTGCGGCCGCCCAGATCGAAGGCGCATTCCTCGGCGAAGCGCGCGACATGACGGTCGAGCTTCTTCTTCAGGTCCGCGAAGACGGGATCGCGGATCGGCAGGTCGTTGAGCGAGGCGTAGCTGGTATAGCCGCGATAGCCATGCTCCTTGCTCCAGCGTCGCCCGGCCCGGTCGTCCTCGGCCAGCGCCCAGCAGCTCTGTTCGATATCCGCCAGCAGATCGGCATCGTCCAGCTGGCCCTCATAGAGCAACGAGGCAAAGAGGCGCCGCACGCTCATGCCGCATCCCCCAGCCGCAGCGCGATGTCGTTGACGAAGCGCACGTCATCGCCCTCCGCCAGCCAATGCGCCTCCGCCGCCAGCGCGCCGAGCAGGTCGGACAGCGGCTCGATCTCGGACTTGGCGTAATTGCCCAGCACATGGCCGGTCACCCGGTCCTTGTGGCCCGGATGACCGATGCCGAGGCGCACGCGGCGAAAGTCCGGCCCCAGATGCTGGTCGATCGAGCGCAGACCGTTATGCCCCGCCGTGCCGCCGCCGGTCTTCACCTTGACGCGGAAGGGCGCGATGTCGAGTTCGTCGTGAAAGACGGTCAGCGCCTCGACGCCCAGCTTGTAGAAGCGCAGCGCGTCGCCGACGCTCCGCCCGCTCTCGTTCATGAAGGTGGCGGGCTTCAGCAGCAGGATTTTCTGCCCGCCGATCCGGCCTTCCTGCGTCCAGCCCTGGAATTGCTTCTTCACGGGGCCGAAGTCGTGCACCTCGGCGATGGCGTCCATCGCCATGAAGCCGACATTGTGGCGGTGCATCGCATATTGCGCCCCCGGATTGCCCAGCCCGGTCCAGACCTGCATGTCCCATTCCTCATTCACGTTACGGATGAGGCCCCTAGCATCGGGTGTCGGGACGCCAAAGCCGCTATTCGGTGCGGGGTCGCGTCAGCCGGTCGATAGCGCGCGCGGTCATGTGACGATAGACGCCGTCCGAATAGCGGTGCGTGCCGACGAAATGAACCAGTCGCTCATCGCCGGTGACCGGCGTGCGCCAATAGTTATAATAGTGGCTATAGGGCAGGGTGACGGTGCCGGGCTCGTTGGAGAGCAGGAAGTTCGACGTCACCTGTTCGCTGCCCCATTCGGCCCAGGTCGCGGTGCCGACCAGATTCTCGGCCCGGCGCGAAAAGGTCGTGGCCGCTGTGCGGTCGCTGGCTCCGCCGCGAGCGAAGCCCGCAAATCCCGACGACGCCCGGACGTAGGAATGGCATTCCGCCTCGGGATAGGCGGCATAACGGGATTCGATCAGCGCCTGCATGTGCGCCGGGGCCGACACCGGGCCGTCGGGATATTTGCGTCGGACGAACTCCGGCAGCGTCTGGATGCCCAGGGCCTGGCTGTCGGGGCCGCCCAGCAGCATGAAGCCCCGATTCCCGATGATCGCCGCGCGAACCTCGGGCAGGTCGGCCAGCGTCACGGTATCGGAATCCAGCTGGACGACATAGTGATCGGCGCGCAGGTCGAGCAGTACCAGCAATCGTTCCCAGGTGCCGCCGCGCGGACACGCGCCGGTGTCGATCTCCGCGATCGGAATGATCCGGGGCGCGCCGCAATGCCGTGCCAGGATGCGCCGGTCCGCCTCCGTCAGGCTGCCGTCGTCGATCAGGACGATCCGGCCCATCGCCAGATGCTGGTGAAAGGATTTGATCGCGACCAGATAGGGGATCAGCGTGCGGGTGCCGATCATCGACAGGATAATCACACCGTCGTTGCGGGGGATGATCGGCGGCGTCGCCAGGATCCGCCGCGCGACATGCAGGTGAAGGTGCATCCGCGCCCGGCGCAGGGTCCGGTCGAAGACCTTGCAGAAAAGCCGGTGGGGACGGGCGGACGACGTCATCACAAGGGGATGCGGCAGTGCGCCTGCGATGACAAGCCGGTCACGCCCCCCGCCTGGTCATAATGATACGCTTCGACGGCGGCGTCAGATCAGCCCCTGTGCGCGCAGGCTGACATGGCCCGAGGTGCCGATGATGAGATGGTCGTGCACCGTGATGCCCAGCCGCTTGCCCGCCTCGGCGATGGCGCGGGTGACGTCGATATCGGCGCGGCTGGGCGAGGGGTCGCCGCTGGGGTGGTTGTGGACCAGGATCAGCGCGGCGGAGCCGAAGTCGATCGCGCGCCGGATCACCTCGCGGACATAGACCGGCGCCTGGTCGATCGAGCCCTGTCCCATCAATTCGTCGCGGATCAGCATGTTGCGGGTGTTCAGATGCAGGACCCGCACCCGCTCGACCCCGTGATGCGCCATGTCGGCGTGCAGATAATCGAGCAGCGCCTGCCAGTTGGACAGGACCGGACGCTTCATCGCCTCCGCCTGGACCAGCCGCAGCGCGCAGGCCTGGGCGATCTTGATCGTCGCCGCCGCCGTCTCGCCTATGCCGTCGACCCGTTGAAGCGCGATGGGGTCGGCGGTCAGGACGCCGCCGATGTCGTGGAACTCGCGCAGCAGGGCCTTGGCCATCGGCTTGGTATCGCGGCGCGGGATGGCGGTCATCAAGAGATATTCGATCAGTTCATGATCGAGCAATCCGCCACCGCCCAGCAATCGGTCGCGGAGCCGCGCGCGGTGTCCGGCATGATCGTTCGCCTCGATTTCGCTGGTATCGCGCATGTCCCGTCCCCCGTGGCGGGGCATCATAAGGCGGGCCGCGGGAACTGTCGCCGGGCTTCGCGCGATTGCGTGGCGCGGGGCACGGTGTTTATGACGTGGGTCAAGAGTGAGGGAGTGGCATCGGGGTGGAGGGCGCGAGCGAGGAAAGCGAAACGCGCGTGACCCCGGTCGCGAGCCCCGTCCGCCGTTTCCGTCGTCTTCAACGGACCTTGATCGCCATCGCACTGGTCATTTTGGCCGCGTTGATCGCGCTGTGGGTCGAGCGCAAGCCGCTGGCGGGCCAGGTGCTGGACCGCGAACTCGCCAGGCGCGGTGTTCCGGCGCTCTACGGGATTTCCGATCTGGGCTTTGGTCGACAGCGGCTGACCAACGTCGTGCTGGGCGATCCGCAGCGCCCCGACCTCGTCGCCGATTGGCTGGAGACGCGGACCCGGATGACCCTGTCGGGACCGGTCGTGACGGGCGTACGCGCCGGGCGTGTCCGCCTGCGCGGGCGGTTGATCGACGGACGGATCAGCCTGGGCACGCTCGACAAGCTGATGGGGCCGCCCGATGCGTCGGGCAAACCGTTCCAACTGCCTGCGCTGGACGTGGCGGTGCAGAATGGCGGCATCCGGCTCGAAACGCCGCACGGGGTCGTCGGCCTGAGCCTATCCGGGCAGGGGGTGCTGAACGACGGCTTCACCGGACGGCTGGCGGCGGTCGCACCCAGGCTGGTGATGGGCGATTGCGTCGCGACCGGGCTGGCGGCCCCCCTTCGTGTGCGCGTCGTGCGCGAACAGCCGACACTGACCGGACCGTTGCAACTTGGCCATCTGCGCTGCGGCGAGGTGGCGGTCGCCGATCTGGCGGCGCGGGGCGACGTGACCCTCGGCGCGGCGCTCGATCGCTGGCAGGGGCGGGCTTCGCTCGGCAGCGGGGCGATCCGCCATCCGGTTCTGGCCGCTGCGGCGATCGATGGGCAGATCGACTTTTCCGGCACGGCCAAGGGCACCCAGGGGCGCATCCAGGTCGCTGCGCGCAACGTCGTCGCCCAAATCGGTCGCGCCGAACGGGCGATGGTCGCGGGTCGCTATCTGATCGGCTCCGCCACCCGCTTCGACGGACAGGCGCAACTGGGCGGTGCGCAGGCATCGGCCGCTGTGCTGGCCCCCGTCGTGAAGGCAGGCGAAGCGGCAGCGGGCACGCCGGTCGGACCGGTGCTGCGCGCCATGACCCAGGCGGTCGGGCGAGCGGGGCGTCGCTTCGCCGCCGACATGGCGCTGGCGATCGACAGCGACAGGGGACCACGCGGTCCGGGCTTTGCCGTGCGCGTGCCGCGCCTGACGGTCGCGTCGGCGAGCGGCGGGCGGCTCGCCTTCGCAGGCGGATCTGGCCTGGCCTATGATGCGCGGGGGCTGCGAATCGATACGCGAGCGGCGATGGGCGGCGGCGGTCTGCCCAGCCTGCGGGCGACGCTGCAACAGGATGGGCCGAAACAGCCGATGCGCGGCACCGCCGAACTGGCGCGCTACGAGGCGGGGAGTGCCGCTCTGGCCTTCGACCGGATGGTCTTCCGCTCGGCCGCCAATGGCGAGACCCAGGTGACGACCCGTGTCGCGCTGTCCGGGCCGATCAGCAGCGGGCGGATCGACGGGCTGGTCCTACCCATCGCCGCGCGTTGGGACGGCGGACGGCGGTTGCTGGTCAATCCCGATTGCCAGCCGCTCGCGATCGACCGGCTGGCGCTGTCGGGCCTCAGGCTGGCGAAGGTCGGCGTGCGGCTGTGTCCGCTGGACGGCGCGCTGGTTCGGCTGGATGGCACAAGGCTGGGCGGCGGCGCGCAACTGGGCGCGACGAAGCTCGTCGGACAGATCGGCAGCAGCCCGCTGACCCTGGCGGCGGCGACGACCCGCTTTGCGCTGGCCGACCGCAGCTTCGCCCTGACCGGCGTGCAGACCGTCATCGGCCGCCCCGAATCGCCGACCCGGATCGACGCGGCCGAACTGAACGGCCGGATCACGCCGGAAGGCCTTGCGGGCCAGTTCACCGGCGGTTCGGGACAGGTGGGGCAGGTGCCGCTGCTGCTGGGCGAGGCGGGCGGCGACTGGCGGCTGGCGGGCGGTGTGCTGACGCTGAACGGCGCGCTTCAGGTGCGCGACGCACGGGCCGATTCGCCGCGGTTCCTGCCGATGGCGGCACGCGACGTCACGCTGACGCTGGCGGGAAGCCGGATCGACGCCAAGGGCAGCTTGTTCGAGCCGACCAAATCGGTGAAGGTCGCCGACGTCACCATCGCCCATGCGCTCGACAAGGGCGCGGGTGAGGCGGACCTGCACGTGCCGGGCATCACCTTCACCAAGGACTTCCAGCCCGAATTGCTGACCCCGGTGACGAAGGGTGTGATCGAGGATGTGCGTGGGCCGATCAACGGGACTGGCCATATCGTCTGGGATGCGAACGGCGTGCGGTCGACCGGGCGATTCGGCACCGACGGGATCGATCTGGCCGCTGCGCTCGGCCCGGTCAGCGGCATAGCGGGCACGATCGACTTCACCGACCTGCTCGCGCTGGAGAGTGCGCCGGGACAGGTGGCGACGGTCAAGACGATCAATCCGGGCATCCAGGTGACGAACGGCGTCATCCGCTATCAGACGCTGTCGGGGGCGCGGGTGAAGGTGGAGAGCGGCCGCTGGCCGTTCGCGGGCGGCACGCTGACCCTCGATCCAACGCTGCTCGACTTCTCGCAGCCGGTCGAACGTCGCATGACCTTCCATGTCGAGGGGGCGGCGGCCGACCAGTTCCTGCTCCAGTTCGACTTCAAGAACTTGAACGCCACCGGCGTCTTCGACGGTACACTGCCGATGATCTTCGACGAGCGGGGCGGGCGGATCGAGGGGGGGCGGCTGGCCGTGCGCTCCGGCGGCGGCAGCATCGCCTATCTCGGCGAATTGAGTCAGAAGGATCTGGGCGTCTGGGGCAATCTGGCCTTCGGAGCGCTACGCTCGCTCAACTATCGCAGCTTGCGGATCGACATGAACGGGCCGCTGGCGGGCGAGATGGTGACCGATGTTCGCTTTGCCGGGATCAGCCAGGGCAAGGGCGCCAAGTCCAACTTCATCATCCGGCGGCTTCAGCGCCTGCCCTTCATCTTCAACGTGCGCATCAAGGCGCCCTTCCGCGGGCTGCTCGATTCGGCGCAGTCCTTCTACGACCCGCGCCGACTGATCCAGCGCAACCTGCCCGCGCTGCTGGAAGAACAGAACAAGCGTGCCGCGCCGTCCGCGAACCCCGCCGCCACCTCCATTCAGCCAGCCGCAAGCGAGACCGTGCCATGACCGTAACAGGATTGAAAATGCTGGGAAGGATGCCGATCTTGGATGCGACACGATGGATGCCGGTCGCGCTGACCCTGATGAGCGGAGGATGCGTCAACATCTCCGCGCCGGAGAAGCCGATCGAGATCAATCTGAACATCAATGTGACGCAGGAAGTGGTATATCGCCTGGACGGCGAAGCCAAATCGCTGATCCAGCAGAATCCGGGGATATTCTAATCATGAAGGCAAAGACGGTGATCCTGGCGCTTGGCGCGGTGGCGCTGCTGGGCGTATCGGGCATGGCGATGGCACAGCGCGATCCGGCCTATGCCGCCGCCCGCGCCGAGGGTCTGGTCGGCGAACAGCCCGATGGCTATCTCGGCATCGTCGGCGCCGCCACGCCCGCATTGCGCACGCTGGTCAACAGCATCAACATCCAGCGCAAGGCCGCCTATACCCAGAAGGCCCAGGCCAGCGGTGCCACCGTCGAGCAGATGGCCTTCACCAGCGGCTGCAACCTGATCGCCCAGACGGCGAGCGGTGAAAAGTACAAGACGCCCGAGGGTGCGTGGAAGACCCGCACCGGCGCGGCTCCGGAACGGGCCCCGGCCTGCGTGTAATTCTTCTTCTCACTCCCCTCCCGCAGGCGGGGGGGGGGCGGGGCTGTCCCTAATAAAAACTCCCGAGCCCACGAGACGGGCTCCCAACTCGTATGCCGCTTTTGTCTTGAAAAAAAAAAACAAAA
>NZ_LDTF01000061.1 GCF_001477495.1 Sphingomonas yabuuchiae
AGCGCCACGGGCCTGCCCGCCGGCGTCACGCTGGCCGCCAACGGCACGCTCTCGGGCACGCCGACCACCGCCGGCAGCTACACCGTCACGGTCGCGATCACCGATGCCCATGGCGCCACCGGCACCGCAACCTATACGCTGACCGTTAACCCGCCGCCGCCGCCGGTCGTTGCCGATCCGGTGACGACTTCGGTCGCGGCCAATACCAAGACCGAGGCCGGCAAAAGCGTCAGTCTCAATCTGTCGAGCCTGGTCACCGGTCAGTTCGATGATATCCGCGTCGTCACCCAGCCCGCGCACGGCACGGTCACGATCTCGCGGACACTTGCGATGCGCGGCATCGGCGGTTCGCCGCTGATGGCCATGGCCATCGCCATGTCCTCGGTGTCGGTGCCGGGTCAGATCATCGCGGTCTATACCCCGGAAGCGGGATACCAGGGGACGGACACCTTCCAATATGTCGCTGTAGGACCGGGCGGCACTTCGGCACCGGCAACCGCCACCATCCAGGTGGTCGGCACGGCACCCACCGCCCAAGCGATCACCGCATCCGCGACCGATGGCCAGTCCATCTCAGTGGATCTCACCGCAGCCGCTGCGGGTGGCCCGTTCACGGCCGCCACGGTGACCAGCGTATCGCCTGCGGATCAGGCGACCGCGACGATCGTCTCCAACGGCACGGCCGAGGCGCGGACCTTCCGCCTGCAAGTGACGCCCAAGGCGCGCTTCAACGGGACGATCGAGGTCGGGTACACGCTCGCCAACGTGTTCGGTACATCGGCGCCGGCCGTGGTGACGATCAACGTTACGGCGCGCCCCGACCCGTCGCAGGATGCCAAGGTACGCGCGATGAGCGATGCGCAGGCGGAGGCGGCGCGCCGTTTCTCACGGGCGCAGGTCGCCAACTTCATGAGCCACGCCGAAGCACTGCACGGAGCCGAATGCGGTCGTTCGATCAATGGCCTGCGCCTGGGGTCGACGGACATGCCGGGCAGCTCGCACATGCCGGGGCAGCCGATCGAACGCAGCTTGTCCGAACGTGACCGTCGTGGCGCACGCACCGGCGATCCGTCGGAGCAGGACGAACGCCGCGATGAAGGTCGGGACGTCGCGCCCGCCGGATGCGGTGGACGGGTCGGGCTGTGGTCCGGCGGTACCATCGACATCGGTACGCGCGATGCGATCACCGGTCGGTCGAAGGTCACTGCCACGACCTCGGGCGTGAGTGCAGGTGTCGATCTGCATGTTGCCAAGGGGATTACCCTCGGCATCGGCGGAGGCCTCGGCCATGACCGCAGCACGATTGCTGGTGGCGCCGGTCAGGTTAACAGCGACAGCCAAGTGGTGGCCATCTACGGCAGCGCGTCGCCGATGCAGGGATGGTTCGTCGACGGCATGGTCGCACATGGTTGGCTTGATTATTCGCTGCGGCGGCTTGACGAGGGCGCGGGAGCGTTGGCGACCGCGGATCGGTCGGGCAGCTTCACCACCGGTGCACTGTCGTCGGGGATCGATCGGACCACCGGTGCGCTACGCTG
Organism: Sphingomonas yabuuchiae; assembly: GCF_001477495.1. Classification (GTDB taxonomy): domain Bacteria; phylum Pseudomonadota; class Alphaproteobacteria; order Sphingomonadales; family Sphingomonadaceae; genus Sphingomonas; species Sphingomonas yabuuchiae_A. The sequence continues at coordinate 1,539 of NZ_LDTF01000061.1, forward strand.
GTCGGTCTATGGCCGGGCAGAATATCTGAACGGTCGCCTGAACCGCTACATCGAGGAAGGTGCTGGCATCTACAATCTGCGCTTCGACGATCGCGACCTGCAATCCGTAACCGGTGCACTCGGCGTTCGCCTTGCGTGGCAGCGGCCCGTGCCCTTCGGGGTATTGACCGGACGGTTGCGGACCGAGTGGCTGCACGAGTTCACCGGTGGCACCCGCCAAGGGCTGGACTATGCCGACGTAACCGGGCCGTCCTATTACAGCCTGCTCGCATCGGGATGGTCACGCGAACAGTTCATGTTCGCACCCGGCATCGGTCTGGCGCTGCCGTCGGGCTGGGATGTCGGGCTGGATGTGGGCGTTCGGGTCGCCAACGGCGAACGCGCCGCAACCACCGGGGTACAAGTTCGGAAGCAGTTCTGATGCGGAAAGGGCGGTCAGTTGTACGTCGAGCATCGACCCGCCTTTTCCGTCCTGGCACTTCGTAAATGCTGTCGATAGTCTCAGTACCGATCCGCCCATCCTGTCGGGCAAAATCGCAGAGCAGCTTTCTTATTGCCTTCCGAATATGGTTTTAGAGCAGATCAACCAAATCTCATTTCTCGATCCCTCTGGGGACGGTCGCAGCCAGCGCGCTTCGACTGGCTCAGTCGTTAACGTATAGGCGACCACTACGCCTTCCGGAACGCGGGCTCGCCCGTGTGGAGGACCGGACGCAAATGTGTCCCGCATCCCGCAAAAGGGTGGACTTCCCACCCTTTTGCGCTTTTGCGCCTCCAGCTTTCTCTATTGTCCTTCTCCCATCCTGGCCCGGGCTCTTTCTGTACTTTCCTGCCCCTCCGGCGGCATAGCCGCAGGCTATTCGTCGCCGCCGTGCGGCCGGGCTATGACCCGCAGATCATCGACCCGCGCAGCCGGGTCGTGACGTTGCGGCGAGTGACGATCAGCGCCGCGTCGGTCGTGACCGTTTCGTAGCCCATGGACCTGATGCGCGCGGTATCGACGACCCGGATGGTCAGGTCGCCGGACCGCCAGGCGTCATGGGTAAACGGGAACAAGTCGCGCGCATCGCGTCGCGGTTTAAGGATGACGATGCGACCGCCAACCTTGGTCATCGCCTTGTCCCCAGCAGCGACGAAGTGGATCGGTCCGCCCCGGCGGGGCGACCAGTAGCAGCCGGTACCATCAAGGCCAGCCGCCCGCCAATCCGCCCCCGTCGTTGCCTCCAGCACCGCAGGGCGAGGTGCCGCATCCACTGTGGCGATGGACGTCAGCACCGGCACCAGCGCCGCGACGATCCGAAGCGTCAGCGGCCCCCTCATGCATCGAGCTCGATGACGCTGCGCTCGCCCAAAATCCGGTGCGAGCGGGCGACCTGCGCGCCCAGCGCCCGCTGCACCAGCCAGAAGAACCCGGCGGTTGCCGCCTGCGGCCATTCCCCCGCCAGCCAGCGGTCGATACGGAAGCCAGCAGCAACGAGACCGAGGACGAAAGCGATGCCGGCCCACCACATCGCCAGCCGCGCGGCAAGATAGACGCCGTCGACGATCCATAGCCGGAAGCGCGACGCCGCCGGATGCCAGATTGCCCAGCCGAACAAGGTCAGCGGCGCAGCCACGGCAGCGCCATAGGCCATCGCAGGGTCGAGGTTCGCCGCAACCAGACGATAGGCGAGGAACCCGACCGCGCCCAACAGCAGCGCTGCGCCCGCCGCGCGGAAAAACCCGATCCGACCGAGCAAATCGCCGAGGATCATGCCAATGAGGTAGGGCATCTGCCGCTCCGCTTAAAAAGATGTGCCGACCGCGCCGAGCCGGGCAGTGACCGCCCGGTCGACCAGCGCGCGGGCTTCACGATCCGCCGCGCTGCTTGGCGACAGCGTCAGGCGCATGCCGGTCGAGTCCACCTCGAGCGACATCGTGTCGCCAAGCTTGCCCTGGGGTGCGATCAGTACCCGTTGGCGCGGGCCATAGATCGATGGGCCGTAACGAGAGATCACTTCGGCGCGAATCTGCTCGTGGCTGCGGCCAGCCTGCGGCGCCCGATATTGGACTATGCCAACCCGGCCACCGTCCGGCGTGGGGACAATGTTGGCCCGGACAGTCTCTTCGCCCTTAGCGGCGTTGTAAGCGTAAACGCCGGATCGGGCGGACGTCGGCGGTATCTCATTGCGCCGTCTGGCAACTGCTTCCTCCACGACTTCCAACCAGCTGTTGCCGGGATCAGCGCTCACCGTCCAACCGGTCCTTCGCAGCAGCGCCACCGCGTCGGCGGCCTTCATGCCGGGGCGGATACCGGCAATGTCGAACGTCTTGACCGAATTGAGCGCCGTCTCCAGCGGCTGTGCTACGCTCGGTACGCTGGCCGTGCCGCTTACCGCCAGCAACAGCATGGTGGGGATCGTCATTGTCTTGATCATCTTGCGTTTTCCTGTTCCGCGGACGCGCGACATCGTTCGCCGGGGAGCCGTCCCGGCGTCGCAGTCCTGACTGTCATGGGTGTTCCTGCTGGCTGGCGGCATCAGCCCGGAGGTGGTGCGCGTGCGGCGAGGTGGCAGGTCATCGCAGCACCAGCGTCACGAAGCCTGCCGTGTCGGTCGCACCTGCAACATGGCCGGCATCGAAAGCGCGGGCGATGCCGAACCGCACCGAGGAGGTCGGCGACAGTGCCGCCGACCAGCCCAGTTCGATGTCGAGTTCACGCGCTGATGGGGCCAGATCGACCACCGCTGTCCGCGTCGCCAGCGCCCCCGACATCAGGTCGTAGGTGACTGGCAGCACCATGGTCGCCCGCGCACGCTCGACGCGGAGCGGCGAGGACAGGCCAAGCGTCGCGACGCCGCCGAGCAGGCCGCGTGCACCCTCGACCGCGTAAGCGGTGCCAAGCACCGGCTGGTCGAAGCGCATCAGTTTGGACCCACCGCGCACGCGGGTATTGGCAGTTGTCGCCCGCGCGGACAGCACCAGTCCGGCAACGGTCCGCCGAATCGTCAGCGTCGCCATCGTGGTGGAGGCCCCCTCCAACCCGAGGTCGGGACCGCCGCTCAGCCCCAGCACGCGGCCACGCTCGGCGAGGTTGGTCAGCTCCAGCCCGATTCCCAGCGGCGTTGTTATTGCGACGGTGCGCTGCCCGGTCCGACGATCACGCGACGTGCCGGAGGCGAACGATGCCGACCAGCCCGAGCCGGTCCAGCTCGACGTCATTCCGACCGGTGTCGCGCCGATCCCGCGCAACGGCGATCCGGCAATGGCGGCACTTTGGCCGATCGCGACGTTCGCGCCCAGCGTGACCGTCTGCCCCCGTGCCGGAGAAAAGGAGGCAAAAGCCGGGCGGTTGGATCGCGCGCCCTGCCAATAACCCGTGGTCGTCGCCGGCGATACAAAGCCGAACCTTGCATCGTTCGGGTTAGGCGTCAGCCAAGGCGGATCGACCGGCGTCAGCATCGCACCGGCCAAGAGCCCAGAGCTCTGCGCGCGGATGCCGGATGCACCCGTCATGTGGAAGTCCCGGCCATAACGGTCGAGCACTGTCATGCCGGAGACCTTGTCGCCCAACGCCGCCGCACCGGCGCCACCACCGAACGGACCCGAGACGGTAAGCGAGGAGTAGCGGGCCAATACGGTCTGCGCGGCCGCGAAGGCAGCAGCAGGCGCCTGCGCCTGCATCGCCTTTTCGATGTTGAGAATGCCCGCGCCAAAGATCGGATCGACGCCCGGCGCACCGGCGTCGGTGGCGGTGTCGAGCAAGATGCGGCTGATCGCCTTGCCGCCAAGCTGCGGCCAATATTGCTTGAGGAGCGCCGCCGCACCGGCGACTGCGGGAGCAGCGAAGCTGTTGCCGGTCACCGTCACAATCGCGCCGCTTTCATCCATGGTCTGCACAGCGTTGCCGCCCGCCGCGATCATGCGATCGGCGAGCGGGCTTGGGCTTCCGTTGGCGCTACGCGGATTGCCGTTGCGGTCGACGCCGATCGCAAACAGGAACCAGTCCTTGTTGGCACGATCTGTGCCGATGAGGTTTTCGGCGAATTGACCGGTGAAGCTGTCTTCGTCGGTGAAATTTGAGATGGACTGTACGAATAGCCGGTCGGCCTGTCGCACGGCGTCCATCGCCGCACGCTGGTCGATCGCCTGCTGTCCGGCGACGCTTCCGTTAGCGCTCAGGTTGATGACGAACGCCCCCTTCTCGAGAGCGTAGCGGATGGCGGGCGCAAGCAGCGCGGGGTTCGGCCCACTTCCTTCCGGCACGGCGCCGGATGTGGGCGTCACGTTCGACATGTCCGGCCCGCTGATCTTGAGCGCCAGGATCGTGGCATCAGGCGCCACACCCTGAATGCCATTGCCGTCGCGGGCACCGGCGGCGACGCCAGCGACCCTTGTGCCGTGACCAATCACATCCTTCACTTCGAAGCGGATCGTCTCAGCGGCGCAGGTGCCGCAGCGGGCAATCTTCTGGTCGAAGGCCGTACTGTCCGGCGAAATGCGCCCGGCGAATTCGCGGCCGGAGGTATCGATGCCGGTGTCGAGGATCGCGATCGTCACGCCCTTGCCGGCGATCCCTTGATCATAGGCATAGGCAGCTTTAGCGGACACGACCGAACCCGATGCTTGATACTCCGCGCTGCTGGCGGATGATATTGATGTCGGCGACGGCGTGGGAGTCGGTGACGGTGCCGGACTGGGTGTCGGGATCGACCCGGAAGAATTGATGCCACCGCCTCCACCGCCTCCACCGCATGCGGCGAGTAGCAGCGTCACCGACGCGGCCGTCGAACTCCTGATGATGGTAAGCCGTCTATTGCGGCTCCCGATAACTGCACCCACGCCCGAACCCCCGTCCGCGTGGTGCCGATCGGCCTTCCCAGCCGGCGGCACCGCCCTGTAGAAACGAGGCGGTGCCGGCCCGTGAGCCGGAGATTGGAAACCTGCAGTAAGACAGGCGCGAGCGTCTTTGGGCTTGTGCCTTGGACATACACGCCCGCTCCCCGGCCGAATAGGATTCGGGCCGGGCGTACGGCTACTTACTGACGAGGTTTCCACGCCTCGGTCCGCCTGCTGGCGAACGCCTCGACCCTAAGCCGGATGCGTTAACAATCTCAAGCGGCGATCAGTGTGGAAGCAAAAACCCTGTGCAAAACACTGTTCACTTCGTCTTGTCCGCTTTCGGCCGGTCAAGGCGACTGGGCGTACGCACTCCGAACCTCAGTCGGTTCGCCGGGCGAATGCGGATCGGCAGACTCGGCTGGATATGCGCGGTCAGTGGCGTCAGGTGTTTCAACGCCTCCAGCTTGATCGACAGTTCCGCCTCGTCGTCATAGGTTCTGGCTGTCTCGGTCTCGCCTTCATGGCCGAAGATGTCGCAGCGGACGCTGTCCGGAACGACGCCCTTCAGGATCGACGTGGCCGTACCGCGGAAGCTGTGGACGTCCTTGTCCTTCCAAGCGCCGCCCGCCTGATGCCGCCAGGGCGTTCCGTTGGGGAACGCCCATTTTCTCCACGGATTGAAGATGCTCTTGTAGAAGGTGCTGGCGAAGCTGGAACTGCCCGGCGATGCCATGTCTGGAAACAACATGGTGCAGCCCGCCGCACGGATCGCGTGGACATATTCGATGAAGCCCAGCCGGATCAGCTCCGGATGGATCGGCAGCTTGCGGATGGACTGAACATTCTTCAGCCCACGGTCTTCCGTGAAATCGATCTGTAGATATGGAATCAGTTCGTCTTCATGCACATCGCTAAGCGGCAACCCGGCCAGCTCCGAGCTGCGACCGCCATAGAGCGGCAGCATGAGCGGCAGCCAGTACCAAGCATCGTGCAGGATCTCGCTTCCGGGCGTCAGGCGGCGATCGATCCCGGCCGCCCCGGTCCAGATCGGGGCCGACAGCAGCCGGCGAACTTCCTGCTTCGTCCAGTTCGCGCGCCTCTCCCGATCACGCTTTTGCTGTTGACGTGCCTTTTTGCCGACGCCTTTCCGGGCCGTCTTGAAGTCGATCGCTTCGGCGGGACGATGGCCTTTCTCCCTGTTCGCACCTGCGGCGTGATGAAGGACGGCCATGATCCAACTGATATGCTTGTTGATCGTAACTTGGGAAATGCCGAGCATCTTCTCCGGCATGGTCTTGGCCCGTGCCAAGCTCGCCGCAATCCCGCCCACGCGTTCCTCGGTTGTACGGCCCCAGCGGTTGGGCAGGGTGCTGCACAGGTCAGTGAAGTCAGTCACATGCTCCTGCGTGATATCCTCTATGAAGACGTCGCCGCCGCACGCATAGTCGAACAGGCGGACAGCGGTTCGAACCTGCTGGATCGTGACTGCGTCCCACGCGCGCTGGCGTTCATGGACTGCGATGCAGGCGTCGGCGGCGTCGACGAGGCGTTGCTTCGCCTTGGCCGGCACCGGCTGGACTGCCACCTGCTCGACCGGGCTGGTCGGTTGCGGCTTGGACGGCTGAGGTGGCGGGACCGACGTCGTTTCCCATGCGAATGGCGTATCGTCCGCAAGCGCGTCGTCGATCCATTCAGCGGGCAAATCCTCTTCCAGGGACAGGTTCGCCGTCGCCTTCCGACACGCAACGGCCTTGGCGGCGCAGATGGTACGGCGCATCTTGTCCAGATTTGCCGCCGTCGGCGCGATACCGAAATTTTCGACATAAGTGCCGATCTGCTCGCCGGAGACAGGGCTTCCACCCTGAAGGTCAAAGACCGTGTCGGCGACGGCCTTGGCGTCGGACAGGTTCCAACCGTTGGCGGTCAGGCGATCAAGGTCGTCGAGCGTCCATTTCGCGTCGACCCCGCGCTTGGACAGGAAGGTCCAGGCCTCGGCATAGCGGGAGTTGAGGCTGGCATGATCGACGGCGGGAGTGCTGCTGGCGACCTGATCCTCGAGAATGCGCTTCAACTGCCAGCGCAGTGCGTCGCTGAACACCTTTTTGAGTTGATCCGGGCTGACACCCGTCGACCGCTCGCCATACCCCATGCGTAATGTTTCCGCCGCCGAACCAAGACGCAAGGCGATCACCCGCGCGTCCATAAAGCTCATCGCACCGATGGGTAACGCCAGCGTTAACCGCACGCCGGCGACCGTCATTTTCTTGCGCCACCAATAGCGACTGCCGCGCAGCGCCACGTTCGAAAAGCCCATTCCGCCACCCCAAGGGGTACAGCGAGGGGTACAGTCGGGGGTACAACCGTCCCTGATCGCCATCGTTAAGACGCAAAATCAGAGACTTAGATGCGGATGGTCGGGGAGACAGGATTCGAACCTGCGACATCCTGCTCCCAAAGCAGGCGCGCTACCAGACTGCGCCACTCCCCGACAGGGAGTTGCCCTTAGGGGAAGCGGGGCGGCGGGTGCAAGGGGAATTTCAGAGGTTGGCCTGTTCCTCCTCCGACAGATCGGCGTCGGGCGGGTAATAAAGGGCCGCGCATTCCTGGCGCAGGCAGCCGCCCTCGATCACGATGTCGTCGCGATAGGCATCCGCGATGAAGCCCAGCGTGTCGACATGCCGTGCCTCGAAATACATCGGGTGGACGTCGTCGCGGCCCGCGCCGTACACGACCCGCTCGACCTTGGACCAGATCGACGCCATCGTACACATGCCGCAGGGTTGCAGCGTCGAGTAAAGCGTCGCGCCGCGCAGTTCGAGTTCGCCTTCCCCTTCGCAGGCGCGGCGGATCGCCATCATTTCGGCATGGGCGGTGGCGTCGGGGAGTTCCTCGGTCTGGTTGCGCTCGGCCGCGATCACCTTGCCGTCCAGCACGATGACCGATCCGAGCGGCGAGGTCGAGGGATCGGAACCCTTCGACCGCGCCACCTCGATCGCCATGCGCATCCATTTTTCGTCGTCCTGGGTCATGGTGGGGTTAACGCCGTAGCCCAGCTTTCGGGCTCAAGCGTTTGGAATCCCGCCTGTCACCGCTCGGCCTTTGTCGCGTAATAGTCGCTCAGCACGCCGAACGCCTCCTTGCGCTGCCCGGTCTCGGAGATCAGGCCCTTGCGGTTCCAGCCCTGCTGGAAATCGGGATTCTGGCGGCGCGGCGAGCGGAAGTCCTTGAGGATCCACGGCGACATGCCGCGCAGGGTCGGCACATGGTCGGCCATGCCCAAAGTGGCGCGGTAATAATCCGCCTGAAAATCCTCGGAGAATTTCTGCTTGTTCGCCGGATCGTGGAAACCCGCCCGGGCATCGGCGCCGAATTCAGAGAAGATCAGCGGCTTGTCAGCGGGCACCCGCCATTCGCTGCGCGCCAGATCGGTCAGGCGGTCCTGCGTGTACCAACCATTATAGGTATTGATCGCCATGACATCGAGCGCGTCGGCCAGCGGATCGGCGAGGGTCATGACCGGGTGATCCGCGCCCTCCCCCCGCTCGACCAGCAGCGCAGCGCTGACCAGCCGCGTATCGTCCAGCCGACGGACATCGCCGACCAGCGTGCGGAGAAAGACGTTGCGCGCGTCGGTCACGGGCGTCTCGTTGGCGACGCTCCAGATCGCGATTGAGGCGCGGTTGCGATCGCGCAGGATATTCTCCACCAGCATCGTCCGCGCGCGGTTCAGCGTGTCGGGGTTGGACCAGGCCACGCGCCAATAGACGGGCACCTCGCTCCAGACGATCAGGCCGAGTTCGTCGGCCAACCGCACCGTCACGTCGGAATGCGGATAATGGGCCAGCCGGACGAAATTGCCGTGCAGCCCGTCCTTGATCTCGCTGAGCAGCGCGCGCGAGGCGGCCGGGGTCATGGCGCGGGTGGGATCAACGCCCAGTTCCTCCTCGTGCATCGAAATGCCGCGCAGGAAAATGGGCTTGCCGTTGAGCAGGATGTCGGCCCCGCGTCGCTCGATGGTGCGGAAACCGATCCGGTCGCGCCACTGATCCTCGCCCGCCGTCACCGCCACATCATAGAGCCGGGGCCGCGCGGGCGACCAGCGGACCAGTGCACGAGGGGCGGCCATCGTCGCGCGCCAGTCGCCATGGGCGTCGGTCGTCCCCGCCCGGTCCAGCCCCAGTTCGGCGATACGCAGCCGCACCGGCCGGTTCGCCGCCTGCGGACCGTCGAGATGTACGTCCACCGCCATGCGTCCGTCGCGAGTCAGACGGACCCAGGCATCGTCGACATAGGTATCGGGCGTCTGGATCAACCGGACCGGGCGGGTGATGCCGCCATAATTCTCCCAGTCGGTGACGGGCGGCGGCACGGTCGCCTCGGTCGCCTGGCTGTCGACGCCGACCGTAACCTGGTTCTGGCCCTCGCGCAGCAGCCCGGTCACGTCGAAGGCGAAGGGCGTGAAGCCGCCCTCATGCTTTCCGACCGGCTTGCCGTTCAGATAGACGATGGTCGCGTAATTGGCCGCACCGAACCGAAGAAAATAACGGCCCTTGCGGACGGCGGGGGCGGCGAAGGTCCGCTGATACCACATCAGCCCGTCATAATGGCGAAGCTCGGGCGCCTGGGTCAGCCAGGACGACGGCAGCGAGGTCAGTGGCGAATGGGGCAGGTCGAACTCGTAGAGGACGCGGCTGTCCTTCGCCATTTCGGCACGAACGTCGACATCTTTCCAACGCTGCTGCCCGCTGTCGGGCATGCCGCCATGGAAGCCCGAAATCCCTGAGCGAAATGGGTCGATCGAATAATGCCAGGGGCCGGACAGGTCGGTGCCGTCGCGCAGATCGGCCGCCGCGAGAACGGGGCCGGGCCGAGGCGCGGCATCCTGCGCGAAGAGCGGCGCGCCCGTGGCCAGCATCATGCCCGCCACGGCATATCGCCACATGGTCCTGCCCATCATACCGCTCTCCCGTCATTCGGCCGGCCCTGACCGCCAGCCCTTGTCGTCAATCTAGATCGCGCGCGCGCTCATCGCCAGCCGGTGGCGGGGCGATATTCGAAGCTCATGCCGACCGCACGGCCCGGCTGGAAACCCTTCCACACGGTCGAGGCGGGCGGGCCCGGACTGTACTGCGCCACCCGGCCGACCGGCGCGTCCGACCAGCGGCCCGCGTCCGACTGCACCGTCAGGCCGTTCAGATAGGCGTCCATGCCCGTCTCGCCCTTCACATAGCGGTCGAGAAAGGCGGTGATCAAATGGGTCTGGATGGGCAGCAGCCTGTCCTTGCGCCACACCGCATCCTCGAACCAGTCCATGTCCCAGAAGCGCTGCCGCATTGCCGGAGGTGCAGGGGCCAGCGCGATGCTGTGCCCCGCCTGGGCGAAGGTCAGCAGGTAGCGCGGGGAGGGTGCGGGCGCGGTGAACAGCGCGCGAACCGCCTCGTGCCCGACGACCCGATCATGATCGCCGACGACGATCAGCGTCGGCACGGGCACCGCGCCCACGCCCTTTTCTGTCCAGATCGGCACGTCGCCAAAGCGGGCGGCGGGGGCGAGCGCGACGATGGCTTTCAGATGTTTCGCCCGCAATTCGCCCGCCCGATCGGCGGCATAGGGGGTGAGGATGCCCCGGCTGAGCCTGCCCATGCCGGGGTTCAGCGGTGCGCCACCGACCGTCAGCACGCCGTAACCGCCCATCGAATAGCCGATCAGCGCGGTTCGCGTCGGATCGGCGGCCGCGAATATGCCCTGACGCTTCTCCGCGCGGGCCTGTGCCTCGGCAGTGACGAAGGCGATGTCGAGCGGCCGCCGGGCGATGGGTCCGGCGCGGGCGGCATCGGTGCGGATGCTGATCGGCGGATCGCGAAAGGCCGGGGCGACCACGACATAGCCCTTGCTCGCCAGATTCTCGCCCAGCCAGGACAGGACCTCGGGCGTGTTCCCATAGCCATGCGCCAGGATCACCAGCGGGAAACGACCCGCCGCGACCGGGCGAGCGGGTGAGGCCAGTCCGGGCAGGTCGAAGGCCACGTCCCGGCCATCCTCGCCGGACAAGGCCGTCTTGTAGGTGGTCCCCCGCCCCGCCGAGGCCGCAGGATACCAGATCAGCAGCGGCAGTTCCCGATCGACGATGGCGGGCCGGTCCCTGCCCTGAAGCGGATCGGCCTGTCCCGGCTGGACGAACCGGCTGCGCTGCACGCCGACCGGATAGCGGCCCAGCCGGGCGAGTTCGGGCGCATCGACCGGCGGCCGGGCCGGGGCATCGCCCTGCCCTTCCCCCGGCCGTTGCGCGGTGGCCGCGACGGCGAGCACCGCCACGGCCAGCCCCAGCCCTAGACCGATCCGACGCATCAGAAGTTCAGGCCGAGGCGCATACCCGCATAGCGGCGGAAGTCACGCGGCAGCACCGCCTGGGTCGCGACGTTGTTGCCGAAATTGCCCGCCGTGTTCACCAGCGATCCGTAATATTGCTTGTCGAACAGGTTGTTGACGAAGGCGACCAGCTCCCAGCGGCGATCCTCCTCGCGGACGCCCAGACCGACATTGACGATGCTGAAGGCGGGCTGGAAGGTCTGCGGATCGCGCGCCTGGAAATAGAGGCTGCTCTGATATTGCCAGTTCACCTGCGCGACCCCGCGCGTCGTCGCGGTCAGGCGCGGGGAATAATCCAGATTGGCGTTGAACTTCCACTTGGGCGCCTGGATTGCGGTCGTGCCGGTCAGGTTCTGGCTGGCCGGGGAGCCGGTGCAGCCCTGCGCCGCCGTCTGCAGCGGGTAGCATTGCGCCACACCGAACTCGGTATATTTTGCGTCCAGATAGGTGACCGCGCCGCCCAGGTTGAAGCTGTCGCTGAACCGCATCGATCCTTCGAACTCGACACCCTTGGTGTTGAGCTTGCCGACATTGGTCAGGCGATAGTTGGAGGTGCCGTCCGCCAGTGTCTCGATGGTCTGGGCCTGAAGGTCGCGGTAATTGGTGTCGAACAGCGTGACATTGGCGGTCAGGCGTCGATTGAGGAACTGGCTGCGAATGCCGATTTCCTTGTCCCGCGACTTTTCAGGACGGATCGGCCCGGCCAGCGCACGGTTGCGGTTGAAGCCGGTGGTCAGGTCGTAGGTCTGGCCCTTGTAACCAGTCGCATAGGTCACGAAGCCGTTGACGGTCGGGCTGAAATCATAGCGCAGCGTACCGCGATAGGTCCCCGCGGTGTCGCTGGCATGCCCCGCAAAGGCCGTGCCCGCCAGATTGTCACGGAAAGTATAGCTGACCCGCTCGTTCTGGACGCGCCCGCCGCCGGTGAAGGTCAGGTCGGGTACGATCGTCCAGTCGACCTGCGCAAAGGCCGCGACCTGGCGCGACTGCGACGTGGCGTACCAATTGGCGAGCGAGAAATACGGCCCGCGCTGGAACGGGCGGTTGAACTTCACATTCGCGCCGTACAACCCGACCGTATAGCGGAACGGCTTGTCGGCATCGGATTGCAGCCGGACTTCCTCGGTCACCTGCTCGGAATTGAAGACGCCGATCTGGGTGTTCTTGCCCAGATTGCCGGGTGCGGACGTGTCGTCATGATCGAGATAGTCGTTCAGGTGGAAACGGTCATAGGAACTGATCGTGACGAGGTTCAGCGACCCGATCCCGAACTCGCCCCGGATATAGCCGCCGCCGCCCTCATATTTGGTGCGCGAGTTGTAATTGTTGCTGATCGTCTGGTTGTCCGGCCCGACCACGACGCCGGGGAGCACCGCCGATGGGGTCAGCCCGGCGGTGCCACGCAGCCGGGCATTTTGTCCGAACAACAGGAAGGGCCGACCGACCGTGGTGTTGCCGTTGACGTAATTGCCCGAGATGACGAGCGCGGCCGTATCGGTCGGCTCCCAGCGCAGCTTGCCGCGCAGGTTCAGCGTCTCGCGGCCATTGACCCGCTTGCCGTTGAACAAGTTGCGGATATTGCCGTCCCAGTTGTTGTACGCGGCCGACACGACATAGCCGAGTTGCTCGTTGATCGGGCCGGAGACGCTGAAATTGATGCCCTGCTCGCGATCGGTCGTCGCGACCGCATTGGCGCGGATGCGCAGTTCCGAGGTCGGGTTGCGGGTGATCAGATTGACCAGACCGGCCGAGGCCGACTTGCCGTAGAGCGTGCTCTGGGGGCCGCGCAGCACCTCGATCCGCTCGACGTCGGGCAGATCGGTGAAGGCGCGCGCCTGGAAGGCCAGCGGCACTTCGTCGACCAGCACGGCAACGCTCGACTCGACGCCGATACCGAAGGCGAAGGTGCCGACGCCGCGCAGCGAGATGTTGGAGTTCTGCGGCTGCTCGGCCGGGCGGACGACCAGCGAGGACGAGACCTTGCCGATATCGGTAAAGTTGCGGACACCTGCCGCCGCCAGCTGGGCCGGGGCGACGACCGAGACGGCGAGTGGGACGCGCTGGACATTCTCGGCGCGCTTGTTGGCGGTGACGATGATGTCGCCTGCACTGGCCGGTTCGGGTGCGACATTGGATGTCGGGCCGCCGGGCTGTCCCTGCGCCTCCTGGGTCAGCTTCGCCTCATCGGCTGGTGACGGTGCCGCCTGCTGAGCCGAAACTTGGGCGGCCGCGGACAGCGATACGATCATCGCCGTCAGGGCCACGGTGGAACGCAGCATCTTCATCCTTCCCTCCCATTGCCGCCGGTCTTGGCCGGTCTTGCCTTGTCAACCAAACATACCGAATGGCCTTACCAATGCAATGCTGTTGTTAGACCTGCACGAGGTCGGATGCCGCCGTTGCTCGAACACGGAGAAGAATTGCAAACGTGTGCGACATTTGCGCATCACTGGCCAGCGCCGGATACGCAAAAGCGCCCGGCCAGGGCCGGACGCTTCCACTTATTTGATGGAGACGTCAGACGGTCAGGTGACAACCTCGTCGTCCATCATGCTCGACCGGCATGGCATCCGCCCCCTCTATGATCAGGGTCCGACCGTCGCCCGGTGGAAGCAGCAGGGTCATGTCGCCCTTCCCTTCCCCGTCGCATGACAGGGTGACGACGACCCGCTCGGCATCGGCTTGGCCGCTCAGATGCCAGCGGGTCACCGGGCCACGACCATCGCCGCTATCGTCCTTGCCGTTCCAGCGGATGGCCCCCGTCAAAGGTGGGAAGAGCCACAGCCCGCGACGATAGGGCTCGGGCCGCCAGCCGCCCTTGGCGAGATCGACCAGCATCGCCGATCCGGCTCGCGCGAACAGCGGCGGCGGGCCATTGAGCGGTGCCGCGACATCGGCCGCCGCGCCACCGGCGAAACGCTCGCCGGTCCAGACATGGAGCCATTCCACCCCGCTTGGCAGTTGTACCGAACGGCGCTCCGCCCCTTCATCCATCACCGGCGCAGCGAGAATGTTGGGTCCCAGCATGTGCTCGTCGCGTTCGCCCCAGCTGGCCGGGTCCTGCGGGAAGTCGGCCCAGAGCGGGCGGACCATCGGCTCGTAATCGGCGTGATAGCGATGCAACAGGTCGTAGAAGAACGGGATCAGCGTCTGTCGTAACGCCATCAGGCGGTGCATCGCGGGCAGCACCTCGGGGTACATCCACGGCTCATTGACCGTGCGATCGTCATTCCAGCTATGGATGCTGAACCGGGGCATCAGCACCCCCGCCTGCACCCAGCGGATCAGCAACTCGGGCGACGGCGCGGGGCCGGAAAAGCCGCCCACGTCATGGCCGCTGTTCGACACGCCCGACAGCGCGAGGCCGATCGACTGGCGCGCATTGTAGCGGATCGTCTTCCACTCGGTTCGATTGTCGCCCGACCAGGTCTGCGCATAGCGATGCAGCCCCGCCATGCCCGAGCGGGTCACGACATAAGGCCGGGTATCGGGGCGCGCGGCGACCTGTGCCTGGCGCGACGCACGGCTCATCAGGATCGGCTGGACCGGGCGCATCTCCGACGCCGGGCGGGGCTGGCCGAAGCCGTCGACCATGGCGCGGCGGTCCCACAGCTCATATTCGTTATTGTCGTTCCACGTCGCCTCCATCCCGTGGTCGAGCAGCGCCGACGTCACCTGATCGCGCCACCAGGCCGCCGCCTCGGGCTTCGTCATGTCGATATAGCTGCCGACCTCGTCCCAGAACTGCGCCTCGACCGGCTCGCCGTCCGCGTCCGCGACGAACAGCCCGGCCGCCGCCACCTCGTCATAACGGAGATGACTGCGCAGCAGGGCGGGCTTGATGTTGGGGACCAGCCGGACACCCGCCTCGGCATAGGAGGCGATGAAGGCGGCGGGATCGGGGAATTTGTCGCGGTTCCAGTGGAAGACGTACCGCTTGTCGCCGATCGAGGTATAGCCCGACGACAAATGGAAGGAGGTGCAGCCCAGATCATGCCGCTCGCACAGGTCCAGAAACCCCGCCATCTGCGCCGCCGCGTCGGGCGCATCGGTATAGGTCATGGTCGAGCCGGAATAGCCCAGCGACCAGCGCGGCATCAGGGCCGGACGGCCGGTCAGCCAGGTAAAGCGCCGCGTCACCGCCAGCGGGTCCGGCCCGGCGATGATCCAGCGATCCACATCCCCCGCCTCCGCCACGACATGACGGTACAGGCCGTGATAATTGTCCAGCTCCTGCCCCAAGTCGAAGGTGACGTCGGCGACAGTGTCGTAAAATTCGCCATGGCACCGCCCTTCGGCATCGGCGACCAGCAGATAGGGGATCGACTTGTAGAGCGGATCGCTCGTCTCAGCATCGAAACCCATCGGGTCGACATTGGTAAGGCGAAAGCGCCGCCCGGCCCGGTCGGTGTCGCCGGTCCGGTCGCCGAGCCCATAAAAGCGCTCGCCCGGCGTCCGCGCGGCATAGTGATGCGCGCGGCCGTCCCACCAGCCGAAATCATAGGCCTGGGTCGGGCGGTCCCGCGTGATGACATGCCAGCCCTCGCCCGCCCGCTGTTCCCAGCGACCATGCAGGCCATCCAGCGTCAGGGTGACGCGCAGCCGCCCTGTCGCGACGATCAGGGTGCCGTCCGCTTCCTCGCAGGTGAAGTCGGGACAGGCAAAGCCCGACACGTCCATCCGGTCGCGTCCCGGTTCGGCGATATCTTCGGCACCGGGCGCGATGGCCCAGCTCGGCGGGCTGGTTACATGCCCCTCGGCCAGCAGCAGAAGGCGCATCACGTCCTCCTCCAGTACGAAGAGATGCGCGACCGCGCCGGTATCGGCGGTCAGGGTCAGGCGCCCGCGCAAATGGTCGGTGACAGCGAAGCGGGGCGGCTGGGACAGGGTGGCGCGCCTCATCGGCCGGGCTCCTCGATGGTGGTGGCAAAAGGCGTCAGGTGCCGGATGAAGATGATCAGAACCGCCGCGCCGATCAGGTCAAAAACGGCAAGCACGGCAAAGAGCGGCGCATAGCCAACCGTATCGGCCAGCTGCCCGATCAGCAGCGAGAAGAGCAGCCCGCCGATCCAGCCCGCCTGGCCGATAAAGCCGTTCGCGGTGCCGACCTCGGCGGGGGCGAACACGTCGGCAGACAAGGTGTTTATGAGGCCCGAGATCATCTGATGCGCAAAGCCGCCGATGCAGAACAGCGCGATCGCCGTATAGGGGCTGGCCGCCAGCCCGATGCACCCCGGTGCGATCATCAGCACCGCGCCCAAGGCCACACCCGCGACCCGCGACGGGATCAAGGTGAC
This sequence comes from Sphingomonas yabuuchiae, assembly GCF_001477495.1. Classification (GTDB taxonomy): domain Bacteria; phylum Pseudomonadota; class Alphaproteobacteria; order Sphingomonadales; family Sphingomonadaceae; genus Sphingomonas; species Sphingomonas yabuuchiae_A. The sequence continues at coordinate 18,026 of NZ_LDTF01000061.1, forward strand.
GCCACGCTTCATCAACCAGGGCGACAGATAGCCGCCCAGGATGCCGCCGACATCCGCCGCCAGGAAGGGCAGCCATGCGAACAACGCGATCTGCTTCAGGTCCATACCCCGCTCGCTGGCGAGGTAGAGCGGGATCCAGAAGCTGAAGGTCTGCCAGGCCGGTTCCGCCAGGAAACGCGGCACCGCGATCACCCAGAAGCGCGAGGTGCGCAGGATATCCTTCGCCTTTGCGCGCTGGACCGGCCCCTTGGGCTTTTCGACCGCGATCATCGCCTTTTCTTCCGGCGTGATGGCGGGGTGGTCGTCGGGCGAGCGATAGAAGATGTACCAGGCGGCCGCCCAGAAGATGCCCACGCCGCCGGTGACGATGAAGGCCGTGCGCCAGTCGGCCCAGAGCGCCACCGCCACCACCACCGGCGGCGCGATCAGCGCGCCGAGCGAGGTGCCAGCGTTGAACCAGCCGACCGCGACCGACCGCTCACGCGCCGGAAACCACTCGGCCACCGCCTTGATGCCCGAGGGGATGGCGGCGGACTCGAACAGGCCCAATATACCGCGATAGATGGCCAGGCTGACCCAACCGATCGCCAGCGCATGCATCATGTTCGCCGCCGACCAGGCGAGACCGAACAGCGCAAACCCGGCACGCAGGCCGAACCGGTCGATGAACGCCCCCGCCACCGGCTGCATGATCGTATAGCAGAGCTGGAACGCGCCCACGACATAGCTGTATTGCTGCGTCGACATGTGGAGCGCCGACTTCAGCTCGGGCGCGAGAACGCCCAGGCTGTTGCGCGCCAGATAATTGGCGATCGTCCCCGCGCAGATCAGCGCGACGATCCACCAGCGCAGATTGCGTACCCGCAAGCCCGTCACTCCCCTAGCCTCTCCGTACGCATCGCGGCGCCGGTGTCTGGGGCAAGCTTAACCGCTGGAAAGCGGCCTGTCCATATTGGTCTGGCCAATCATTCCAGCGATCCGATCAATCGTCGTCAAGCCGCTCGACATAATGGAAATAGTGGAAGTCGGCCGGGTAACCCGAACCGCTCATATCCTGACACGCCATGCCGACAAAGGCGCCGGTAAAATTGGGCAGACCCGCCAGCGTCGCCTCATCCGACAGGATGGAGGCGTCGAAACGCTGGGGCAGCCACGTCCATTCCGTCGCCCTTTCGGATCGGAAGGCGAAGCGCAATGCCTCATGATCGACCACCGCCCGCAATTCGACCTGGCCTGGGGGAGCCGAGACGGCGGGGCCCATCAGGCTTTGTCCTTCGCCGTTCGGGAGGACCGACAGGACCTGAATGAGCTTCTCGCCCGCATCCCCTGCCGTGATCTGGAGGAAATGATATTTGGTGCTGTTGTAATAGGCCACGATCCCGGCGGCCTGCTGGAAATGCTCGGGCTCGTAATCGACCAGCGTGCGCACGTCATAGCGGAAGGCGGTCTGGCGACGGGCGACCAGCGCCTGCTCGAAATGGCTGCCGATCGTCTCGCGCCCGAACAGCCGCAAATGGCCGGGACGGTCGGTCAGGCTGAAGATATACTCGGGCTCGGGCGTGCGAAGCCATTGGAAGGCGGCGGGAAGCGTCGGGCCGTCGAACCGATCGAGTGCCTCGACCGGCGCAGGGTTAGCCGCGACCGGGGTCGGCTCGGCACAGCGCAGCCAGCCGTCCGCGCCCCATTCCATCCGCTGGATCGCCGTCTCACGCCCCAAAACGCAGCGATTGCTGGCGGGCAGCGGACGGCCGCAGAGATAGGCCATCCACGTCTCGCCATCCGGTGTCTCGACCAGATCGCCATGGCCGGTGCGTTGCAGCGGTGCGTCGGGGGTATGGCGCGCGGTCAGCACCGGACCGTCGGGATGCACCTCATAGGGACCGAACAGATCGCGCGAACGCGCCATAGTCACGGCATGGCCCCGCTCCGTGCCACCCTCCGCGACCAGCAGGTGATACCAGCCGTCGTGCTTGTAGAGATGCGGCCCCTCGGTAAAGCCCAGCGGCGTCCCCTCGAAGATGTGTCGGCGTTCGCCCAGCAACTGGCCGGTGGCCATGTCCATCTGCTGGATCACGATCCCGGCGAAGCGCTTGCGGTCGGGCCGATGGTCCCACAGCATGTTGAGCAGCCAGCTGCGCCCGTCCTCGTCATGGAACAGCGCGGGGTCGAAGCCGCTGCTGTTGAGGTGGACGGCATCGGACCACTCGCCATCGATCCGGTCGCTCGATACCCAGTAATTGTGGAAGTCGCGCAGTGACGCGCCCTTGGCGCCGTCGACGGTGGTGCGGCCATAGCGCTTCACATCGGTGAAGATCAGGTGGAAACGCCCGTCGGCGTAGGTGAGGTCCGGCGCCCAGACACCGCAGGAGTCCGGATTGCCGCGCATGTCGAGCTGGCTCGCCCGGTTCAGCGGCCGGGCGACCAGCGTCCAGTTCACCAGATCGCGGCTGTGGTGGATCTGGACGCCCGGATACCATTCGAAGGTCGAGGTCGCGATATAATAATCCTCGCCGACGCGCACGATCGAGGGGTCGGGGTTGAAGCCCGGCAGGATAGGATTGTTCGGGGTCATGCGGGTTTGCGTACCAAGGTCCAGAGGAGAGCGGCACCGGCCAGATCGAGCAGGCCGAGCAGGATGAAGAAAGGCTGATAGCCGACCTGATCGACCAGCGAGCCGAGCGTCAGGGTGAAGATCAGCACGCCCAGATTGGCCGCCGTCCCCGACACGCCGGTCGCGGTCGCGACCTGATCCTGCGGGAACAGGTCGGAGCAGAGCGTAATGACGGTGACCGACAGCGTCTGATGCGCAAAACCACCCAGGCACAGCAGCGCGACGGCGGCGACGGGGCTGCTCACACTCCCGACGAACATCATACCGGTCATCAGCACCGCACCCAGCGTAAAGGCCCCGCGCCGCGCGTCGATCAGGTTGACGCCGCGTCGTTGCAGGAAGGCGACGACCGCAGGGCCGAACAGGCAGCCCAGATCAGCGGCGAGGAAGGGCAACCACGCGAACAGCGCGATCTGGGTCAGGTCGAAATGCCGCGCCTGGACGAGGTAGAGCGGCATCCACAGCGACAACATGCCCCAGACCGGATCGGCCAGGAACCGCGCCGCCGCGATCGCCCAAAGATTGCGACGGCGCAGCAGCTCGCCCAGCGGCGGACGGCGGCGCTGCTTGACAAGCGCGGCCTCCTGCCCCTCGACGATCAACGTCCGCTCGCGCGCGGACAGCGCCCGGTGGCGGGCGAGCGGCGCATACCAGAACAGCCAGGCCAGCACCCAGAGCAGACCCAAGCCGCCCGCGACGAAGAACGCCGCACGCCAGCTGTGATGGAACACCGCCCAGGCGACGAGCGGCGGCGCGAAGACCGCGCCGAACGACGCCCCGATCTGGTAGATGCCGCCCGCCACGCCGCGCTCGCGCGCCGGGAACCATTCTGCGACGACCTTCATGCCCGCGGGCTGCGCCGATCCCTCGACCAGCCCCAGCGCGCCGCGAAGCCCCGCAAAGCCCAGCCAGCCATTGGCGAAGCCATGCCCGATGGTGATGCACGACCAGACCGCGACGAACAGAGTGAAACCGATCTTCAGCCCGATCAGGTCGAGCAGATAGCCCGCCACCGGCTGGAACATGATGCCGAACTGAAACGCGCCGGTGATCCAGCTATATTGTTCCGAACTGATATGCTGTTCGGCCATGATCGCGGGCGCGGCGACGCCCAGGATGCTGCGCGTCAGATAGTTGATGACCATCGCGCCCACGAACAGCGCGATGATCGTCCAGCGAATATAGGGAAAACCCTTCACATGCGGTCCTTCGGCCTGTTCGGCATATGTCGTTCCCATTGACCTGATGCGGCCTGCCGGGGCACGGCTGTGGCTGAGCATCGGCATAGCGTGAAGCCCGATGACGGGACAGGATGACCTTGACCAAGATCCGAAAGCGCCCGCGCGGCGTGACCATCATCGACGTGGCCAAGGAGGCCGGCGTCTCGCCCATGACCGTCTCGCGCGTCATCAACGGCGATGCGGGCGTGCGCGACGAGGTGCGGGTGCATGTCCGCGAGGTCATCAAGCGGCTGAACTACACGCCCAATCTGATGGCGCGCAGCCTGGTCACGTCGAGCGAGATCCGCATCGGGGTCATCTATTCCAACCCCAGCGCCGCCTTCATGAGCGAGCTGCTGGTCGGCGTGTTCGAGGAAGCCTCGACCCGTGCGGCGCAGTTGTTCCTGCTCAAGGGCGAACAGGGCCGCCCGCCGACGCGCGAGGCGATCGAGGGGCTGATCGCGCAGCGGATCGCGGGCGTCATGCTGGCGCCGCCGCTGGGCGAGTCCGACTTCGTGCGGGATATCATCCGCGAGGCGGGGCTGCCCATGGCGGTCATCGGCGGCGTCGCGCCCGATGCCGTGTCCGTCTGGATCGACAATGCCCGTGCCGCCTATGACATGACCCGCCACCTGATCGGCCTGGGCCATCGCCGCATTGGCTTCGTCCATGGCAATCCCGGCCAGTCGGCCAGTATCGAGCGCCTGGCGGGCTTTCGCCGTGCGGTCGAGGAGGAAGGCGGGCTGGATACGCGGGTCGTCCGGGGCGATTACAGCTATGCCTCGGGCCTTTCGGCGGGCGAGGACCTGCTGGGCGGCGAAAACCCGCCGACCGCGATCTTCGCCAGCAACGACGACATGGCCGCCGCGATCGTCTCGGTCGCGCATCGGCGGCATCTGGACGTGCCGGGCGACCTGACGGTGGTGGGCTTCGACGACAGCACCGCCGCGACGACGCTCTGGCCGCCGCTGACCACCATCCACCAGCCCGTCCGCGCGCTGGCGACCGAGGCGCTGCAACGGCTGATCCAGGAAATTCGCGGCGGGGTTCCGGCGCCGAATGGCCAGCCGCGCGTCACGGTGCTGGAGCATCAGCTGATCGAACGCGACTCCACGGCCCCGCCGCGTTCGTAACTTTATTCCTCCCCTGCAAGGGGAGGTGGCAGGCCGCAGGCCTGACGGAGGGGTGTCGCCCTCTCGATAGCAGGACACCCCTCCACCATGCTGCGCATGGTCCCCCTCCCCTTGCAGGGGAGGAATGGAAATAAAAATAGGGTCCACCCCCTACCGCGCCGACGCTGTCACACCGGCTTCGGTCTGTACCACCGGCTTCATCGTCCCGTCAGGATTGTAGTAAAGCCGCTCGACCGTCACCGCGCGCCGCCCGATCGCACCGCTCTGATCGCCGATGGCCAAGTTGGCATTGTGCAGGAACAGATAGGAGTTGCCCTTGAAGTCCGCGATGCCGGGATGGATGGTGAAGCTGTACTTGCCCGAACCGGTCAGCAGCCCGCGATAGGTCCACGGCCCCTTGAGCGAGGTTGCGGTAGCATAGGAGACATGCTCATCCCGCTGCGTCGTCCGGTCGAGCGAGGCATAGGTCAGGTAATAGAGCTTGCCCCGCTTGTGCAGCCACGGCCCTTCCTCGAAATGGGGCGGCGTGATCTCGGTGATCGGGCCATCGATCTCGATCATGTTGGGCTTCAGCTTCGCGATATAGCATTGCCGATTGCCCCAGGCGATCCAGGTCGTGCCGTCGTCATCGGTCATCACGGTCGGGTCGATGTCTTCCCAACTATGCGTGCCCTTGGGCGTCATCTCATTGGTGATGAGCGCCGATCCCTTGGCATCGACGAACGGCCCGGTCGGCTTGTCCGAGACCGCGACCGCGATCGCCTTGCCCGGATGGGTGTTGTCATGCTCGACCGCGGCGTAGAACCAGTATTTGCCGTTCTTATAGATCGCCTGGCTGGCCCAGGCGTCCTTCTTCGCCCATTTGAAGTCGTGCACGTTCATGATCGGCCCGTGCGGCGTCCATGTCTTCATGTCAGTGGTGGAATAGACCAGCCACTCCTTCATGTTGAACATCTCGTCCCGCTGCGCCTCGTCATGCCCGACATAGAGGTACAGCCGATCGCCCACGACCAGCGGCGCGGGGTCCGCCGTGAAGCGGTCGCGGATGATCGGGTTGCTGCCCGGCCGGTCGGCCGCCAGGGCAGCCCCCGACGCGGCCAGCAGCAGGAGGGATGCGATCGTCCGCGACATCGTCATCGTCTGGGTTCCCGTCAGAAGTTGAAGCGCACGCCCGCGCGGTACACCCGCCCGAGAACGTCATAGAGCGCCGGGTTGACGAAATAGGGCGAGCGGGCCGGATCGCGATTGAACACATTGTCGACCTTGAAATAGGCCGTCACCGCCTTCGTCACATTATAGGTGCCGCCGACGTCGAAATAAAAGGCGCCGGGGATGAAGTTGTTGTCGATCGTCGGCCGGTTCGCGGTCGAGGCGGGGCAGCCGGTGGTGCACTCGATATATTGATTGCCCAGCTTGCCGTCGCTGAACCAGCGCTCCTGCAACAGCAGCGACCAGTCGTCGGTGGCATAGGTCTGCACCGCGAGCCACTTCCACTTGGGCGTCGCGCCGATGTTGACGCCCGCCGTGTCGTTCGGGATCGTGTTCGGCAGGCCGGTGTCGGTGATGAAGCGCCGGATATTCGTCGCCAGCGCGCGCAGCGTCAGATTGCCCGGCAGGCCCAGCGGATTACGCCAGCGATAGCTCGCCTCGATGTCGAAGCCGTCGGTCAGGATCGAGGCCAGGTTGAACGACTGGACGTTGATGAAGTTCGGGCCATTGGGGTTGTTCAGGTTGAACACGCCACAGGTTTCGGGCGCGATGTTCAGATAGCACAGGTTGACGATGTCCTGCGCGCCCAGGCTGGAGATCACGTCGGTGATCTTGATCTTGTAATAGTCGACCGACAGGCTGAGCCCCGGGATCGCCTGCGAGTTGGAGAAGGCAATGCCCAGCGTGGTGTTGCGCGCGATTTCGGGCGTCAGGTTGACGTTTCCGATGGTGTTCTGGAGCGCCAGCACATTGACGTTGCGGAACGGATCGAAAAAGCCGGGCAGCGTCGTGGTGACGGGCGCGGCGAACAGCTCCGACAGGTTGGGCGCGCGGACATCGCGCGAGGTCACGCCGCGGATGCGCAGGCCATCGACCGGCAGGTCCCAGGTGCCGCCGATCTTCCACGCCCAGACGGTGCCCGAGGTGCTGTAATCGGTGACGCGCACCGCGCCGTTGATGTTGGCGCGGCCACCCGCGTCCGAATTGATGACCGGCAGGTTCGCCTCGACGAACGCTTCCTTCACGCTATAGGCGCCGCTGCCGTTCTTGTAATTGCCCGCATACCAGTTGTTGCCGTCCGCCAGCAGCGCCGGGTCGGTAGGGTAGTTGGCGTTGGCGGGCGTGTTGGCAAAACCCGCGCCGTAGGGGTCGGCGCGCACGCGGTAGAATTCGTGGCGGAACTCGCCGCCGAACGCGATCGAGACCGGCCCCGCCCAGGACGAGAAGGGCGAGCCCGAGAAGTTCAGGCTGATGACGTCCTGTGTCTGGCGGGTCCGCTGATAGGGGCCATATTGCGGCATGATATAGCTGATCGCCGCCGCCGAGGGATTGCCCCCGAAGATGTTGAGCGGCTGGCATCCATTGGCGCGCGCGGTCGCATCGGCGCAGACGATCGCGCCATTCAGCGTCGTTGCGTTGATCGCCTGGTTGAAGCGGCGCGACAGCATGATGTTGCTGACATCGACATCGGTGTAGTTGGTGCCGTGCTCATAGTACATGTCGTAGGACCAGTCCGATCCTGCAACGCTTTCACGCCCCTTGGCCCCTGCGACAAAGCGATACTGGCGGCGATCGGTATAGACCTGGGTGTTGCCGAGCGCCGCGTTGCTGGTGCCGTACTGGAAATTGGTGATGCCCGCCGTGGCGCACTGCGCCTTGACCAGCGCGGGAACATAGGGATTGGCGCACTGGATGGTCAGGTTCGGGCGATTCTGCCCGCCGACTGGCTGGTTGTTGGTCTTCACCTGGCCGATATTGATCGTGCCGTAAATCTCGCCATTGGCGGCGAAGTCATAGCCGATACGACCATAGCCGTTGACGCGCTGGATCTTCGACTGGAGCGACCGTCCGGCATCGACATTGCCCGACAGGTCGCCACCCTGGCAGAAGCCGGGCAGACAGCCCCGGACATTACCCGCCGCGTCGCGCGCGGGCACGCCGTTCGAGCCGTATTGGAACTGGAACGGATTGCCGGACTGGTCGAAGGCGATGCCCTGAAGCGGCCCGGCGGTGATGAGGCCGTACTTCGTATAGTTGTAGGACTGGGCATAGTCGCGGAACAGATATTGCGGCGACCCGTCGTTCAGGACGTTGCGGTTGATCAGCGTCGACTGGCGGAACCAGTCGCGGCCGTTCGCCAGGCCGATGCCGAAGTCGCCGCCACCGACGCCGTCCTCATGTGCATATTCACCGCTGGCAATCACATGCACCGTGTCGTTCAACAGGCTGGTGCCGCCGGCCAGCTGGACCAGCACCTGCTGGTCGTCGCCATAGGTGGTGACGCCGCCCTGGACATTGCCCTTGATCCCCTTGAACCGGGTATCGGTGATGAAGTTGACCACGCCGCCGACCGCGTCCGAACCATAGGAGGCCGACGCGCCACCATTGACCACATCGACTCGCTTGATCAGCAATTGCGGAAACAGGCTGATATCGGGAACGCCCGTCACGTTCGCACCGACGACGCGCTGCCCGTCGAGCAGGGTCAGGGTGCGGATCGCGCCGACGCCGCGCAGCGAGAAGGAGCTGAGGCCCTGCTGGCCGCTCGACGTGCTGAAGGTGTTCGTCGCGGTGCCGGTCGAGCCCTGGAGCGATGGAAGCTGCGCAACCGTGGTGAAGACGTTGGGCTGGGCGTTGGCGGCGATCTGTTCCTCGCCGATCACCGTGGTCGGGGTGGGTGCGGTGAAGCCGCCGGTGGTGATGCGCGATCCGGTGACAATGATGTCGCGGGTCGGGGCTTCGTCGACCTGATCGGTTTGGGGCGTGGGGGTCTGGAGGGTTGTCGGATCGGATGAGGCGTCCTGCGCCGTCTGGTTCGGAGGAACCTGCGCCCAGGCCGGTGCGGCGATCATTCCGCCCGCCAGAACCATCAGGCTGGCCGCACCCAAGGCGCGACGGCGCAGCCGCCGGGTATGCGTTCCCGTCTTCATCATGATCCTCATCCCTTTTGATTCTGTTTTATCTGGTAACGTTACCAGCACTCATTTCCTGTTTTGGCGCTCGTGTCAATGTTGCAAAATGACACGTAGATCAGGCGAATGGGATTGACGGGATGAGCGAATGCCTCGCCCGGATCAATTCATCCTCCCCGGCACGGGGAGGGGGACCAGCGAAGCGGCTGGGGGGGCGTCCCCCAAAGGATGACCTTTGAAGAAGCACCCTCCGTCAGCGCTGTGCGTTGCCGCCTCCCCGTACCGAGGAGGATTTAAGGCCTCAATCCTTTGGACAATCCGCGCAGCGACCGCGCACCTCGATCACAGGACGCTCCGGACGGAACCCCGCGCCAACGGCGGCGTCGCGGACCGCGCCGGTCAGGCGGTCATCGTCGATATGCGTGATCTGCCCGCATTTGTCGCAGACCAGGAAGATGCAGTCGTGCAGGCAGTCGGGATGCGCGTTGGCGACATAGGCATTGGCGCTCTCCACCCGGCGGGCCAGGTTCGCGCCGACGAACAGGTCGAGGATGCGATAGACGCTGTTCGCCGCCACGCGTCGACCCTGCGACTGCGACATGACATCGGCGATATCATAGGCCGAGGCGGGCTTGTCGAACCCGGCCAGCGCCTCGAACACGCTGGCGCGCATCGCCGTCCACTGCTCCCCCGCCCGCTCCAGGGTGGCCTTGGCCGCGACGGAGAGATCGGCCCCCTGGGGCTCCTGATGGGTGTGAGCATGCGCCATGGAAGGGATTTAGGCGGTGCCGCCCCGGCGGGCAAGGTCCGGACGGCAAGGCCGGGCGGCAAGGTCGGGCGGCGGGGCATTCGGTCCACTATCGCGCGCGGGCACCAGACCCTATTATTGCATCATGCTGCAACCGAGCCCCGCCTTCATGATTACCGCCCGCCCCCGCAGTCTGGCACGCTGGCTGTTCGCGGTCGCCGGGCTGATCGTCGCCATGGTCGTCGTCGGCGGCATCACGCGCCTAACCAATAGCGGCCTGTCGATCACCGAATGGAAGCCGATCACCGGGATCGCACCGCCGCTGACCGACGCGCAGTGGCAGGCCGAGTTCGCCAATTACAAGCGCATCCCCGAATATTGGACCTTCAACCGCGACATGACGCTGGCCGGGTTCAAGGCGATCTTCTTCTGGGAATATCTCCACCGCGTGCTGGGTCGGGTGATCGGCATGGCCTTTGCCCTGCCGCTGATCTGGTTCTGGGCGAAGAAGGCCATTCCGGCTGGCTACAAGCCGCGCCTGGTCGCGCTGCTGGCGCTGGGCGGGCTACAGGGCGCGGTCGGTTGGTGGATGGTCGCGTCGGGTCTGGTCGAGCGAACCGATGTCAGCCATATCCGGCTGACCGTCCACCTGCTGACCGCGCTGTTCATCCTGGCGGGGATCGTGTGGACTGCGCTCGACCTGATGGCGCTGCACCGCAATCGCCTCGCGGCCCCTGCCCGGCTGACGCTGCTGGGTGCGGGCGCGGTGCTGACGCTGTTCGTCCAGCTGATGTTCGGCGCGCTGACCGCCGGGCTGGACGCGGGCTATGCCTTTTCCAGCTGGCCGCTGATGGGCGACGCCTGGTTCCCGGCCGGTACGCCGATGACGACACCCGCCATCGCCAATGCCTTCGACAATCCCGTGGTGGTGCAGTTCATCCATCGCTGGTTCGCCTTCGCGGCGGCGGGGATGCTCGCCTGGATGGCGGCGCGCGCGATCCGCCACGGGGCGCTGCGTGCCGGATGGCTGGTGATCGTGCTGGTCGTCGTCCAGATCGGCCTGGGCATCGCCACGCTTCTGTCAGGCGTGCAGATCGACATCGCGGTCGCGCATCAGGCCAATGCCGCGCTCCTGCTGATCGCCGCGACCGCCGCCGCGCACCGCCTCGGGAGCGCCGCCCAAACCCGCAAGGTATCATAATACCCGTCAGCAAAGGCCCACTTTGCTTGACATTTTGGGGGCCCTCCAGCATTGGACCCTCGTTCGCGCCGCCCGGGTTTACGGGCGGCGTGTTGCATTTCAAACCGAAAGGTCTCACGCCCATGAAGGCGCTCATGAAGACCACCAAGGCGGCCAAGCCGCACGAGGTGGAAAAGAAGTGGCATATCGTCGACGCCGACGGTCTGGTTGTCGGCCGTGCCGCCACCATCATCGCGAACATCCTGCGCGGCAAGCACAAGCCGTCGTTCACCCCGCACGTCGATTGCGGTGACAACGTCATCGTCATCAACGCGGATAAGGTGCGCTTCACCGGCAACAAGCTGGGTCAGAAGGTGTACTACAAGCACACCGGTTACGCCGGTGGTATCAAGGGCATCACCGCCGCCAAGGTCCTGGAAGGCCGCTTCCCCGAGCGAGTCCTGGAAAAGGCCGTCGAGCGCATGATCCCGCGTGGCCCGCTGGGCCGTCAGCAGATGCGCAACCTGCGTATCTTCGCCGGCACCGAGCATCCGCACGCCGCTCAGAACCCCGAAGTCCTCGACATCGCGTCGATGAACCGCAAGAACAAGGTGGGCGCATAATGTCCGATAACCGCCAGTCGCTCGCCGATCTCGGCGCTACCCTGAACCAGCAGGCCGCTGCCGCTCCGGCGCAGACCGCTGCTGCCGGTGAAGCGCCCGCCGCTCCCGCCGAGCGCGTCAGCACCACCCCGCTGCGTCAGCAGGAACTGGACAAGTTCGGCCGCGCCTATGCGACCGGCCGTCGTAAAGACGCCGTCGCTCGCGTCTGGCTGAAGCCGGGTTCGGGCAAGATCACGATCAACGGTCGTGACCAGGAAGTCTATTTCGCGCGTCCGACGCTGCGCCTCGTCATCAACCAGGTGTTCGGCATCACCGAGCGCGAGGGTCAGTATGACGTGATCTGCACCGTCAAGGGCGGTGGTCTGTCGGGCCAGGCCGGTGCGGTCAAGCACGGCATCAGCCAGGCGCTGACTAAGTTCGAGCCGGTTCTGCGCGCTCCGGTCAAGGCCGCTGGCTTCCTGACCCGCGACAGCCGTACCGTCGAGCGTAAGAAGTATGGCCGCGCCAAGGCGCGTCGCAGCTTCCAGTTCTCGAAGCGCTAAGATGCGGACCGCCTCAGATCGCGCGAGCGATCCGGGGACACGCTACGAAGCACGAAGGAGCGGTCCGGCAACGGGCCGCTCTTTTTGTTTGGGGCGGACATCATGCGCCCGACAGGACCAACGCTCCTATGACGAACCCTTTGTGGATTCCCGCCACCATCGCGGCCTCGGTCTTCCAGGTCGGACGCAACGCCTTGCAGCGTGGGGTCATGTCATCCTCGGGGCCGTGGGGCGCGACGCTGGTGCGGTTCCTGTTCGGCCTGCCCTTCTCGATCCTGTTCGTCACGGTCGGCCATCTCGTCATGCCGGGGGCCGATCTTCACTGGAGCGGCGCCTTCTGGCTGTCGGCGATCGTGGGAGCCGCGTCGCAAGTGCTGGCGACGGCCGCCCTGCTCGACGCGATGCAGCGGTCCGGCTTCGCGGTCGGCACCGCGCTCCAGCAAAGCTCGCTGCCGCTGGCCGCGCTGCTCGGCCTGATCGTCTATCATGACCGGATCAGCGGCGCGGCCTGGATCGGCGTGGCGATCACCACGGCCGGGCTGGTCGCCCTGTCCTGGCCGCCGCCCGAGCAACGCCGTGCCTCGCTGATCGGGGCGGCCATGGGACTGGCCTCGGGTCTGTTCTTCGGCTTCTCGCTCAATGCGTTTCGCCACGCCGCGCTGGCGCTCGATCCCGTCCACCCGGTCTTTGCCGCGCTGGTCTGTGTCGCCGTCGTTCAGGCGATGCAGACGGTCGCACTCGGCCTGATCCTCGCCTGGCGCGATCCCGCGACCCTGGTCGAGGTGGCTCGCCGTTGGCGGCCGTCGCTGGGCGCGGGATTGTGCGGCGCCTGTGCGTCGGCGGGATGGTTCGTGGCGCTCGCTTTGTCCCCCGCCGCACCGGTCCGCGCGCTGGGTATCATAGAGGCGCCCATCGCCGCGATGGCGGGACACCGGCTGTTCCGCGAACGACTAGGCGCGAGGCAAATCCTGTCGGGGGCCGCGATCATCGGCGGGGTATTGCTGACGACGCTGTTCTGACATGCGCGTTGTGGCAGCCATGTCATGGCGGCTTCATGGGGTGGCCATCGGGACCGTCGCATGGTGGCTGATATAAGGTTCGTGGAGGTAGGGACATGCAGGCTCGTCTCGGAACCCGTTTATGGCTGCTCGCCTTCGCAGGTTTTGCGTTGCCCGCATCTGCCTCACCGCCGTCCCCCGTCGATCTGTCGGAATTGGCCCCCGGCTGGCGGCTCTTGGCGAGTCAGGGTCCCGATGAGGAAGACCCGAGCGGCAACACCGCACCGGGCACGCTCCACCTCTGCATCACACGCGATGGCGGCAAGAGTTGCCACCCGGCGCTCGACGACCTGCTGGATAGACCCGACCAACCCAGCCCGTTCGACCAGGCGCATTATCTGGAAGCAGCCCGGATCGTCCGCGCCAATCCCAACCGGGCGCTGCTATGGGTGCAGGTGGCCAGTGTGCATGCCGGCAATGGCGACCAATGGGTCGGCCGCATGGCGCTATCCTATGACCGGGCAGCAAATCGCTTCGTGCCGGTGTTCCGCCAGCAGACGGGGCGTAACAACAATCAGGAGGTGCGGTTCGTCGAAAGGGGGCGGCTGCGCGGCGCGATCATCTCCGCTGTGCCCACGTCCGACGCACCGTTCGGCTTCTGGATCACCGTGAACCGGATGGATGCGAGCGGTCGCTATGCCCAGGTCCTGCGCTATCGCAGCGCGACGCATTATGGCGACGGCAATCCGCTGGCGGTGATCGACTCGGACATGCCCGAGACGCTGCGTCGGTTGAAGCTGTGGCAGCCGGGCGAACCGCTTCCCCTGCCCGATCGCGCCTGCCCCAAACCTCGACTGATCGCGCAGACCTTGTGGTGCACCGATCCGCCCGCTTTGAAATCGCATTAGAGCCGGACGATGGCGGTGGCGATCCTTTCGGCTTCTTCCGGGTCGTGCGTAACCATCAGGATCGGGATGCCGCTCCGGTCGCGCACCGCCTCCAGCGCATCCAGGATATCCCCCCGCCGCGCCCGGTCCAGTGACGACAAAGGCTCGTCGAGTAGCAGCACGCGCGGGTTGCTGAGCAGGGCCCGCCCTATCGCCACCCGTCGCGCCTCGCCGCCGGACAGGCTGCGCGGCCAGCGGTCGAGCAGATGGCCGATGCCCAGCATCGCGATCACGCCGTCCCAGTCGTTCCCGCCGCCCCGGCCCATGCCATAGCGCAGATTGGCCGCGACCCGCCGGTGCGGGAACAGGCGCGGTTCCTGAAAGACATAGCCGATGCGGCGATGCTCGGCGCGGACATCGATCCGGGCAGCCGCATCGAACAGCGTCTCGCCCGCGACCCGGACATGGCCCGCGTCCGGCCGGACGAGCCCGGCCACCATTTGCAGGATCGTGGTCTTGCCGACTCCCGACGGCCCGAACAGCACGGTCGCACCCGGCCCGGTGGCGAAGCACGCTGCAATCTGCCCCTCGCCCCGCCGCACCGTCACGTCGACGTCAAAGGACATGCAGCCCCCGCCCCATCCGCCGCGCCAGCCATTCCGAGG
>NZ_LDTF01000062.1 GCF_001477495.1 Sphingomonas yabuuchiae
GGGGCTGGCGGCGGCGCTGGGCGGCTCAGCGGCGCAGGTTGAGAATGCCGCCGAGATCGGCATGGAGCATAATCTGGGCCTGACCTGCGACCCGATCGGCGGGCTGGTCCAGATCCCGTGTATCGAGCGCAACACCATGGGCGCGATCAAGGCGATCAATGCCGCCTATCTGGCGCTGCATGGCGACGGCAAGCACATCGTCAGCCTGGATCAGGTGATCGAGACGATGCGCCAGACCGGCGAGGACATGAAATCCCAATATAAGGAAACCAGCCTCGGCGGCCTCGCGGTCAACGTCGTCGAGTGCTGATTATTTCCCCGCCGCCCAGCGTATCGCGTTGGTCAGGATGCGGCGGTAATCGGGATCGTCATACAGCTGCGGCTCATGCCCCAGCGCGGAGTAGAAGACCCGGCCCTTGCTGCGCGGATTGATCCACATGACGGGATGCGCGGCCCCCATGCGCAGCGTCTCGCCGGGGCGGTAGCTGGCCTCATCCACCTGCGCCAGGATCGTCATGCCGCGCGTCGCGGGGTTGCTGTCGAAGCTGTACCATTCGTCGCGGGGTGTCCACGGCGTCCGCACACCCGCCATGATCGGGTGCCGGGGCTGCACGATCTCGACGCGCGCGGGCTGGATATGGTCCGCGCCGTTCGGATGACCGGTGAAGGTCGTGCCGATGATCGTATCGACATACCAAGGCGACTTGTGGCTGTTGTCGCCCGCCGCGTGGAGCGCGACCACGCCCCCGCCACGCGCGACGAAACGGGCGAAGGCGGCCTGCTGCGCAGGTGTCAGGAAATCGCCACTGGCGCTGTTCAGGACCACCACCGAGAAATGGGATAGCTGGTCGTCGTTGAAGACAGCGGCGTTTTCGGTGGTGAAGCTGGGGCGGTGTAGGCCCTTGGCGATGTCGGCCAAGACGGCATTGGAATGCGGGATATGCTCGAAATGCCGCCAGCCATTGGTCTTCGAGACGATCAGCACACCGCGCTTCAGTCCGGCGGGGAGGGTGGGGGCGACGTTATCCACCACCTTGGGCGGCAGATGTGGGTCGGACGGCGCCTGCGCCACGGCGACCAGCGCCATCATCATCAGCGTTTTCAGCATCATCCGTCTCCCTTTTGGGGGAGCGTAGCAAGCTGTGGGCGAAGGGCAATTCATTCCTCCCCTGCAAGGGGAGGAGGACCATGCGAAGCATGGTGGAGGGGTGCCCCCGCTGATGGTGACACCCCTCCGTCAGTCCTGCGGACTGCCACCTCCCCTTGCAGGGGAGAAATTGCCGATCAATCCGCCGCGATCGGACCGTCATGCGGCTTGGGTCGCCGGGTGAACCAGGTGAGCGCCGCCAGCACGATGCACAACCACGCCGAGACATAGAAGATGTCGGTCGACGCCAGCAGATAGGCCTGCCCCACCATCTGCCGCGTGACGGCCGCGGCGGCCTGGACGTCGGTCAGGCCCAGATGGTTCAGGCCGTTTCGCGCCATCTGCCACACCGGGCCTTGGCCGATCGCCTCGGACAGATGGGCCTGGTGCATCGCCTCGCGCCGGTCCCACATGGTCGTGGTCAGCGAGGCGGCAAAGCTGCCCGCCGTGATGCGCGCGAAGTTCGAGATGCCTGTGGCCGAGGGGATGCGCGCCTGCGGCACGCCGTCCAGCGCGATGGTCAGCATGGCGAGGAAGAAGGTGCTCATCGCGATGCCCTGCACCATCAGCGGCAGCACGAAATCGCTGAAGCTCGCCTGCGTATTCAGCCCCGAGCGCATCCAGTAGGAGACGCCGAAGGCGGCAAAGGCGATGGTCGCCATGATCCGCGCATCGACCTTGCCCGACAGGCGCGCGACGATGGGGGTCAGCACCACCGCCACCGCCCCGCTGGGGGCCGCGACGAGACCCGCCCAGGTTGCGGTATAGCCCAGCTGCGTCTGGAGCCAGAGCGGCAGCAGCAGCGTGTTGGCGAAGAACACCGCATAGCCGAGGCAAAAGGCCAGCGTCCCGATGCTGAAATTGCGCCCCTTGAACAGCGACAGGTCGACCGCCGGATTGGCGTCGGTCAGCTCCCAGATCAGCCAGGCGATGAAGCCCACGATCGCGATCACGGTCATCACGACGATCCGGGTCGAGTTGAACCAGTCGTCATTCTTGCCCAGGTCCAGCATCATCTGAAGCGCCCCGACCCAGACGACCAGCATGATCAGCCCGACTTTGTCGATCGGCAGGTTGCGGGTCGGCGTCTCTCTGGCGGACAGCCCGCGCCAGCACACGCCCGCGCAGAACAGGCCCACGGGCACGTTGATGAGGAAGATCCAGCTCCAGTGATAATTGTCGGAGATGTAGCCGCCCAGGATCGGCCCCATGATCGGCGCGACGAGTGTGGTCATCGACCAGATGCCGAGCGCGGTGGACCGCTTCTGCGGCGGGAAGATCGAGATCAGCAGCGCCTGGCTGCCCGGGATCATCGGCCCCGACACCGCACCCTGCAGGATGCGGAAGCCGATCAGCGAGGACAGGTTCCACGCGATCCCGCAGAGGAAGGAGGCGATGGTGAACAGGAAGACGGAAACGCAAAAGGTCCGCACCACCCCGAACTTGCCCATCAGCCAGCCGGTCAGGGGCACCGCCACGCCGTTCGCCACGGCAAAGGCGGTGACGACCCAGGTCGAGTTGTCCGAGCTGACGCCCAGATTGCCTGCGATGGTCGGTAGCGAGACGTTGGCGATGGTCGAGTCGAGCACCTGCATGAAGGTGCCCAGCGCCAGCGCGAAGGCGACGAGCGCCAGCGCCGGACCTTTCAGCGGCGCCGGGGATGCCCCCGCGCCACCTTGAGCGGAGGCCCCGGCCATCAGCGATTGGCCGCGATGATCTGCGCGATCCGCGCCTCGATCGCCGGGTCCTTGCCATCGGTCCCGCTGGTGCTGTCGACCTGGGTCGCGGCAGTGCCGATGCGGGGCCCGCGCTGGTCGGCGGTGTCGACCGTGACCGTCGCCGACAGGCCGACCCGCAGGGGATTCTGGCGCAGTTCATTGGCGTTCAGGCCGATGCGCACCGGCACGCGCTGGACGATCTTGATCCAGTTGCCGCTGGCATTCTGCGGCGGCAGCAGCGCGAAGGCGTTGCCGCTACCCGCGCCCAGGCCGACGACCTTGCCGTGATAGACGATCTTGCCGCCATAGATGTCGGCGGTGATCGTCGCGGGCTGGCCGATGCGCAGATCCTTCAGCTGGGTTTCGCGGAAATTGGCGTCGACCCATAGCCGGTCGAGCGGCACCACGGCCATCAGCGGCGTACCCGCCGCGACCTGCTGACCCACCTGGACCGTGCGCTGGGCGACGACGCCGCTGATGGGCGCGACGACGTGCATATGGCTGCGCGTGATGGCTGCACGGCGATAGGCGGCGATGGCGGCCATCACGGCGGGGTTGGTGTCGACATCGGTGCCCTGCACGGTGGTCCGTGCCTGTGCCGCCTGGGCACGGGCGAGCGCGAGGTTGGCGTTCGCGACCTTCACCGCGTCGGCGGCGTGGGACAGTTCCTCGCCCGACACCGCACCCTCGGCAGCCGCGCCCTGGCGGCGGGCATAGTCAGCGCGGGCGCGGGTCAGCTCGGCCTGGGCCTGGACGATGGCGGCACCGCTCTGGTTCACCTTGGTGAAGTCGGCACGGGTCGCGCGCACCGCGCGAGCCAGCTCGGCGGCGGCAGAGGCGAGGCCGACATCGGCGGTGGCGGGGTCGAGATCGATCAGCGGCTGGCCCGCCTTCACCGTCTGGGTGTTGTCGGCATGGATCGCCAGCACCTGCCCCGGATCGCGCGCGGTGATGGCCACCACGTCACCCGCGACATAGGCGTCGTCGGTCTCTTCCTCGGGCTTGGCCAGCAGGAAGTGGAACACGGCCCAGACGATGGCGGCGATCACCACCACGACGACCAGGATGGTCAGGCCGAGCTTGCGGGCCTTGGGCTTGCCGCCGCTCGGGGCTTGCGTGGTCGGAGCGGCGGGGGAGGGGGTGGCGGCTTCGGTGTCGCTCATTGCGTGATACCCTGCGAAGAAGAGGAGAAGCCGCCCCCAAGGGCGACGGCCAGCGCGATGCGCGCCTGGACGGCGTCGGCGGCGAGATTGGCGTCGGCCTGATCCGACTCCAGCTGGCGGATGTCGGGATCGATCAGGCCGAGTTGCGATTGCAGCCCGCTCGAGACGCGGATCGCATTCAGGCGGCGGGTTTCGGACAGGCCGCGCGTCACCTCGGCCTGGCGGGCGCGCTCGGTGGCGACGGTGCGGCTGCGCGTGACGGCATCGGCCGCCTCGCGCACCGCGACGACGACGCGGTTGTTATAGTCGGCGGTCGCCAGATCGAGTGCGGCGGTCGCGCCCGCAAGTCCCGCGCGAAGCCGTCCGCTGTCGAAGATCGGCAGATGGATCGCCGGACCCGCCGCCGCCGTCGCCGCATCGGCGGTGAACAGGTTGCCCAGGCCGACCGCCTGGAAACCGGCCAGCGCGGTCAGGTTGATATTGGGCAGGAACGCCTTGCGCGCGACCTCCTGTCCCTTGCTCGCGGCGTCGATCCGGGCGAGCGCGGCGGCGATGTCGGGGCGCCGCGACAGCAGGTCGGCGGGCACGGTGGCGGGGATGGGTAGCGCGGCATCGAAGGCCAGCTTCGTCGGCGCGATGGTCGCGGGATAGTCGAGACCGCGACCGGCCAGCGCCGCCAGTGCGTTGCGCGACAGCGCGGCCTGCGTCTCGGCCCGCGCCAGCGCCACCCGCGCCTGGGCGAGCAAGGTCTGCGCACCGGACGCGTCGATCTGGCTGGCCAGCTGGTGCCGGATGCGTGCCTGAACCAGCCCCAGCGAGCGGGTGCGGGTCGCGATCGTCTGGCGCGCGATCGCCGCCTGCCGCTCGGCCCGGGCCAGTTCGACATAGGTCTGCGCGACCGATCCGGCCAGCGCCAGCCGCGCCGCCGTCACGTCCAGTGCGGCGGCGCGCGTCGAGGCGCGGGCGGCGTCGATCGCGGCGGCCTGCCGCCCGAACAGGTCGATCGTCCAGTTCAGATTGGCCTGCGCCTGGCCCAGCCACTGGGTCGTCCCCGCATAAGGGGGCGGGATAATGTAGCGGCCGGACAGCCGGTTATACTGTTCCTGCGCGTCCAGCGTCACCGAGGGGCCGTCATCGGCGCGGCGGGTGGCCAGCGCCGACTCCGCCTGCCGCAACCGGGCCAGCGCGATGTCGAGCGAGGGATTGCCGCTCAGCGCGTCGCCGACGATTCGATCGAGCTGCGGATCGCCCAGCCCACGCCACCAGTCGGCGGCGACCAGCGGCGCCTGCGCATCGCCCAGTCCCAGCGTCTCGGGCGAGGTGGCCGTGATGGCGGGATGCGCCTGCGGCACCGAACAGCCCGCCAGCAACAATCCGGTCAGAAATGCGAACCGCTTCATGCCACCGTCTCCAGCTTGTTGCGCAGGCGCAGCAGGTCGCCGACGAAGCGCTCGACCTCTTGCGGAGACCAGTCGGCCAGCCATTCATTCCACTGCTCAATGACCTTGACCTTGCACCGGGCGGTGACTTCGCGCCCCGCCTCGGTCAGCGACAGGCGCACGACACGACGATCCTCGGTGCAGCGGCAGCGTTCGATCAGGCCGCGTTCCTCCAGCGTGTCGACGATTCGCGTGGTCGCGCCGGTGTCATGGCACAGATGGCGGGCCAGCTCGGCCGCCGTTCCGCCCACGCCATGGTGCAGCGCCATCAGCGCGCTCCATTGAACATGGGTGACTTCTTCATCGGCGAAGACCGGCTCCAGGCCGATGCGGGCGAGTTGGTACACGCGCTTGGTCAGATACCCGACCGAGCGTTCGGGATCGAAGGGATCAGGCGTATCGGCTGTCATATCGCTGCCATGGCAATGATTGCTTAGGCAGTCAATTCTCGTTGCGAAGATGACATGAAGTTCATGAAGGACGGGGGCAGGCCAGGCGGCCCGCCCCCGTCAGGCGCTCAGCGTGTTTCCTTCGTCGCCTCGATCGCGGCGTTGGCCGCCAGGATATAGGCCGAGGTGGTCGCGACCGTGTATTCGTTCTCGAACCACAGGAACGGCCATTCGGTCTTCAATTCGGGGAAGTCGGGCTTCACGATCAGCACGCCCGGCACCAGCCCGCCGGGGATGAAGCCGTAATCGGCGCGGTTATGGCCATAGCCGATCAGCTTGGACGCGGTGCCCACCGTCGAGACGAGCGACAGGTTGTTCGCCGGATGCCGTCCCAGCACATAGTCGATCGCATTCAGCGTATATTCGGTGCCGATGATCTCCGGGAACGCCTTGTGCATCAGGAAGGCGGTCGATCCGAACTCGACCACCTGATGCGATCCCGCCCAGCCGCCCTCGCTGATCGGTACGCCGAAGGGGTTCTTGGCGGCCTCTTCATCCATCTTGACCTTGGTCTGGCGGACCAGCGGGACCAAGGCGGCGCGGTACTTCGCATCCATGAACGGAAGGGCGCGTACCGCCGAGGCGCGGACCCAGGCGAAGTTCTTCGTGATGACGGGCATCAGCGCGCGCAGGCGGTCGGCATAGACACGTTCGCCCTTGCTGGTGATCAGCATCTCGACGGTCGCGCCGACATTGGCGCCGTCCGCCGACCAGGGCGTGCCGGAGTCGTCGCGCCCGTCGCCCGACTTGATCGGCCCCTTCTGATAGCGTCCCCACAGGACCTTGGCGGCGTCCCAGGCCTCGGCCGCCATCGTCGGATCGCTGTCCGCCAGCGCGCGGGACGCGGCGGCGAGGGCGCCCGCGACCGCCAGATTGTTGGCGGGCAGGTCGGTCGTGAACGCCCAGCGATCGTCCTGCGCCCCCGACGATCCGCCCTTGCGCTCGCTGGTACCGAGCGAGGCGTCATAGGTCAGATTGTCGGTCTGCGACCCGGCATCGCCCAGATGGGCATATTGGCGCTGCACCGGATCGATGATGCCGACGATGGCATGGCCGAACACCTTGTATTGGGCGAGCAATTGCAGGACGCCGTGGCGGATCTGCTGCACCGAGTCCTGCTTGCCGTCGGGCTTGCGGATTTCGACCGCGCGGGCGGCTTCGTCCACGCTCGTTTCGTCCCAGTCCAGGCCATAGAGTTCGCGACCCCAGGCGAGGTCGCGGACCACCTGGGCATTTTGCGGCGTCTGGATGTCGTAATCGCCCGCATCCTGGAAGCCGCCGACATTCAGGCCGGGGATATGTTCGCCGGGTTTGAACGGCGAGTCGAGGTTCGCCCCCATCTTGTAGCCGTCGAAATGGACATGGTTGGGCGGCGCCTGCCGCGCATCGTCGAGATGCGAGGGGGCGGACCAGACGCGGTACTGCTCGCGAATGCCGACATGATCCATCTGCTCGGCGATGAAGGTATCGAGCGAGGTCTGCCAGATGCGGTCATAGGCGTCGGCGGCGATACGGAACGGGTTCGTGACCTTCCCGCCATAGGCGATGGCATAGATGCCCGGCTCGCGGACCTGGGTGAAGTCGAACGCGGCGTAATTGTATCGCATCCAGCGTCCGCGCGGGGTCACGGCGGCCCGCAGTACCAACTGGCGCGTGCCGTCTGCGGCGAGTCGGACCAGTTCCGCCTCGCCCGGCACGGTCCCGTGCGGATCGGTTTCGATCAGCGCGACCTTGGCGCGGCCGGGCGTGTAACCCGCCTGGTTGAACGAGACGACCGGCGCGCGCACCCAGTCCTTCACGACATTGGGCCGTACATGCCAGACGACGGCATTCTCCTTCGCCCCCGCCGCGATCAGCGAGCGGACGACGAACCAGCCATTCTGCGCCCGGTTTCGCGCGTCATACAGCGCCAGCCCGCCCGCATCCGACGTGATCGTCACGCGGGTCAGCGGGTCTTCGGGCGACAGGGTGATCGACTTGCCCCCCGAGGCCAGAGGCGTCGGATCGCCCGATCCGTCCTTGGCCATCGGGCCCGTGGGATGGCGCGGGAACAGGCCCGGCGCGGTGTCCATCAGATAGGTCTTGCCGAAATAGCTGGTCGGCAGAAAATCGAGGTTGAAACCGGCCTTGCCCGCCAGTGCCGCGGGCAGCGGCTGATCGAGATCGACGGCGATGCGAAACCCGTCGCCTTCCGCCGTCACCTTCACCCGATACGCGAGATTCTGGTCCTTATAGGTCGAGCGGACGACGATCTGGTTGGGCTCGGTCCCCCGCGTCCGGCCGACAAAGGCGGGGACGGGGTCCCATTGCTCGGGCGTGGGGTTGAGGCGTACCGCGCCGTCGGTGGCGATCCGCTCGCCATGCAGGACGATCTGGATGCCGGCATTCTTCTCATCGAAGAAGATGGGGCTGAACTGGTTCTGGTCGACCATCACGGTCAAGCCCTGCCGCTCCAGCGTCTCGGCCGGGGTGACGGACAGGGCCGGTGCCGTGCCCTGCGTCGTGACCTGAGCCTGTGCCTGAACGGTGCAGGCCGCCATGATGCTCGCCGACGCCAGCAAGGCGACACCCATGTGTTTCAGCATAACCCCTCCTCAATATAGATAGCGCTATCATTTTCGACCATGAGCAGGGCGGCGAACTGTACCGGTCTGACGCCTTGTCCAAAACGCGGGGCGGCGTGGTTTTCATGCTCGCCTTGCCCGCAATCTGTGCCAGCTTTTTCAATTAAACAACGAAAAAATAGCGCTTTAGTCTGGATCAACTTCTACGGAGCGGATGGTAGCGGCAAGTGGTCCGGGGTGCGATGTGGCGCGGTGGTGTTTACCGCTCACATATAGTTCGCAGATATAGAACGGCAAAAGCGTTGCTTTTGTGACGGGCAGCGCGGCTGGCCCCGGCCCGCTTCATCGGCGGCGTGTATGATCAACTGGACATTATGCTTGGTCCACGCTCAGCGCCGAGCGGATCGCCCGGGAAACGAAAAGGGCGGCCTCGGAGCCGCCCCTTTTTGTGCCTGCCAGAGAGGACGGCGAAGGGCCAATCCCGTCGGGTCAGGCGGCGGCGCCGTTCAGCGTTTCCATCTCGCCCAGCACCCGCGCCCGGCGGCCATAGACATATTCGAACAGCGGGCTGGCCATCATCGTGGTCACGATCGCCATCAGCACCAGCATCGAGAACAGGGTGGGGCCGATAATCCCCTTTTGCAGCCCGATATTGATGATGATCAGTTCCATCAGCCCGCGCGAGTTCATCAGCGCGCCGATCCCCATCGCCGTGCGGTTGTCCTCGCCACAGGCGCGCGCCGCCAGATAGCAGGCCCCGAACTTGGCGGCGATCGACGCGGCCAGGATGCCGAGCGCGATCAGCAGCAGCGGCAGTGAATTGACCATGTCCATCCGCGTGTTCAGCCCCGAATAGGTAAAGAACATCGGCAGCAGCAGGACGACGGCCAGCGGCTCGACCTTCTTCTTCAACTCGGTGACGAACAGGCCGCGCGGCATGAAGACGCCCAGGATGAAGCCGCCGAAAATGCCATGTACGCCGATCGCGTCCATGATGAACGCGGACAGGCAGAAGGCCATTAGCGTGATCGCCAGCACGGTCGTGCTCATCTCGCCTCGCGCCTCGACCGCGCGGCCCAGCGGCGCCAGCAGGCGGCGGCCGAACAGGATCAGGAAGCCGACATAGAGGAAGGCCCCGCCGATCGCGAGGATCGCCACCCCGCTGCCGCCGCCGAAGGTCGCCAGCACGATCGCCAGCACGCACCAGGACGCCGCATCGTCGAACGCGCCCGCCGCCAGCGACAATGTGCCCAGCGGGCTGTCCGCCAGCCCCCGTTCGTTGATGATCCGCGCCAGCATCGGAAAGGCGGTCAGCGCGATACACGCGCCCATGAACAGCGTGGCATTGGCCTGGCTGATCCCGGCGGTGAACAGGCCGGGCACCTTCAGCAGCAGGGGGGTGATCGCCACCGCGATCAGGAACGGCGCGATCACGCCCGAGGCGGACACGGCCATGGCACTGCGCGCCTTGGACTGGAAATGATCGAGGCGGAGCGTCAGCCCGACCAGGAACATGTACAGCGCCACGCCGAGCTGCGACCCCGCATACAGGACATTGCGGGTGTCCTTGGGGAAGATCGCCGCCTGCAGGTCGGGGAAGACCAGGCCGAGCAGCGACGGACCGAGCACGACCCCGGCGATCATCTCGCCCACGACCGGCGGCTGACTCAGGAACCGCTGTCCGGCCCAGCTGACGACGCGACAGGCGAACAGGATCACCGCCAGTTGCAGGAAGAAATGGATGCTATAGTCGCCGGGAACATAGGTGGCGGCGGCCCCGGCGCTGGCCGGGCCATGCGGCGACAGGATGCCGCCAAAGGTCTTCCAGAAACTGTCAATCGCGTCGTTCATTGGTCTTCGCATCCCCCCTCGCGTCCGGCCTTGCGCGGTCCGGCGCAAGCGATAGCGACGCCAAGTCGCAGCGCGTTGCAACGGGATTTCATCGGATGGGACGCGATTGTAGCGGGTCACTGGCAAACTGTGTCGTTACCGCTACAAGGTAGGTACGTACCTACATATTCGAGGGGCGGATGAAGACGCTGACCAGCCGCGAGTTCAATCAGGATGTCAGCCGCGCCAAGCGGTTGGCCCGAATCGAGCCGGTGTTCATCACCGACCGCGGTCGGCCCACCCATGTCCTGCTCGGCGTCGAGGCCTTTCGCCAATTGGCGCGCCAGACCGAGACGATCGTCGACCTGCTGGCGCAATCCGATGCGACGCCCGGCGAGGCGCCGCCGCCGCGCGACTGGAACCGGACGCGCTGATGTATCTGCTCGATGCCGGCGTCGTCGTCGAACTGCGCGGGGCGCGACGGGGGCAGGCCGATCCGGGGCTGGTCGACTGGGCCTCGGGCGTGCCGCACCACGAACTGTTCCTGTCGGCGGTCACCCTGCTCGACCTTCAGGAAAACAAGGACGCCGACGACTGGATCGCGGCGCAGGTTCTGCCCGCGTTCGAGGGGCGCATCCTGCCGGTGGATGTCGCGGTGGTGCGGCGGTCGGCGGCGCTGGGCTATGCCCAGACGCGCGACGCCCTTTTGGTGGCGACGGCGCTGGTCCATGGCTTGACGCTCGTCACACGGCATGTCGCGGCCTATAAGGTCGGGCGGCCCAAGCTGTTCTGCCCCTGGGGTTTTGTGCCCGACGAGATGGGCGAGGACTGGCGGCAGGCGGCGAAGGGCGGCTCGCAATGGTTCCGCAACCTGTTCGTGAGGATGTGAGCGTGGTGGAGGGGCAGGCCAGGTCGATTCTGATCGTCGGCGGCGGCACGGCGGGCTGGCTGACCGCGGCCTATCTCGCGCGCTTTCTGGGGCCTGCAACCCGCATCACCGTGCTGGAGGACCCGGCGATCGGTGCCATCGGCGTGGGCGAGGGGGCGTTCCCGACGATGCGCTCGACCCTGCGCTTCCTGGGGATCGACGAGGCGCAGTTCATCCGCGCGGCGGGCGCGACCTTCAAACAGGGTATCCGCTTCGACGACTGGCGGTACGCCCCGGACGCAGGCAAGCGCCATCGCTATGTCCACCCGTTCGAGCCGCCCTTCCGGGCGGAAGGCGTCGACCTCGTCGCGCATTGGCTGGCGCAGGACCCGGCGACTCGTGCGCCCTTTGCCGAGGCGGTGACGATCCAGCATCGCGTCGCCGCCGCCGGGCGGGGACCGAAACAGGCGGGGGAAGGGGCGTTCGACGGGCCGCTTAGCTATGCCTATCATTTCGATGCGCATCGGCTGGTCGCGCTGCTGGCCGACCATGCCATGGGCCTGGGCGTGCGGCATCTGGAAGGCAGGATGATCGGTGCGCAGGTGGGCGCGGACGGGCTGATCGCGCATGTCGCCACCGACCGTCAGGGCACGCTGAACGCCGACCTTTATGTCGACTGCACCGGACAGCGGGCCGAACTGATCTCCGGCGCGCTGGGGGAGCCTTTGGCGTCGGTGCGCGACCAGCTGTTCACCAATCGCGCACTTGCCTGCCGTCTGCCTTATGACGCGGAGCACGGACATGTCCTGCCGACCATGACCATCGCCACGGCGCATCGGGCGGGTTGGACCTGGGATATCGGGCTGGCCGAGGGGCGGGGGATCGGGACGGTCTATTCCGACGCGCATATGAATGACGAGGCCGCAGTGGCGACGCTCGCCGCCTATCTGGGACAGGATCCCGACAGGCTGGAGCTGCGCCTGCTGAGCTTCGAGCCGGGGTATCGCCAGCGCCCCTGGATCGGCAATTGCGTCGCGATCGGACTGGCCGGGGGTTTTCTGGAGCCGCTGGAGTCGACCGGCATCGTCCTGATCGAGGCGGCGGTCGCCATGCTGGCCGAGCTGTTCCTGCATCGCGGCCCGATCGCCGCGCCCGCCGCGCGCTTCAATGCGCTGATGACCGCACGGTATCGGACGATCGTCGACTTTCTCAAGCTGCATTACTGCCTGAGCAGCCGGGCCGAGCCGTTCTGGCGCGACAATGGTGCGGCGGCGACCATCACCGACCGGCTACGGGACTTGCTGGAGCAATGGCGTTACCGGCCGCCGGGGCGGTTCGACTTCACGCTGGATGTCGAGAGCTTCGCCCATTTCAACTATCAGTACATTCTCTACGGCATGGGCTTTGCCGATGGCGAAACGCGGCCCACCGGTGCGTCTGGCGAGGCGGAACGGCTGTTCCGCAAACTCCAGATGTTCGGTGACCGCGCGGTGGCGGACCTGCCGAGTCATGGTGAGTTGGTCGCGGCAATGCTGGATTGATTACACGCTCTTCCTCCCCTCGCAGGGGAGGTGGCAGGCCGAAGGCCTGACGGAGGGGTGTTCAGGCTGGCGAGAGCAGGTATCCTCACCACCCGCTACACCCCTCCACCATGCTGCGCATGGTTCCCCTCCCCTTGCAGGGGAGGAAAATTGGGTTGTCAAGCGATCGCGGGCAGGCGGTCCAGATGCTTTTCCAGCGTCAGCGGATAATCCCTGATCCGCACGCCAGTCGCGTTATACACCGCATTCGCCACCGCTGCGCCGACGCCGCACAAGCCCAATTCGCCGACGCCCTTGGCCTTCATCGGGTTGGCCTTGTCGTCCGCTTCCTCCAGGAAGATCACCTCCTGATGCGGAATGTCGGCATGGACCGGCACCTCATATCCCGCCAGGTCGTGGTTGACGAAGAAGCCGAAGCGCTTGTCGACCGCCAGTTCCTCCATCAGCGCCGAGCCGACGCCCATGGTCATCGCGCCGATCATCTGGCTACGTGCCGCCTTGGGGTTCAGGATGCGGCCCGCTGCGCAAACCGCGAGCATCCGGCGGAGCCGCGTCACGCCGGTATAGGCATCGACCCCGACCTCGACGAAATGCGCGCCGAAGGTCGACAATTGATAGCTCTTGTCGAGAGTGCCGAACTCGATCCGGTCCTCGGCGGTCAGCGGGCCGGAGGTGACGGCATCGCGCAACGCGACCGATCGATTGCCGCCCGTCACCCGCCCATCGGCGAAGTTCAGATCGGCCGAGTTGAACCCCAGCCGCTGGGCCACCGCCTCGCGCAGCTTGACGCAGGCGGCATAGACGCCCGCCGTCGCATTGGCCGCGCCGAACTGGCCGCCCGATCCCGCCGACACCGGATAGTCGCTATCGCCCAGCCGGACATCGACCGCGTCCATCGGCACGCCCATCATCTCGGCGGCGGTCTGGGCGATGATCGTATAGCTGCCGGTGCCGATATCGGTCATGTCGGTCTCGACCACGACCCGGCCGTCCTTGTTCAGCGTGACCCGTGCGCCCGACTTCATGTTCATATGGTTGCGGAAGGCGGCGGCGACGCCCATGCCGACCAGCCAGCGGCCGTCGCGGACCTGGGCGGGCTTGGCACTGCGCTGCGACCAGCCGAAACGCTGTGCGCCTTCTTCCAGGCAGCGGACGAGCTGACGCTGCGAGAAGCGGCGCTCGGGCTTTTCGGGATCGACCTGGGTGTCGTTCTTCACGCGGAAGGCGACCGGGTCCATGCCCAGCTTCTCGGCCATCTCGTCCATCGCGATTTCCAGCGCCATCATGCCAGGCGCCTCGCCGGGGGCACGCATCGCGTTGCCCTCGGGCAGATTCAGCACGGCGAGGCGCATCGCGGTCAGCCGGTTGGGACCGGCATAGAGCAGCTTGGTCTGGTTGACCGCCGTCTCGGGGCCGCCGCCGGGCTGGTCGCCCGATCCGCTTTCATGCGCGATCGCCTGGATCGCGCCGTCCTTGGTCGCGCCGATGCGGATACGCTGTGTCGTGGCGGGGCGATGGGTGGCGTTGTTGGCCATCAGCGGGCGCTGCATCGCGACCTTGACCGGCCGCCCGACCGCCTTCGCGCCCAGCGCCGCCATCACGGCATCGGCGCGCAGGAACAGCTTCCCGCCGAAACCCCCGCCGACATAGGGCGAGATCAGCCGCACCTTCTCCTTGGGCATGCCCAACGTCTTGGCCAGATCGCCACGACCCCAGGCGATCATCTGATTCGACGTCCAGACCGTCAGCTGGTCGCCCTCCCAGATCGCCAGCGAGGCGAAGGGCTCCATCATCGCGTGGCTGTGGTCGGGCGTGGTGTATTCGGCGTCGAGCTTCACCGGTGCTGCGTCGAAAGCGCTCTCGAACGAGCCGGTCCGGTCTTCCTTGCCGGGCTTGCCCTCTTCGCCGCCCGCCAGCGGCGCGCCCTTCAGCGCCTCGTCCAGATCATATTGGCCCTTGGCACGGTCATAGTCGATCCGCACTAGCCCGGCGGCGGCGCGCGCCTGTTCGAAGCTTTCGGCGACGACGATGGCGACGGCCTGGTGATAATGGTCGATCTCCGGCCCACCCAGCAGCTTGGCCGTGTTGAAATTGCCCTTGGCCAGCTTGCCCGCCTCGGCGGCGGTGACGATGCCCAGCACGCCCGGCGCGCCGCGTGCATCGTCAAGGTTCATCGATCGGATGCGCCCCTTGGCGATGGCGGCGCCGATGATCCAGCCATAGGCGGCATTGGGCGCCTCGGCATGGCGTTCATAAGCATAAGGCGCGGTGCCCGTGGTCTTGCGCGGGCCGTCGATCCGGTCGTGCGGTCGACCGACCACGGTCATGCGGTCGATGGGATTGGTGCTGGCTGGCTCGGTGAATTTCATGCGGTCCTCGCCTGGCTGATGGCTGCCGCCAGCGTCCGTTCGACGAGCGGCACCTTATATTCGTTGTCCTTGGTCGGGCGGGCATCGGCGAACAGTCTCGCCGTCACCGCTTTGGCCCCCTGCGGCATGGCGGCCTCGGCCGCCTCGACCCGCCAGGGCTTGTGCGCGACACCGCCGACCGCGATACGGCCCGAGCCATCCTTCTGGACGATCGCCGCGACCGAGACGAGCGCAAAGGCATAGGAGGCGCGGTCGCGCACCTTCTCATAGATATGGGTGCCGCCGACCGGGCGGGGCAGGGTGACGGCGGTGATCAGTTCGCCGGGCTGGAGCGCGGTTTCGATGTGCGGCGTATTGCCGGGCAGGCGGTGAAAATCGGCGATGGGGATGGCACGCGTCCGGCCCTCCGGGTTCACCGTCTCGACCACCGCGTCCAGCACCCGCATCGCGACATTCATGTCGCTGGGGTTGGTGGCGATGCAGTCGCTGCTGGTGCCGACGATGGCGAGCTGGCGCGAATAGCCGCCGATGGCGCCGCACCCGCTGCCGGGCTTGCGTTTGTTGCAGGCCATGTTGGTGTCGTAGAAATAGGGACAGCGCGTCCGCTGGAGCAGATTGCCTGCTGTCGTCGCCTTGTTGCGCAGCTGTCCACTGGCCCCGGCGACGATCGCACGGGACAGGACGCCGTAATCGCGCCGCACGCGCTCGTCGGCGGCCAACGCGGTGTTAGTGACGAACGCGCCGATGCGCAGGCCGCCGTCCTTCGTCTTCTCGATGCGGTCGAGCTTCAGATCCTGTACGTCGATCAGATGGGTCGGCGTCTCGACCTCGATCTTCATCAGGTCGAGCAGGTTGGTGCCGCCTGCGAGGAACTTGGCGCCAGGTTTGGTCGCCGCGCGTGCTGCCGAGACTGCGTCCTTCGCGCGTTCATAGGTAAAGGGCCTCATGCCTTAGCTCCCGCGACGTCGGCCATCGCATCGGCGATGTTGGAATAGGCGCCGCAGCGGCAGATATTGCCGCTCATCCGCTCGCGCATCTCTATGCCGGAGGCTTGCGGCTCGGCGGTCAGGTCGGCCTGGACATGGCTGGGGATGCCACGCTTGATCTCGTCGAGCACCGCCACCGCCGAGCAGATCTGGCCTGGTGTGCAATACCCGCACTGATAGCCGTCATGACGGACGAAGGCGGCCTGCATCGGGTGGAGCTTTTCGGGCGTGCCTAGGCCCTCGATGGTCGTGATGCTGTCGCCGTCATGCTGGAGCGCGAGGGAGAGGCAGCTGTTGATCCGCTCTCCATTGACCAGCACGGTGCACGCGCCGCACTGGCCATGGTCGCAGCCCTTCTTGGTGCCGGTCAGGTGCAGATGCTCGCGAAGCGTATCGAGCAGGGTCGTGCGCGGATCGAGCGACAGGGTGCGCGGCTTGCCGTTGACCTTGAACGTGACGGCCATGGCGGGGGGATCGGCGGGCATGGTGCTCCTCTGGGTTTGCGCCTCGGCCGGGGCGGAGGCGGCCATGGCGGTGGCCGCACCTCCGACGATCACGCCGCGTCGCGACACGGTAAACTCACTGCTGTCTGCCAATGTCCCGGCTCCCTTGCACCCTGTCCAGTTCCTTATTCAACCGCTGGCGCGTACACCGCTGGCTGACATTTCGTTCATAACGCACGTGAGTGGTTTTGGTGGCGGGGTGAAATTATCATGGGATAGAAATCGCCGTACTCGCCACTGGGACGTACCTGGCGCGCGAGAAATCCGACGACGCCGCACGTCGGGCGTGGTAGCACCGCCTATCGCCGGTTTGACAACCGCAAGCACTGGCGGCTGAGAGACCCTTGTGCTCCCGCTTGTCGCGATGGAGCCGCCCGGATGCACTATTTGTCCCGTCTTGGGGGCGTGCCCCGTTGATCGTCCGGCTGCCGAGCAACGCGACGGAGTGGGACCGGGCTTATCACGCGCTGATGACCGGCATCGATGTGCTGGAGAGGCGGATCGCGCCACTCTGGGCAACGGAGGCGTCCGCCCTGTCGAACCGGCATCGCCATGTCCGAGCGCGGGTGACGGCGAACGGCCTGCGCGAACTGGACGTGCTGCTGGCCCATTGGGTCGGACTGGTTGCGTCTCGGCCGATCCGCATGGCGGACATCGGCGACTGGCGCGAGCAGGAGGAAGAGGATGTGGGGCGCTATGACCGCGACTTCACCGTCCTGGACATCGCCCGCCTGGCGGAGGACTATCGCCTGGCCGCGCCGATGCCGTGTCCGCCCGACATGGCGTCGGCGGCTCGCGGGCTGGCCGCTTGAGGTGCCCGTTCGATAGGCGTTGATCGCGCGAACCGTCCGTTGCACAGGCTCAGGCGAACGATCGCAAAAAAGGGGAGGATGTGATGCGCCTGGCAAAGGGATTCGCCGTCTTGGCGCTGGGGCTGGCCAGCCCGCTGATGGCGCAGACGACGCCAGTGCCACAGATCGTCAGCAAGGGCGGGCGCCACG
This sequence comes from Sphingomonas yabuuchiae, assembly GCF_001477495.1. Lineage (GTDB taxonomy): Bacteria > Pseudomonadota > Alphaproteobacteria > Sphingomonadales > Sphingomonadaceae > Sphingomonas > Sphingomonas yabuuchiae_A. Next base: position 17,579 of record NZ_LDTF01000062.1, read on the forward strand.
CGCTGATGGTCGATGGCCGCCCTTTCCTGATGCTGGGCGCGCAGGTCAACAACTCCAGCAACTATGCCGCCGCCCTGCCGCAGGTCTGGCCGGTGCTGGACCGCATCCACGCCAATACCATCGAAATCCCCGTCGCCTGGCAACAGATCGAGCCGGAAGAGGGGCGTTTCGACTTCGGCTTCGTCCAGACATTGCTCGATCAGGCGCGCGCCCACGACAAGCGTGTCGTGCTGCTATGGTTCGCGACGTGGAAGAACACCTCGCCCGGTTACACGCCCGACTGGGTCAAGCTCGACAATCGCCGCTTTCCCCGGATGAAGACGCGGGGAGGGCAGGATCATTACGCCCTGACCCCGATGGCGCGCACCACGCTGGAGGCGGACAAGCGCGCCTTCGTTCGGCTGATGACGTATCTTAAGGAGCATGATCCGCAGAACACGGTCATCATGGTCCAGCCGGAGAACGAAGTCGGCAGCTATCGCAACCCGCGCGACTATTCGGCGGCGGCGCAGGCACTGTTCGACGGGGCGGTGCCGGAGACGCTGACCCGCAGGCTCGGCAAGCCGCGCGGGACCTGGGCGGCGGTGTTCGGCGCGCAGGCCGACCGGGCCTTCAACACCTGGTATACGGCCCGCTACATCGACGAGATCGTCGCGGCGGGCAAGGCGGTGAAGCCGCTGCCCATGTACGTCAACGCCGCGCTGGCGGGCCCGTCCAACGTTCCCGATCCCGACGGCGTGGCGAGCGGCGGGCCGCAGCAGGACGTGCTCGACATCTGGAAGGTCGCCGCGCCCTCGATCGATGCGGAAGCGCCCGACATCTATGACCGGGCGAGCGCCAATGTGGTGGCGTACATGAACGCCTATGCCCGGCCCGACAATCCGCTACTGGTGCCCGAGATCGGCAATGCGCGCGAGTTCGCGCGTTATTTCTACGAGGCGCTGGGGCACGGTGCGATCGGCTTTGCGCCATTCGGCATGGATGACACCGGTTTCTTCAACTATCCTTTGGGGGCCAAGGCGCTCGACAACGCGACGCTGGACACCTTTGCCGGGCCTTATGCGGCGCTGGGCGGCGTGATGCGCGACTGGGCGAAGGCGGCGTTCGAGCATGCGAGCTGGGGCGCCGCCAAGCCCGATGATGGCAGCGACCGGGAGGCGGTGCTGGGCGACTGGCGCATCCGGGCGGAGTTCGGCCAATGGCAGTTCGGCGAGAAGAGCTGGAGCTGGCTCAAGTCCGAGCCTGCGCCATGGAAGGCCGAGCCGGTCGGCGGCATGGCGGTCGTCCAACTGTCGCGCGACGAATATCTGATGACCGGCGACCATGTCCGCGTCCGCTTCGAGCCCGCGACCCCGGACCCCAAGGCGATGATCGTCCGGGTCGAGGAGGGGCATTTCGCCGATGGTCGCTGGGTGATGGACCGGGTGTGGAACGGCGATCAGACCGACTACGGCATCAACCTGATCGACCGGCCCGTCGTGCTGAAGGTCGTGATGGGCCGCTATCGCTGACCGGGCGGACCAGCGCGGACAAATCGCTTTGCACTCCCGGATCAACGGCTTAGCCTGACCCGCCAAGACAAAATGATCCGGGAGTGTTCATGCAGCGTCGCCAGTTCCTCGCCTCCGCCAGCTTTGTCGCGGCGGCCGCCGCCACGCCCTCCTGGGCCAAGGTTTCCCCAGGAAAAGGGGCGCGTGATGCGGAGTTGCGGGCGATGCTGGACCGCTTCTTCTATGCGCGGCTGGAGGACAGCCCGGAGCAGGCGACCTCGCTGGGCCTCGACACCGGCCCGCGCGCCGGCCTGAAGGCGCGGCTGAGCGATGCGTCGCGGGCGGGCGAGATGCGCCAGTTCGCCCGGGCTCGGCAAGAACGAGCGCAACTCGCCACCATTCCGCGCGATGCGCTGGGGGAGGGGGCGCGGCTGGATTACGACATCCTCGCCTATAGCCTCGACCGGGTGATCGCGGGCGAGCGCTTTCCCTATGGGGCAAGCGCGGGCCGCTATGCCCCCTATGTGCTCAGCCAGCTGTCGGGGGCTTACCGGGACGTGCCCGATTTCCTGGGCAGCCAGCACCGCGTCGCCAATGCCGCCGATGCCGACGCCTATGTCGCGCGGGTCGAAGCGTTCGGTCCGGCCATCGATGCCGAGACCGAGCGCCAGCGCGAGGATGCGGCCAAGGGCGTCTTCGCCCCCGACTATATCCTCGACACCACGCTGAAACAGCTGGCGGCGGTCCGCGACAAGCCTGCCGAAGCGACCGGCCCGGCGGTCGATCTGACCGCCAAGCTGAAGGCCGCGAACCTGCCGCCCGAGCGCGCCCAGGCAGTCGCACGGCTGATGACCGAGCGGGTCTTCCCCGCGCTCGACCGGCAACGCGCGCTCGTCACCGAATTGCGCGGTCGCGCGGTCCATGACGCGGGCGTCTGGCGGCTGCCGGACGGCGAGGCCTACTACACCGCCGCGGCGGCCGCCGCGACCACGACCGAGATGACCGGCGACGACATCCACCGGCTCGGGCTGGCACAGGTGGCGGAGATCGGCGCGCGGATCGACACCATTCTGAAGGCGCAAGGCATGGCGCAGGGCAGCGTCGGAGAGCGGCTGGTTGCGCTGAACAAGCGGCCGGATCAGCTGTTCCCCAACACCGATCCGGGACGAGAAGCATTGCTGGAGCAGTTGCGCGCGCAGGTCGCCGCCATGACCCGGCGCCTGCCCGAGCAGTTCGCCGTTCTGCCCAGGGCGCCGGTCGAAATCCGCCGCGTGCCGGAGGCGATCCAGGCGGGCGCGCCGGGCGGCTATTACCAGTCGGCGTCGCTCGACGGATCGCGGCCCGCCATCTATTTCATCAACCTGCGCGATACGTTCGACCGACCGAAATTCGGGCTGGCGACGCTGACCTATCATGAGGCGGTGCCGGGCCATCACCTGCAGGTCATGTCCGCGCTGGAGAGCCAGGACATTCCGCTGATCCGCAGGCGCGGTTTCTATTCGGGCTATTCGGAGGGCTGGGCGCTCTATTCAGAGCAACTGGCCGACGAGATGGGCATGTATGAGGGCAATCCGCTGGGGCAGGTCGGTTATCTGCAATCGCTGCTGTTCCGTGCGACCCGCCTCGTCGTCGATTCGGGGATGCACGCCAAGCGCTGGAGCCGCGAGAAGGCGACCGATTATCTGATCGCCACCACCGGCATCGCGCGCGGCCGCAGCCAGGGAGAGATCGACCGCTACACCGTCTGGCCGGGACAGGCGTGCAGCTACAAGATCGGGCATACCGTCTGGACCCGGTTGCGCGACGAAGCCAAGGCCAAGGCGGGCACGAAATGGGACCCCAAGGCCTTTCATCGCGTCCTGACGCTCGGCGCGATGCCGCTCGACGTGCTGGAACGGGTGGTGCGCGAGCGGATGGTATAACGCTCTACTATCCCTCGCCCCTCACAGAGGGGCGAGGGAAGAAGAGGGCGCATGGATGCCGTTCGGTCAAAGACTTGGCCAATCGCGACGGGGCCGGATAGGGTCGGCGGTGGAGGAAGAAGTCTATGAAGTTTTCACGTCGTCTGTCCGCTCTATCGCTGCTCGGCTTAACGGTCGCGTTATCGCCGACCGGTGCGAACGCCGCCGACAAGGACGGCCTGCCGCGCAAGATCGGCGACTGGACGCTGGCGGTCAGCGAGGATGGCGACGGATGTTTCCTGACGCGTATCTATGACCGGCCGGGCGACACGACGCTGTTGCTGGGGCTCGACCGTGACGGGTCGAACCATCTGACGGTGCTGAACGCCAATTGGTCGATCAATCCGAAGGAGCGGCTGGCGCTCGACTTCACGCTGACGGGCGGCAGCTATCCGAAGCATTTCGCGGTCGGGCTGGCCTCCGACGACCAGCAGGGTTTCGTCACCAGCTTCGAAAAGCCGTTCCCGACCTATCTCGCCCGGTCTCAGACGCTGAACATCGCGCGCGGTGACGTACCGGTCGAGCGCCTGTCGCTGGCGGGCAGCGGCGCGGCCATCGCCGCGCTGCGCGAGTGCGTCACGGCGCGCAAGGCCCCGCTGGCCAAGGCGACCCGTTCGGGAGATGCGGCGGACGGCATTCCCCGCGATCCGTTCGCCAAGGCGGCGTCGCGCAAACGCTGAACCCTGAACGGCATCTTAACACAATAGGGCTTGCTGCAAATAGTGTTGCAGTAAACGCTTGGTCGAAAAACCGGCACGGTCGAACAGAAACAGGATTGTCGAACTTTTTCCACTCGGCTTCGTTGTTGCGGTTGGTTAACGACTGAAAGAACTGTTATGTCTGCTTACGCGTCCAAATCCCTCCTCGCTATCGTGACGCTGGCGGGTGCCGTCAGTCTTGGTGGTTGCGCGACGAAGTCCTTCGTGCGCGAACAGATCGCCCCGGTAAGCCAGCGCGTAGACTCGCTCGAATCGCGGCTCCAGCAAACCGATGGTACGGCCAAGCAGGCGCTGGCCGAGGCGCAGGCCGCTTCGGGTCAGGCGCAGCAGAACGGCCAGCGGCTCGACCAGCTGGGCGGCCGCGTCGATGGCGTCGAACAGCGTCTGACCGTGCAGGAGCAGAAGCCGGCCCGTCGCCCGCGCCACTGATGGCAACGGCTTGAACGACGATATCCGCTGAATGACGTGCCGGTCTCTTCCCCCGCGCTGGGGAAGGGGCCGGCATTTTGCCTGAGTATGCCGCACCGATGACATGCCTGCCCCGATGAAGTCCCTGATCCTGTCGCTGGCGGGTTTCGCCCTGCTGGCCCCTGCGGTCGCCGATGCCCGCGCTGCCGAACCGCCCAAGGCCGCCCGCAAGGCCCCGTCCAAATTGAAGGCCCCGTCCAAATCGAAGGCGAAGCCGAAGCCCGCGACCGTCGCCGCGCCCGAGCCGGTCCTGACCCCGTCCCCGGCGGCGCAGCGGGTGATCGACTGGGTGTCCGGCGCGCATGACAATCGCGGCCTGCCTTGGGCCGTGGTCGACAAGGTCAACGCGACCCTGTTCCTGTTCGCGCCCGACGGCACCCAGCAGGCGGCGGTGCCGGTCCTGCTCGGCATCATGCCGGGCGACGAGGCGAGTCCGGGTGTCGGCACCAAGGCGCTGGCCTCGCTCGGCCCCGCCGAGAAGACGACGCCCGCCGGACGCTATCTTGCCAAGTTCGGGCTGCCGGTGGCGGGTGAGCGCGTGCTGTGGGTCGATTATGCGACCTCGGTGGCGTTGCATCCGATCCCGAAGGATGCGGGCGCGCGCGAGAAACGGCGCGAGCGGATGCTGTCGCCGACGCCGGACGACAATCGCATCACATTCGGCTGCATCAACGTGCCCCAGGCTTTCTATACACGCCAGTTGCGGCCGACCTTCCGTCGCAAGGGCGGCTATGTCTATATCCTGCCCGACACCAAGCCGATCGACGAAGTCTTCCCCCGTCTGAGAACGCAAGCACCCGATTAAAGCGGCTTGCCCATGCGGATCAGCGGAACCTGTACCCCTTCGACCGGGGCCGACCGGATCGATTCGATCGGGGCGTAGCCGCACGCGCGGTAGAGCGGTTCGCCTGCCAGCGTGGCCATCATCTCGGCGGACGTGAAGCCCGCCGCCCGGGCCGCCGCCTCGCATCGGGTAAGAATGGCGCGGCCCAGCCCCTGCCGGGCGAAATCGGGGTCGACATACATGGCCCGGATGCGGGCGGGGTCGCTGGCCGGATCGAGCATCGCCGCGTCGCGCAAGCCATGGCTATGGTCGCCGCCATAGAGTGTGGCGCGCGCACTCCATCCGCCACAGGCCGCCAGCCGCCCGTCCTGCTCAGCCAGCAGATACGTGCCGTCGGCGATCAGTTGCGTATCCAGACCCATGACCGAACGGCTGGCCACGATCTCGGCAGGGGAGAGGAAGTCGTTTTGCAGCACCGAGATCGCGCGATCCATCAGGACGGCAATGGCGGGAATGTCGGCGGTGTCGGCCCAGCGGAAGGTGAACATCGCACCTTTTCGGGGCAATTATTCGGTCGCGTCAATGACGATGGGATGAACAGTGGCAATCGACACCATCGTTTTGCTGCGATAAGCCGGTCAGATGGCAGACATTCCTCAGACCCCGCTGCTCGACACGGTGCACACCCCCGACGACCTTCGTCGCCTGGCCCCCGAGCAGTTGCGGCAGCTCGCCGACGAATTGCGGACCGAGACGATCTCGGCCGTCGGCACCACCGGCGGCCATCTGGGCTCGGGGCTGGGCGTCGTCGAACTGACCGTCGCCCTCCATTATGTCTTTAACACCCCCGATGACCGGCTGATCTGGGACGTCGGTCATCAATGCTATCCGCACAAGATCCTGACCGGGCGGCGCGAGCGTATCCGCACCATCCGCCAGGGCGGTGGCCTGTCGGGCTTCACCAAGCGGTCGGAAAGCGAATACGACCCGTTCGGCGCGGCGCACAGTTCGACCTCGATCTCGGCGGCGCTCGGCTTTGCGGTCGCCAACAAGCTGGCGGGGACGCCCGGCAAGGGCATCGCCGTGATCGGCGACGGCGCGATGTCGGCGGGCATGGCCTATGAGGCGATGAACAATGCCGAGCAGGCGGGCAATCGCCTGGTCGTCATCCTGAACGACAACGACATGTCGATCGCGCCGCCGGTGGGTGGCCTGTCGGCCTATCTGTCGCGCATGGTGTCGAGTCGCGAGTTCCTGGGCGTGCGCGACGTGCTCAAGAAGCTCGCCAAGCGCTTCCCGCGCACGATCCAGAAGGCGGCGCAGAAGACCGACGAATTCGCGCGCGGCATGACCATGGGTGGTACGCTGTTCGAGGAGCTGGGCTTTTATTATGTCGGCCCGATCGACGGCCACAATCTCGACCATCTGATCCCGGTGCTGGAGAATGTCCGTGACGCGGAGCAGGGGCCGATCCTGATCCACGTCGTCACTAAGAAAGGCAAGGGCTATGCCCCGGCCGAGGCGGCGGCGGACAAATATCACGGCGTCCAGAAGTTCGACGTCATCACCGGCACACAGGCCAAGGCGCCGCCGGGACCGCCCGCCTATCAGAATGTCTTCGGTGAGACGCTGGCCAAGGAAGCGGACAGCGATCCGCGCATTTGCGCCATCACCGCCGCCATGCCGTCCGGCACCGGGCTGGACCGGTTCGCGAACGCGCATCCGGAGCGGTTCTTCGACGTGGGCATCGCCGAACAGCATGCGGTGACCTTTGCCGCCGGTCTGGCGGCGCAGGGAATGCGGCCCTTCTGCGCCATCTATTCGACCTTCCTCCAGCGCGCCTATGACCAGGTGGTCCATGACGTCGCGATCCAGAACCTGCCGGTCCGCTTCGCGATCGATCGCGCGGGTCTGGTCGGGGCGGACGGCGCGACCCATGCCGGCTCGTTCGACGTCACCTATCTGGCCAGCCTGCCCAACATGGTGGTGATGGCCGCGGCCGACGAGGCGGAACTGGTCCATATGGTCCATACCTGCGTCAACCATGACAGCGGCCCGATCGCGGTGCGGTATCCGCGTGGGAACGGCGTCGGCGTGGAGCTGCCCGAGACGCCGCAATTGCTGGAGATCGGCAAGGGTCGCGTCGTGCGCGAGGGCAAGAAGGTTGCGATCCTCTCGCTCGGCACCCGCCTGGCCGAGGCTTTGCGCGCCGCCGACACGCTGGAGGCCAAGGGGCTGTCGACCTCGGTCGCCGACCTGCGCTTCGCCAAGCCGCTCGACGAGGCGCTGATCCGCCGGATGCTGACCACGCATGAGGTGGCGGTGACGATCGAGGAGAACGCGATCGGCGGCTTCGGGGCGCATGTCCTGACCATGGCGTCGGACGAAGGGCTGATCGACGGTGGCCTCAAGCTGCGCACGATGCGCCTGCCTGACATCTTCCAGGATCAGGACAAGCCCGAGGTGCAGTACGCGCAGGCCGGGCTGGATGCAGATGCGATCGTAGAGACGGTTCTGAAGGCGCTGCGCCACAACAGCGCCAACGTCACGGAAGGCGCGCGGGCGTGATCCGTGGCTGGACCGCCGTCATCGTCTTCACGACGCTGGCGGTGGTCATGATGGTCGGGCTGAACGTACGCATGTGGCGGCGGATGAAGGCCGCCACGGCCGCCGCAAAGGCCGAGGCGGAGCGGGAGGCGATCGAGGCCGATCAAGACCTCCATTCCCGTTCAGCCTGAGCGAAGTCGAAGGCCACGGGCGTAGCTGAAAACCAAACTGTTCCCCGGCGAAGGCCGGGGCCCAGTTTCGGCGCGACTGCGATGGCGCGGTGATTGCGCGTGGGAGGCGATCGCCGCCGATGGCTATAGCCTCCCACTCGTCGTTCCAATTCCCTCTCATCTTCGTCGAGACTGGGCCCCGGCCTTCGCCGGGGAGCGTCAAGTGGTAGGGTTCTTTCTTTGGCTCAGGCGGAACGGGTAAGGGGCTAACCCAAACACTCACCGCCCCAGATAATGCGCCTGCGCCGCGTCGGTCGCATTCACCGCCAGCACCGCCCGCGCTTCACTCGGCGATAAAGGCCCGGACGGCGATGGCCTGTCCATGCCGCTCGCCGCGATCACTCGGCCGAGCAGTTCCTGTCCTTCCTGCCACCAGCCCAGGCCGCTCGCGGCATTGATATGCCCCTGATGTCCGGCATCGACGAAATGACTGCCCCAATCGACCGCGAGGCTGTGCGCGCGGTCGAGCGAGATCCACGGGTCATCCTGGCTGGCGACGAGGATCGAAGGGAAGGGAAGCGGCGTTCGCGGGCTGGGGGCGAAGCCTTTCAGTGCGTCGGGCGCGTCGGTGCGGTCGACATCCGCAGGCGCGACCAGCAGGGCGCCCGCGACCGGCCAGCCATAGGGCTGTGGCGACAATTCCGCCCACCAGGCGACTGCCAGACAGCCCAGCGAATGCGCCGCCAGGATCACCGGCGCCTGCGCCTGCCGGATCGCCTGGTCCAGCCGCGTGACCCAGGCATTGCGATGCGGGGTCGACCACATGCCCAGCTCGACACGGATCGTATCGGGTCGCGCCTCTTCCCACAGGGATTGCCAGTGCGAGCGGCCAGAGCCGCCGAGACCGGGGACGGTGAGGACCGTTGGCTTGCGGGCCTCATAGGATGCGAACGAACCCATATGGCATCTCCTCGATAGGGCCGGGTCGACTCCCGATCCTGCATGGGAAGATATTCCTACTAATCTAATAGGCAATAGGCGATGCGCCCGGTGGATGACGGCTTGCGACGGACCGAGGCGGCTTGTAGGGGCGGGCGATGGCCAAGCAGCGTGTCGACCAGATGCTCGTGGATCGCGGACTCGTCGAATCCCGGTCCCGCGCGCAAGCGCTGGTGATGGCGGGACTCGTTTTCTCGGGTGAGACGAAGATCGCCAAGCCCGGCCAGCAACTGGCCGAGGACGCCGTGCTCGACGTGCGCGGGCGCGATCACCCCTGGGTGTCGCGCGGGGGGATCAAGCTGGCGCATGGGCTGGAGCATTTCGGCTGGGACGTGACCGACGCGGTCGCGATCGACGTGGGCAGCTCGACCGGCGGCTTTACCGATGTGCTGCTGCAAAAGGGCGCCGCGCGCGTCTATGCGGTCGACAGCGGCACCAACCAGCTCGCCTGGTCGCTGCGTCAGGACCCGCGCGTCATCGTCCATGAACAGACCAGCGCCCGCATCCTGACCGAAACGCATATCCCCGAACCGGTCGATATCATCGTGTGCGACGCCAGCTTCATCGGGCTGGCCAAGGTGCTGGAGCGGCCGCTGAGCTTCGCGAAGCCCGGCGCGCGCCTGCTTGCGCTGATCAAGCCGCAGTTCGAGGCGGGGCGCGAAGAGGTCGGCAAGGGCGGGGTGGTCCGCGATCCGACCGTCCACCAACGGGTCTGCGATCAGGTCATCGCGTGGCTCTCGGACAGCGGCTGGCAGGTCGCGGGCGTGACGCAAAGTCCGATCACCGGGCCCGAGGGGAATATCGAGTTTTTGGTGGCCGCATCCCGAAATTGAACGGGTAAGGTCTGATTGGCGTTGAGCTTTCCGTTTACTGTGCCCCGACCCTGGGGCAGATCGACGGGCATCATGGCGAAAGAGGGACGAGTGGGCACGATCGCGTCGAAGGGCCAGTTGCGCATGTCATTCCTCCGCTGGGCGGTCGTGATCGTTCCGCTGATCCTGCTGCTCGGCTTCGCGTCGGGCCGGGTGGTGCCGTCGGGCAGCGAGAATGGCTGGTACATGGCGCTCACCAAGCCCGAGCTGAACCCGCCGGGCTGGGTATTTCCGGTGGTGTGGACGACGCTCTACATCATGATCGGCCTGGCGCTGGCGATGATCGTCCATGCGCGCGGCGCAAACGGACGTGGGGTGGCGATCGGCCTCTTCGCGGCGCAGTTCCTGCTCAACCTGTCCTGGACACCGTTGTTCTTCGGGGCGCACAAGGTGCGGCTGGCGCTGTTCGTCATCATCGCCATCCTGTTCCTGGCGATCGCCACCACGGTGGCCTTTTCGCGCATCCGCAAGGGCGCGGCATGGCTGATGGTGCCCTATCTGGTCTGGCTGTCCTTCGCGGGCGTGCTCAACTGGCGGATCGACCAGCTCAATCCGGATGCGGAAAGGCTTGTGCCGGGGGCGCAGACCTCCCAAATGCTGTGAAACGACTTTTGGGAATTTGATATGCAGGCCGACAACAAGCTGTTCGACGATTTCGCCAAGGTGATGAACGGCCTCGCGGGCACCGTGGCGGGCATGGGCCGCGAGGCCGAGGCGAGCGCCCGGACGCGCGCGCGTGAGTGGATCGGCGGTCTGGACTTTGTCAGCCGCGAGGAATTCGAGGTCGCCAAGGCGATGGCCGTTGCGGCGCGGGACGAGGCGGATGCGTTGAAGGCACGTCTGGACGCGCTGGAAGCGCGGCTGAACGGCACGACGGACGGGGCGACCGCCGGGGTGGAATCCTGACCGGCCCGAGATCGGAGCGGACTCTGTCCGGCTCGACCGGCCGGGCAGCTATCCACAGCTTTCGGCACTCGACGGCTTGCGGCCCGGCCCTGCGCAGTGCAACCTGCGCTGGTCCGGGTTTGTTCGCAAGGGCTTCTGATGCTTGAATCGACCGATCATGAAGCCGAAGAATCGGCCCCCATCGACATGCTGGAGGCCTATTTCGCCGCGCATGGATGGGAACATGAGCGCCACGACGAGGAGATCGTCGCGACGGTCAAGGGCAGCTGGGCCAGCTACGAGCTTCGTGCGCTGTGGCGCGACGACGACAGCGTGCTGCAATTCCTGGCATTCCCCGACATCAAGGTGACCGACGACCGCCGCTCCAGCATCTATGAGGCGCTGGCGCTGGTCAACGAACAGCTGTGGATTGGCCATTTCGAGCTGTGGTCGAACAGCGGCATCCTGCTCTATCGCCATGCCGCGATGGTCGATGGCGGCGAGGACGGGACCATCTCGCTGTCCGCCACCGAATTGCTGGTCGAGTCGGCGATCGAGGAGTGCGAGCGCTTTTATCCGGTCTTCCAGTTCGTCCTGTGGGGCGGCAAGACCCCGCGCGAGGCGCTGGCCGCCGCGCTGATCGAAACCCAGGGCGAGGCGTGAGTTTTCCGGTCGGGCCGATCTGGCTGGTCGGGTGCGGCAACATGGCGGGCGCGATGCTGCGTCGCTGGTTGTCCGAAGGGCTCGACCCTGCACAGGTGACCGTCATCACGCGCAGCGGCACGCGTGCGCCCGAGGGTGTCCGCTCGCTGACGGCACTCCCGGTCGACGAGACGCCGGCGATCCTGATGCTGGGATTCAAGCCGCAGCAGCTGGGCGACATCGCGCCGACGCTGGCGCATCTGAACCCGGCGATATTGGTGTCCATCCTGGCTGGTGTCGAGGAACGGACGCTGGCCGGCCACATTCCGGCGGACGCGGTGGTGCGGATGATGCCCAATCTGCCCGTCGCGATCGGGCAGGGGGTGACGGCGCTCTACACCAGCTCGACCGATGTCGCCGTCCGCGATGCCGCCGAAGCGCTCGCTCGACCGCTCGGCCTCGCCCCCTGGGTGGAGGACGAGTCGCGGTTCGATGCGGTGACCGCGCTGGCGGGCTGTGGGCCTGCGTTCGTGTTCCGCTTCATCGACGCACTGGCGCAGGCCGGGGTCGGGCTGGGCCTGTCGCCCGAACTGGCGCAGCAACTGGCGCTGGCCACCGTCGACGGGGCAGGGGCCATGGCGATCGAAGCCGACGCTCCGCCCGCCGTGCTGGCGGACCGTGTGGCGAGCCCGGGCGGTTCGACCCGCGAAGGGCTGAACGTGCTGGACGCGGATGACGCGCTCAAGCGGCTCATGGCCGAGACGCTGACCGCTTCGGAACGGCGCAATCGCGAAATGGCGGCTGCCGCGCGACGCTGAGTCTACGTTCGCGCGAAGACGCAAAGCCGCGAAGAAAATTGTGTTTCGTGCGGAGAGGGATGGCCAAAGGCTATCCTTTTCCTGCCACCGGTAACGACAAAAGCATGCTGGAGTTGCGCCTGTCACAACTCCGCGTCCTCTGGCGCCTCCGCGCGAAAACGCCTTCTCTTCGTGCCGTCGCGTCATCGCGCGAACAGAAAATCAGCCGTCGTTGGACCGCAGATCTTCGATCCGGGCGCGTTCATTCTCCGGAATGAACCCCTCCAGCACCGTCCAGAACCCCGTCACGGCCTGCTGACCCGCGCGCGCATAGGCCTTGGACAGCTTTTCGCGCAGCGCGTCGAACAGCTCGGCTTCCATCGCCGCCCCGGTCGGTGTCAGCCGGAGCAGCCTTTGCCGCCGGTCGCGATCGCCTGGGCGCGTCTCGATCAGGTCGCGGCTCGCCAGTTCGTTGAGCACGCGGCCCAGCGATTGCTTGGTGATCGCCAGCAGCGACAACAGCTCACTGACCGTCATGTCGGGCTTGCGCGCCATGAAATAAAGGGCGCGGTGATGGGCACGGCCCAACCCCTGCGCGGCAAGACCGCGATCGATCGAGCGCACGAGATGGCTATTGCCGAAATACAGCAATTCCATACCCCTGCGGAGTTCTGGTTCGCGGAGAAACTGTGCCGATGCGGACTGGTTAGAGGCAGCCATGTTGACCCGTCTACTCACACGCCCTAGGCCACGGCAACCCAAAACAGAGAGATGACCATGGAAGCGCCCCAAGCCCTTACGTTTCGTTTCGATCCGTCCGCGACCCCCGTCGCGGCGAGCGAGCGGGCGGCGCGTCTGGTAGACCCGGGCTTCGGCCGCGTCTTCACCGATCACATGGCGCTGATCCGCTATAGCGACGAAAAGGGCTGGCACGACGCACAGATCACCGCGCGAGCGCCGCTGAGCGTCGATCCGGCCGCTTCGGTCCTGCATTATGCGCAGGAAATCTTCGAGGGCATGAAGGCCTATCGTCTGGCCGATGGCGGCACTGCGCTGTTCCGGCCCGAGGCGAATGCCCGCCGCTTCCAGGATTCGGCGCGGCGCATGGCGATGCCCGAACTGCCCGAGACCCTGTTCCTGGAATCGGTCGAGCGGCTGGTCGAGATCGAGCGCAATTGGATCCCCGAACAGGATGGCGGCGCGCTTTACTTGCGCCCCTTCATGTTCGCCAGCGAGGTGTTCCTGGGCGTGAAGCCCTCGGCCGAATATCTCTACATGGTCATCGCCTCGTCGGTCGGCGCCTATTTCAAGGGCGGCGCGCCTGCGGTTTCCATCTGGGTGAGCCAGGGCTATACCCGCGCGGCGCCCGGCGGCACCGGCGCGGCCAAGTGCGGCGGCAACTATGCCGCCAGCCTGCTCGCGCAGAAGGAAGCGATCGCCAATGGTTGCGACCAGGTGGTGTTCCTCGACGCGGTCGAGCGCCGCTGGGTCGAGGAGCTGGGCGGCATGAACGTCTTCTTCGTGTTTGACGACGGATCGCTGGTGACCCCGCCGCTGACCGGCACGATCCTGCCCGGCATCACCCGCGATTCGATCCTGACGATCGCCCGTGCGCAGGGGCTGACCGTGCGCGAGGAGCCCTATGCCATCGACCAGTGGCGCGCCGATGCCGCCAGCGGTCGCCTGGTCGAGGCCTTTGCCTGCGGCACCGCCGCCGTCGTCACCCCGATCGGCAGCGTCGCCGAGCCCGCGGGCCGCTTCACCATCGGCAGCGGCGGCCCCGGCCAGCTGACGACCCGCCTTCGTGAACAGCTGGTGTCGATCCAGCGCGGCCAGGCTCCCGACCCCCATGGCTGGATGCGCCGCCTGGGCTGACGATTTCGAGGCAAATAGGGCTTTTCAACCACGGCGCGCCGAGTATAAGGCGCGCCTCTCCACTGGGGCGTCGCCAAGCGGTAAGGCAACGGTTTTTGGTACCGTCATACGCAGGTTCGAATCCTGCCGCCCCAGCCATCTGCCTGAAATCTCAGCCAATTGGCTGCTAAGTGTCTGAAGACGCTGGCTTACTATCAGGTTCGGCCATTGGCACCTGCACAATCTTGCATCGGATTGTGCCAATGCGCTGGCCGGGAAGGCCGCGGCTTTGGACTGTCTTCAGCATGTTTACCGGCGCGGGCACATATTCTGGTGGCGGCGAATTCACCGTTTATTGGACAATTGTGCCCTGGATGTCCGGCTGTCGCTGCGGACCTTCGGCTTCACCACCGGCGAACGTGATCAAACAACTGATGCCCCTCGCCAAACGAACGGCGATGCCCGAGCCCGTGCCGCACGCAAAGGTACTTCGCTGTCGTCGCGCGCCAGTTGCGTCACTGGCCAGCGGCGGATGCGCTGGAGTTGGTGGAACGGCTGCGCGCGGAGGTGGCCGTGAAACCGGGCCAAACGGTGCGACTTGGCATTTGATCAGATATGCGGGGTGGCCGCTGCCACCCCATTCGATCGTCAGAATGCGGCCTCGTCGGTTTTCGGTGCCCGCTTCCAGGATGATGGAATTGGTGCCCATAACTCTGCTGCCGCTAAGCGTCTGCCACGACATATGGGACATCTGGGGCACCGGGTTGGATTGACATCGCTTTCGGGGCAATGGGCCGCCACGAGCGGCAGCCATCCGCTGCGCGGTGATGGTAGCCGCTCCGGTCAGGCGGCGCGGCCGAAGGCGTCGTCATACTCGTCTGGTCCACCCTGCGCCAGGTCGAGCGCGAAGCCGCGAGTGCGACTCTGTTGGTCCAAGACCGAATTCTGCTTTGCCTTTGCGGCTGGGGCTGCCTTGGTCCGACCCGCCGCCGGTTTGCGGGACGCGGCTGCTTTGGCGGGAGCGGCATCGTCGCTGATGCGGAAGAAGGCGATGCTCTGTTGCAATTCGTCCGCCTGGCTGGCCAATTCCTCGGCGGTCGAAGTGATCTCTTCGGACGCCGACGCATTTTGCTGCGTGACGGTGTCGAGCTGTTGCAAGGCCTGATTGACCTGAGACGCACCGACGTCCTGTTCGCGGCACGCGGCGCTGATCTCGGCGACCAGTTCGGCGGTCCGACGGATATCCGGCACCAGCTTGGTCAACATCTCGCCCGCCTGCGCCGCCGCCTGCACCGTGTCGCCTGACACCGCGCTGATCTCGGCGGCGGCGGCCTGGCTGCGTTCGGCCAGCTTGCGTACTTCCGACGCGACGACGGCGAAGCCGCGACCATGTTCGCCCGCACGGGCGGCCTCGACCGCCGCGTTCAGCGCCAAGAGGTCGGTCTGGCGCGCGATTTCCTGCACGATGCTGATCTTGGCGGCGATGGTGCGCATCGCATCGACCGCCTTGTCGACCGCGACACCGCTCGCCTCGGCGTCCTTCGACGACTGGCGCGCGATCTTCTCGGTCTGGGCCGCGTTGTCGGCATTCTGTTTGATGTTGGCGGCCATCTGCTCCATCGAGGCGGAGGCTTCCTCGGCGGCGGCGGCCTGTTCGGTCGCACCTTGGCTTACCTGTTCCGACGATGCGGAGAGCTGCTGGCTGCCAGCGGCGACATTGTCCGCCGCGCTTGTCGCATCGCCCACCACGACCCGCAGCCGTTCGACCATCGACACCAGCGCATGGCCCAGCTTGTCGCGGTCGGACAAGGGGGTATGGTCGATGGTCAAGTCGCCTTGCGCGATCTGGTCCGCCAGGGTCGCGGACTTGCGCAGTCCGTTCGTCATCGCGACCAACGCATGTCCCAGCCGATCCTTGTCCGACAGCGGGACATAATCGACGGACAGGTCGCCGACCGCGATGGTATCGGCCAGCGTCGCCGACTTGCGCAGGCCGTTCGTCATCGCGACCATCGCATGGCCCAGCCGGTCCTTGTCCGACAGCGGCTTGTGATCGATCGACAGGTCGCCCTGCGCGATGGAGTCGGCCACGCCGGCGGTCTGACGCAGATTGCCGACCATGTCGTTCAGGGCGTTGGTCAGCAGTCCGACTTCGTCGTTCGACTGGACGGCGGCGGTCTGGGACACATCGCCCTGTGCGACCGCATCGGCCAGATCGGTGGCTTGGCGCAGGCTGCGGCGGATCGCCTTGGTGACCACCAGTGCCACCGCCGATGCGACGCTCAGGACGACGAGCGCCACGACCAGCATCAACCAGTTGAGGGTGCGAGACAGCGCAGCCCCGTCGGCCCGTGCGGTTTCGGCGGCTTTCAATTGATAATCGGACAGCCGGCCGATCTGCGCCGTGGTCGGATCAATTCCGGCATACATTTCGCTGTCCGCAAAGCGGACCAGCGCGGCGCTGTCGCGCGCCAGGATTATGGCATTCAGCCGCGCTACCGTCTGATCCGACTGGTTCATATTCTGGCGAACCTGTGTGACGACCGACCGTTCCTCGTCGGTCAGGCTGGTCTGCATATAGGCCGCCCAGTCCCGGTCGATGGTCCGTTTCGCATCGGCGACGGAGGCGCTGGCTTGTGCCCAGTCGAGCTTGCCGGCACGCAGCTTGTGCGTGGTATCGACGATGTTGATGGCATAGGCGTCCGATACCGTCTTAAGTTGACGGACCGGGACGAGGCGATCGTCATAGATGGAGGTCATGGCCTTGGTCAGCGCATTCATGCCGTAGAAGCCAGCGCCGCCGATGATTGCCGCGATGGCAATTCCCGATGCCAGCTGGATCGTTAGGATCCGCGTGCCAATGGAGGTGAATTTCGCGCCAGTGGGTTGCATGACTACATTCCTAAATTTTGCGGAAAGCGTAGAAGGCAAGACTTAAGGCGCGGTAAAGCAGTCGCACGTTGTTGATTTCGCACGATTCGTCAGCGACATGCCGATTCGTTTCATAGGCCGACGGATCGATCATCTGCTCAGATATTTTTTGAAATCTTTTAGTTGGCTGCGTTTGTTTCGTGCGAAATCAGTCGGATACACCAAAGCAACTCAGTCGACCATGTCGCGATGGTGCGGTAGACCCCCGATCAACCTGACAGGATCTCGCTCTTTTACAGAATGAGATATATAAATGACGGTATGATCCGGCGGCCAATGACGGCGAGGTCCTTTTGCCTCCGCCAGTCTGCCACCCAAGGCGATGCCGATGTGGAAACAACCGATCGGGTCGCGCTTGAAACGTTGACGCTTCGGCCTGTCGCCTTCGATGTTCCGCAGACATAGCTCGAGCCTGATCGGTCGACCGCAAAATTATCCACCGTCTCGACGGAAATGCTCGTCTGCTTCATCTTGAGCGATGAGGGGAGCCGCGTGAGTTCGCATCAGCTTGTCGCTTGGGTCGGTCGCTACATTCTGCCGCACGAACGGCAGTTGCGGGTCTGGCTGCGCGCGGCGTTTCCGGCTGTTGACGTGGATGACGTGGTACAGGAAACCTATTGCCGGATCAGCAGGCTCGATGGGGTCGCCCATATCGACGACCCGCGCCGTTACTTCTTCCGTGCCGCGCGCAACGTCGTGCTGGAGCAGATCAGGCGTGAGCGGGTCGTCAGCATCGACGCGGCGAGTGGGCTGGCCGAGTTGGACAGTGCACCCGACCTGTCCC
The DNA here is from genome assembly GCF_001477495.1 of Sphingomonas yabuuchiae. GTDB lineage: Bacteria > Pseudomonadota > Alphaproteobacteria > Sphingomonadales > Sphingomonadaceae > Sphingomonas > Sphingomonas yabuuchiae_A. The sequence continues at coordinate 35,482 of NZ_LDTF01000062.1, forward strand.
ATTCGCCCGAAGAGATCGTCGCCGAACGGCATATGCTGGCCCGGATCGAGCGGCTGATCGATGCGCTGCCGGACCGGGCGCGGCAGATTTTCCGGCTGCGCAAGATCGACGGCATGGCGCAACGCGACATCGCGATGCGGCTGCATGTTCCGGAAACCGTAGTCGAAAACGACGTCGCACGCGGCCTGAAGCGAATTTTGGACCAATTGAGCGAGGAAGAAAAGGCCGAGCTTCCCATCCGTCGTCCGTCGCGGAAGGCGCGCGCGGCCCGCCGGGGGGCAGTGAGCGAGCGATGATCGACGATATCGCCTGTCGCTGGGCCGCAGCGATCGACCGGGGCTTGGATAGCGACGAGGAGGCCATGCTGGCCGCGTGGCTGGCGGAGGATGGTCGGCACCGGGGGGCTCTTCTGCGCGCAACAGCGGCCCTGAGTCTGCTTGATCGTGCCCGCGCATTGTCGGGGCTTTCGGGAGACGAGGAGGTCCCGCGTGGAGATCGACGCCATTGGCGGCGGTGGGGCGGCGGCGCGATGGCGGCCGCGCTCGTCGCCGGGCTGAGCCTCGGGTTCTGGCCCGACCGGGCGGAGCGTATCGATACGCGGATCGGCGAAATCCGGCGGATGCCGCTCGCCGACGGATCGGTCGCGCTCGTCAACAGCGGTACGACCCTGCGCGTGGCCTTTACACCCGCCGAGCGGCATATCGATGTCAGCAAGGGCGAGGCCTGGTTCCAGGTCGCGCATAATCCGAAGCGGCCATTCGTGGTGGCGAGCGGATCCTATCGGGTCCAGGCGGTCGGCACGGCCTTCGATGTCCGACGGGAGGGCGAAGCCGCCCGTGTGGTGGTGACGAAGGGGGCCGTGAAAATCTGGTCGGTCGACAGCGTCGAACCCCCGCGCCGCGTGTCCGCGGGCGAATGGGCGGTCTTGCATCCCGGCCGGATGGCCGTGCGGGCGATGGAGCCCCAGGCCTCGGACCAGCAGTTGGCGTGGCGGGAAGGGCGCATCGTGCTCGACGATATGACGCTCGGGCAGGCGGTGGCGGAGTTCAACCGCTACAACAACGACAAGCTGGAGGTCGCGCCGCAATTGGCCGGGCGGCGGGTCGTAGGCTGGTTCCGCATCTACGATGTCGACGGCTTCGCGGCCGCCAGCGCTGCCATGGTCGATGGTCGAGTCGAGCGTAACCAGGTGCCCGGCAAGGGCGATGTGACCCGGATTATTCCCCAGTAAAACCGTTTTGAAAAATTTGGCGACGTGGTGACGGAAACGGGGCGGCCGCGCATCCTTTGGATCAGCGCCGTATGAAGCGCGTCAAAAAATTTCTGGGAGGGGTGCCATGCGAAGCCAGATTCTGACCATTCCGCTTGTGTCGACCATAGCGATTGTCGCCGGGATCGCGTCGCCCGCCGTCGCCGCGCAATCGACGGTCCGCAATTTCGACATTCCCCGTCAGCCCGCAACAACCGGACTGGTTCGCTTCGCGCAGCAGGCAGGGATTCAAATCCTCGCACCGAGCGATGTGACGCGCGGCCAGACCGTGTCGGCCGTCAAAGGACAGCTGAGCATCGAGGAAGGGCTGAAGCGATTGATCGGGCCCAGCCATCTGCGGCTGGTGTCGTTCGACGGGCGGACGGCGGTGATCGGGGCGGGTAAGCCGGCGGCGACGCGGACGGTGGGCTACACCCTGCCACAGGACGCTGGACCCCGACCGGGCAGCACGCCTGCTGCCATGGTGGACGATGGTTCGGCCGCCGACAATGTGCAGGCCGATGATGGGGCGCAGAACGAGATCATCGTAACCGGCAACACGTCGGACCGTCGGACGCTGTTCAACTCCTCATCCAACGTCACGCTGGCCAGCGCGGCGGACCTGCTGCGCAAGGCTCCTCGTTCAACGGCCGAGACGCTGGAACTGGTGCCCGGCGTTTTCGTCGAGGGCACGGCGGGGCCGATCTCGAACAACTATTCCGTGCGCGGCCTGCGCGGCGGCGGCCAGACCTTCATCACGCTGGAAGAGGATGGCATGCCGATCCTCTATGGCGGGGGCGGCGCGGACTTCTATTTCCAGAACGACATCACCATCAACCGCCTTGAGGCGGTCGAGGGCGGCACGTCGGGCGTACTGGCCCCCAATGGCGCGGGCGCGACGATCAATTTCATCTCGCTGAAGCCTAACCATGACAAGGCGACGGCGATGGTGCGCTACACCGGCACCACCTATGGCGACCTGCGCGCCGATGGCTATTTCTCGGCGCCCATCGCCGATGGCTGGGCGTTCAACGTCGGCGGCTATGTGACCTCTCAAAAGGGTGTCCGCCGTACGCCGTTTACCTTCAACGCCTATGACGTGAAGGCGATGCTGGAGAAGAAATTCTCCAATGGCGGGCTCGTCCGCTTCACCGTGAAGCATGGCGACAAGCATTTCCCCTATTACGCCGGGATGCCGTTCCGCGTAGCGGCGGACGGCACGATCAGCAGCGTGCCCGGCCTGGACCTGCAGCGTGACGATGCGGGCGGGCGCGGCTTTACCCAGTTCCTGGTGCCCAACGCGCCCGCGACCGGCGAGAGTCTGCGCCGGTTCAGTTCGGCCGAGGGTATCCATGTGAAGGCCAACACCTATCGCATCGATGTCGAGGTACCGGTCAGCCCCAGCCTGCGCCTGTTCGGCCGCGCGCGCTATCTGGACGGGTCCTATGATTTCAACGGCATCTTCCCGGGCAGCGGGTCGGGAACCGCGGGCCTGACCTCGGCGCTCAACTATCTGACGCCCGCGTCTTCGCCATTGGCCGGGCTGACCCCGCTTCAGGGTTCGCCGCTGACCTATTTTCAGGTTGCGGCGCTCCGCTTCCCCGGCGTCGCGCAATATGGCCTGCGCAACATCCGCACGGGGCAGGTGATTGCGGCATCGAATACTGCCGCGCTCAACGCCCTAAACGGCAATGGTCTGCTCCAGCAGACGGTGCTCAATCACCAGACGCTGAAGACCAAGGATTTCGGTAGTGACTTCGGCGCGAAATGGGATTTCGGCGGCGGCAATATCGACAACTCGCTGACCGTCGGCGGCATGGTCTATAATGTCCGTCGCTCCAACAACCAGTCCGCGGTGGCGACCGTGCTGAACGATGTTCGCAACGACTCGAACGTCTATGACATGGTCGCGCTGAATGCGGCAGGCGGCGTGCTGGGCTCGCTGACCAACAACGGCATGGTCAATTACGGCAATTGGGGGCAGGGCCTGTTCAACGATGAAGTGACGTCGCTGTCGGCCTATTTCAACGACGAATTGACCATCGGCGACCGGCTGCATATCGACTTCGGTGCCCGCTATGAGCATCAGCATGTCCGGGTCGACATCGGCAACAGCGCCGCCGTCAACGCCGCCGTGCCCGCGGGAACGCCGGGCCTGTACGACAATGTCGGCAGCACGTTCAGCGGCACCTATACCCGCCAGACCGCCAATTATTCCGACTGGGCCTATACGGCGGGCATCAATTACGAGCTGACCGACCATGTCGCCCTGTATGTGCGCGGCGCGCATGGGTTCCAGACCAATGGCGGCGACACCGGCGGCACCCATGCGCCGTCCGGGCTGACGCTGTACGAAGGCGGCGTGCGGTTCAAGGCCAACGGCTTCAACGCCTCGGCCATCGGCTTCCGCACGGAGTTCCGCGACCAGTCCTATCAGTTCATCAACCCGGCCAATCCGGCACAGGCGAGCAATGCGCTGGCGGACAATTTCACTAATGGCGTGCAGCTGGATGCGACGCTGCGCCCGGTCGAGTTCTTCAGCCTGAACGTGCAGGGCGTCTATCAGGACCCCAAGCTCAGCAATCTGCGCTTCAACGGCGTGGCCCAGCCCCAATATGACGGCAATACGCCGGAGCGTACGCCCAAGAAGCTGCTGACCGTCACCCCGTCCTTCGTCCTGCCCGGCGGGCTGGGCGAGATTTACGGGCGGTACAAATATGTCGGCAAGATCTTCGCCGACAGCGGCAACGGCATTGCGCTGCCCGAATACGGGGTCTTCTCGATCGGGGCGAGCATCGACGCCACGCCACGCCTGAACCTGTCGGTCAGCGTCGACAACCTGACCGATGTGAAGGGCTTTACCGAGGGCAATCCGCGTCAGGGGCAGACGCAGACGATCGTGGACGGCTATTTCTATGGCCGCGCGATCATCGGGCGCAATGCGCTGTTCAGCGCGACGCTGAAGCTGTGAGGGGGAAGGCGGGGTTGCGGCTGTCGCTGGGGCTGGCCGTCTTGCTGAGTCTGACCGGCGCGGCACCGGTCGAGCATTATGCGTTGCGCGAGGGGCTGAACATCAACAGCTTCACGCGCTCCGGCCGGGTCGCGGCGCATGTCGTGCTGCGATCGGGCAAGCAGCCCCGCCTGCTCGTCGCCTTCCCGGCGGGCAATAGCGGCACCGCCCTGTGGTTCGGGCCGCTGGCCCGGGACGCGGAGTGGCGGCTGGAGGGAGAGCCTCAGCCGGTCACGCTCAGCGATGCGAAGGGGCGGCCGTTCCACGGCGTACGCTTTACCGTGACGATCGATGCGGATCGCCTGGTTCCGCGTCAGGCCGTGCTGTCGAGCATCCGTGTCATCCGCGACTATCAGGCGCTAGGTACCGCCCCCGCCGAGGTGCTGACCCCAGCCCGAACGAGCGCCGACACGATCCGCTGGTCGCGCGAACGGCTGGACGGCGCGGCGGGCTATGACCTGTCGATGACGGTCACAGACGGGCGGATCGAAGGCGGCGCGATCGTGGCGGGGAAGGGCGGGACGATCCGCTTCGCCGTGACGGCGCTGACCGGCGAGACGCCGCTGACCCCGCGCGGGGGGGCGGACCTGCTGAACGCCAAGGCGCAGCCCGATCAGGGCGCCCGCAACGCGCTGACCTTCCTCAGCTATGCCGAGAAGTTCCTGGCCGGATCGTGGCGGTTCGATACCTATTTCGGGCGTGATACGCTGATGTCGGTCCGGCTGTTGATGCCTGCGCTGCAACCGGCGGCGGTGGAGACTGGGCTCTCTTCGGTACTGGTACGCCTGTCGCCGCAGGGCGAGGTTGCGCATGAGGAGGATATCGGCGAGTTCGCGATCCTCGACCACCGCAAGGCCGATGCCAGTTCGTCGGACGCGCCGGTCTATAACTACAACATGGTCGACAGCGACTATATGCTGGCACCGGTCGCGCGGGCGTGGCTGCTCGACGATCCCCGGGGGCGGGCGCGGGCGGCGGCGTTCCTGTCGCAGCGGGTGAATGGCGAGACGCTGGGTGCGCGGATGGTGCGCAATCTCCGCTTCGTCCTGCGCCAGGCCCAGCCCTTTGCCCGTGATCCGGTCCCGGCGACGCTGATCGCGCTGAAGCCCGGCATGGATGCGGGCGAATGGCGGGACAGCAATGATGGACTGGCGGGTGGGCGCATTCCCTATGACGTCAACGCCGTGCTGGTGCCAGCCGCGCTGGATTCGGCGGCGGCGCTGGAGGCAAGTGGGCTGCTACGCCCCTACCTGATCGGAGCGGATGCCAAGGCGTTTGCCGAGGCACGGGCCGTGGCCGATATCTGGCGGGCCAAGGCCCCGCCGCTGTTCGACGTCACCCTGGCCCCCGCCGAGGCGCGCCGGGCGGTCACCCGCTATGCCAGCATGATCGGCGTACCGGACGCGCCCGCGCTGGCGGCGATCGGCGACGCGCCGGTCCGCTTCCCGGCCATTGCACTGGATGCGCAAGGGCGACCGATCCCGGTGCAGAACAGCGATCCCGGTTTCGCGCTGCTCTTCGACCGGCCGTCAGCCGAGGCGCTGAAAGTCATGACGAGTGGGTTCCGCGACGCCTTCCCGGCGGGGCTGCGCACGGGGGCGGGGATGCTGGTTGCCAATCCGGCCTTTGCCGACGCGGCGATCCAGCGCAAATTCTCGCCCAATGCCTATCACGGCACGGTGGTGTGGAGCTGGCAGCAGGCGCTGGTCGCGGCGGGGCTGGCCCGGCAATTGGAACGGCGCGACCTGCCCGCCGATGTCCGCGCATCGCTGGCCCGCGCGCAATCCTGCCTGTGGGACGGGATCGAGGCGACGCGCAGCGTGCAAAGTTCCGAGCTATGGTCGTGGCGCTATGCCGATGGCCGCTATCAGGTCGTGCCCTTCGGGGCGGCGGGTGCCGATGTCGACGAGTCCAACGCGGCGCAGTTGTGGAGTACCGTCTATCTCGCGCTGCGTCGCCCGGCGGGGCAGGCGGTCGCCTGTTCGGCCCGTTGATGCTCGCAGGCACGGGGATGATGGGCTAGGCTCGCGGTCATGACGGACAAGCGTATTCGCCGGATCGTGATCATGGGCGGGGGGACGGCGGGCTGGATGACGGCCGCCGCCCTGTCGCGCGCGCTGGCGGGGCAGGGTGTCGCCATTACTTTGGTCGAGTCCGATGCGATCGGCACCATCGGCGTCGGCGAGGCGACGATTCCGACCATCCACTGGTTCAACCAGATCATCGGCCTGGACGAGCGCCAATTCATGGCCGAGACCCAGGCGACGGTGAAGCTCGGCATCGAGTTCGTCGGCTGGAACGGGGAAGGGAGCCGCTATTTCCATCCCTTCGGCACGTTCGGGCCACCGGGCGACGGGGCGATGTTCCTCCACCGCCTGATCCGCGCCCGCGCCGATGGCGACATGGCCCCGACCGAGGCCTATTCGCTGACCGTGCAGGCGGCACGTGCGGGTCGGTTCACGCTCCCGGTGAACGATCGCCGCTCGCTGCTGTCGACGCTGGGCTATGCCTATCATTTCGATGCCGGGCTCTATGCGCGCTATCTGCGCGTACTGGCCGAGCGTGGCGGTGTGCGCCGGATCGAAGGCGTGGTCGCGTCGGTGCAGCAGGATGGCGAGAGCGCATCCGTCCGGTCGCTGACGCTGGACGACGGGCAGGTCGTGGCCGGGGACCTCTTCATCGACTGTTCGGGGCTGCGCGCGCTGCTGATCGGCCAGACGCTGGGTGTCGCTTTTGACGACTGGTCGCATTGGCTGCCCTGCGACCGGGCCTGGGCGGCGCCCAGTGCGGCGGAGAGCGATCGCACGCCCTATACCCGCGCGACGGCGGCCGAGGCGGGGTGGCGCTGGCGCATTCCGCTCCAGCACCGGGTCGGCAACGGCTATGTCTTTTCCAGCCGGTTCCAGGACGAAGAGGCGGCGCGTGCCTCGCTCCTCGCCGGGATGGACGGTGCCCCGCTCGCCGAACCGCGTCTGATCCGCTTCATCCCCGGCATGCGGCGGGAGGCGTGGCGGGCCAATGTCGTCGCGATCGGCCTGTCGAGCGGCTTCCTCGAACCGCTGGAATCGACCAGCATCCACCTCATTCAGAGCGGGATCGCCAAGCTGTTGTCGCTTTTCCCCGCCCGTGATTGTTCGCCCCTGCTGGCGCGTCAGTTCAACCGGGTATTCGGGCAGGAGATGCTGGACGTACGCGATTTCCTGATCCTGCATTACCACGCGACTACGGGCCGCGACGAACCGATGTGGCGCGAGCGGCAGAAGATGGCGATCCCCGATACGCTGGCGGAGAAGCTGGCGCATTTTCGAAGCTCGGGCCGGATCGTCCTGTCGAGTGACGAGCTGTTCCGCGATGCCAGCTGGTTCGCGGTACTCGACGGCCAGGGAGAGCGTCCAGGCGATCATAACCCACTGGTCGAGGTCGTCGGGCGCGACAACAATCTGCACCAACTGGCCGCGTTGCGAGCGGAGATCGCGAAGACGGCCACGGCCATGCCGCCTCTCCCGTAAGGACACCGTCAAATCGAACAGACTGGGCCAGTGCTTGAGGCGGCCGAACATGACGTCGATGCGGCGGCGGCGTCGTGGCCTCGAACGCCGACCGCCTCCTATGTGTTGGGCGTGTCATCCAGCGGTGCCGCCACGCCGATGACCCCAAATTCAGCAATTTGAGCAGAATGCGGTTTTGTCGAAAGCACCAAAACCGCGTATAAAAATGGTAATCGTCTGACGGTTGGAGCCGAAGGCCGCGCTTCGCATCGCCGGACAGGCCCGATTGCAATCGCCCGCCAGGTGGACGATCGTTTTTGCGTTATAGCGAGAGGTGACAACCGGATGGCTTCATCACCCGATTATTATGCCGTTCTTGGGGTATCCTCGACGGCAAGTCGCGAAACCATTCACGCCGCGTGGAAGGCGCTGCTCCGTCAATATCACCCCGATGCCAATCATGGCGCGGACGTTTCGGCTCGCGCGAAAGAGATCAACGAAGCGTATGCCGTTTTGGGGAAGAAAGACGCCCGCGCCGCCTATGATCGCTTGCAGCCCGGGCCATCCATCGATCAGGCTATGGCGGATCGCCCGCTTCACCCGAGGAAGGTTGGCCGGCGGCCGATGCGACCTCACCCATCCATGCAGCCCAGCGGAAGCTTTTCGCAGCCGCTGGAGACCAGCGGATGGCTGATGGGTCTTTTTCTGCTGCTCCTCACCACCGCTCCATTGGCTACGATTCTGGTGCTATGTTACGAGGAGTCCGGGTCGGCATCTGCGGCTGGACATAGCGTGGAGGTTCACCATGGATCTCCGCCTGCCGCCAAAGCTATCCGCACTTTGTCGCGCACGAAGCTCGGGCTTGGACATTCTGCTCCCTGACAAGCAGTCATCATGCGGGCATCACGACCTGGTCTCGTGCTTCCTCCGGAGGTCCCGCTTCACCTGACAACACCCTGCAACCGGCAGGAGCTATGCCAGATCCAGCATCCAAAGATGTGCGCCGCCCGTCACAAACAGGCGTGTCTCCTGGATATCGAACGTGCAATTGCTGCACGTCCCGGGCGTCGGTACGGTGGCGAGATGCGTGCCGGCGGAGTCGAACAGTTCGACGCCCTTTGCCGAACTGCTCCATAACCAGCCGCGCCGATCGACGCTGAAGCCATCGGGTATCCCCTCGGCCACCGTCGCGAACCGGCGTCGGTTCGACAGCGTGGTCCCGTCCCAGTCGAATGCATAGATCGCGACTTCACCTTCACCATGCTCGGGCGTCTGCGAGGCATAGAATATGCGCTGGTCGGGCGAGAAGGCGAGGCCATTGGGCTGCACCATGTCGACCATCCGCTGCACGGAGCCGTCCTTGCCGATCCGACAGATCGCCGTGCGCCCACTTTCCGAACGACCGGGCACGCCCTGTTTGGGATTTTCCAGCCCGAAGGTCGGGTCACTGAACCAGATTGCCCCATCGGGGGCGACGATCAGGTCGTTGGGCGCGTTGAGGCGGCTGCCCTCTGCCGCCCATGCAATTGGGGTCGTGACACCTTTACCGTCGGACCGGCTGATCGCGCGGCGACCATGTTCGCAGTGCACCAGCGTTCCGTCCGGCAGCACGGCATTGCCGTTGATGAACGGCGTTGCATCGAGGAGTACGTCCACCGCACCGTCCTCGCGCCAGCCCAGCACGCGGCGGCCGACGATGTCGCTCCACACCAGCGTCCGCTCGCGCGGCCACCATATGGGTCCTTCGCTCCAGCTTGCCTGATCGTACAGCGTGACGAGCCTGGCGTTACCGAGCACCGCGTGAGCATCGGCATGATGGATCACTGGTGGTGCCACCTCGGTCGGCTCGGGCGGCCCGGGCGGACGCAGTCTTGCCGGTATCAGCAGCGGGGCGAGCGGCGGCGTCCGTGCGTCCGTCATGCCCCGAACGGATCGCGTGTCTGCGCGGCGGGCGACGTGGCGAACTGGATCATGATCTGAAAACAGGGCTCGTCGCCGACCTGACCCGATCGGTGCCCTTTTTCGTCGGTCGTGTTCTGGTCCTGGCCGAAATGAATGTCGCCCGGCCCCATTTCCACACGACTTCCGTCCATCGTCTCGATGAACCAGCGACCGCGCAACGGGATCACCCATTGCGGCTTGGGACTTTCGTGCCAGTCCCCGACCCAGCCCACCGGCAAAATCGCAAAGTTGATCGCGCTCACCTCGCCGGGGAACGGCCGCATCCATTGCGGGTCCGCCCCGCCGCCCACGCTTTTCTGGCCGAAGCCGGTCATCCGCGACAGGTCGATCCGGCTACCGCCATCCGTTCCGGTCCACATATGGAGGAAGGGCAGCACCGGCGGCTGCTCGGCATCGGTGCCATCATTGTCGAGCGTCACCCGGGTCGGCAGGTCGGTCATCCTCGTCTCCTCCACCCTCACGACCCGGCAGGATCGCGAAGCGCTGGTCCAACGGCGTGTGGGCGCGGAGGTTTCATACGCTCGGGAACGTCGTGGGCTTCGGAACCGGTGGCGCGGTCCCACGATTTAGCGCGATCGCCCCGAAGCAGGGCGGACGCAGAAAGGTCTGGCATGGTTTCCGATACTCCACCGACGCATACCCACGACCGCGCGACGGCCGGAACACTGACCATCACCACGGACCGGCCTCGCATCGACGAGGTCGGGGAGGTGATTTACTATCAGGTGAAGCGGATCGATGCGGTCCGCGGACTGCGCATGACGCTGCTGGTGCCGCGCACCTCCGATCCGAAGCCTGCGATCCTCTATGTGCCGGGCGGTGGCTTCACGTCGGCGGCGCACCGCAAATTCATCGAGATGCGGCTCGCGCTCGCGCAGGCGGGTTTCGTCGTCGCCGCCGCTGAATATCGCGTCGTGCCGGATGTCTTTCCGGCTCCACTTGAGGACGGCAAGGCGGCGGTCCGCTATTTGCGGGCGCATGCCGAAGACTATGGCATAGATCCCGACCGGATCGGCGTGCTGGGCGACAGCGCCGGCGGTTGGCTGGCGCAGATGCTGGCGATGACCGGAGACACATCCGACTATGACCGGGGCGATTGGCGGGACACGTCATCCGCCGTGCAGGCGGCGGTGTCGCTTTATGGCATTTCCGACCTGCGAAACATCGGTGCGGGATTTTCCGACGCGATCGGCCGGGTCCATGCCTCGACCGCCTCGACCGAGGCGCTGCTGGTGCACGGCGTCGCGTTCGGCGATTTTGCGGGAGCGACGATCAACAGCGATCCGGCCAAGGCGCTCGCGGCCAGCCCGATCGGCCATCTTTCGGGGCAAAAGCCCCCGCTGCTGCTGATGCACGGAAGCGCCGACGATCTCGTATCGCCGGTGCAGAGCGAGCAGATGGCCGCCGCCTTGCGAGAGCGTGACGCGGATGTCGACCATGTCGTGGTGGACGGTGCCGGGCATGGCGACGGACCATGGTTCCAACCGGCGTTGATCGAGTATGTCGTCGCATGGTTCGGCAAGACGCTCATCAAGCGCTGACGATCGCAGTTCATGGGCGTCTGCTTTAGCTTTCAAACCTCGCCTAGGGCCGCGAGGCGTCGCGGTACCAGTCGGCATAGCCGGTGGTGTGGACCATGTGCCGGTTAAGATCGGGAGCGCCATCGTCCCACCAGACCGGCCCACGTTCGCCGAGCGCGACCTTGGCGGCGTAGACCTGGGTTCGCGCCTGGCGAAGACCCGGTGCGTCGTCATGTGCCATCGCCGTTCGTATGGCGCGGCGGGCCTGCATCAACGCATCGACCAGTGCCTGTCGCTCATCCGGCGTCAGGGCCGGGTTGCTCTTGCGCCACAGCCGCCCGCGCACGACGATATAGCGGCCATCGGGGGTGACCGGTGGTGGGGATTTGCTTCTGGGCATCGACGGGCCACCGGGACGGGCGAGATCATTCCTCATCCTGCCCGAGGTCCCGGTATTGCTAACGCGCTCGGCCGATCCGGTGCTGGTCACGCTTTCTGCCTCGATAGGAACGACATATCGTCAGACGCCTGTCAGGGTGCAGCGTTCCGGGCGGGTTGGCGGTTCGGCGTCGATGAGGCTTGCGGGCGGCGGGGAAAGGCTTAGGCTGATTGCATGGCGGCTTTCGACGACAGTTCCGATCCCGATCTTGGTGCAGCCTGCAACCGGCTGGCGATGTGGGTGGAATCGTTGCCCGAGCGGGCACTGATCGATCCGGTGTCCGAACTGACCGAGGACGATCTGGCGCTCATCCTGCGGCGTCTTCACGCCATGCGGCACCTGGGGGATGATGGGCGCACGACGGACCGTCCGCCGGTGGCCTCCGTGCGGGCGTCTGTGCCGGTGACGGCGAAAAGCTGACGGCGCGAGCGGGGGAAAGCCGCCCGCTCCATATTTTCCTTCCGTTTGAACGGCTCCGATAGGGGGCGAGGGCGTTCTATGGCCTGGCCGCTGGCGAAATGTCGGTCGCGCCAAAGGAGCCGACATGTCCGATCGTCCCAGCCCTTCCCCTGTGCCCGGAGCCGCATCACCCCAGAAAGACGCGGCGGACGCGGGGGGCACCGCGCGTCCGGGGTCCCGGCCGGTCGACGAAAAATCGGTATCCGAACGGGCGGATGACGAAGCCGCTGCGCTCGGCGACTTTGCCTGACGAGCTCCGCGCCATTCTATTCACCATCGGGAGTGCCAATCATGGATGACGAACGCCTCTGGAGTTTCGAGGAGAGCCTTTGGACCCAAGGCCCGGACAATTACCGGGAAAAGGTGGATGCCGAGGTCGTGATGGTGCTGCCCCGGCCGCCCTTCGTGCTGACCGGCGACGCCGCCGTGGCGGCGGTGGCGGATACGCCCGTTTGGGACAACGCCGAACTGACCGAGCGGCAGGTGTCACGCCCCCAGGAGGGATTGATCGTCATCGGCTATCATGTCGCGGCCAGCCGGGACGGGGAGGCCTATGAGGCCTATTGCACCTCGGTCATCCGGCGGCTGGAGCATGAGGTCTGGCGGGTCGTGCAGCATCAGCAGACCCCGAAGCTGACAAAGCCTCTGGCAGAGGCGTAAGTTCGGGGAAGGGGGGCTCGTCGGTCTTGACCGGCCGGGCTCTCCTTCACCATGGCCAAGATCCCATTGTTCTTCTTGCCTGCCTAACCCCAGCGGGTCGCGCGCTGGATGGCCTTGTCGACCGGTACGTCATGAAGTTGCCGATAGCGGGCCTCGACCAGGCTGAAGAGCCCGAAGGCCAGTAGCCCGATGCCGACGATGATATCGAAAGGATCGGTCAGCCAGGACAGCACCCGTGCCATGCCGCCCGCCTCGCTGGCATGTTCCTCGATCCCGGCCTTCGCCAGAAGATAGCCGCTGATCAGGAAGACGAGGCCGCGTGCCGCATAGCCTACGCGTCCGCTCCACTGCACCCAGGACTGTCTCGCCACCGATGGATTCAGATAGCGCAGGAACGAGCCTTTGACGGCCTTTGCGAACTGGACCACGCCCAGCACCACCATCACGGCGGCCCCCAGCAAGACCAGCGCCCAGCCGCCGGGCAGTTGCATCGCCGTCCGCGCGCTTTCCTGAGCGCCGTCTCCCGACAGGGCCGCTCCGCGCATCAACTGCACCGATTGCGAGGCGAGCAGGAGGTGGATGGCACCGCTGACACCCGCCCCGACCCGTTCCATCACGCCTTTACGGTCGGTTCCGTGCCGTTCGATATCCAGCGCCGCATCGGCCAGCCGCCATATGCCATAGGCGGTCAGCCCGACGGCGATGATCGCCAGCAGTATCTGGCCGCCGCCTCGGCCGAGATATTCGATCGCGCCGCTTTGATCCTCCGCCCGGCCCGTCCGGACGATCAGCATGGCGATGACGATATAGAGCAGCCCGCGCGTCGCGAAGCCGATCCGCGTCAAGGCCGTCAGGCGCGAGCTGGCGTTCATATGGTCTCCCTTAACTCCGGACAAAACAAGGCCTAAGCGATCTCGTTCCAGCTTCGGAATGGCTTTTCGGCTGTTCGCTGTCGACGCGGCGGGACGCACGGGCATGCCCAGCTTTCGATGCGTATGCGACCTAATAGGTCACGGTCACGACGACCGTATCGGTATAGAGGCCGGGGGCGGGTGTCGGTTGCGCGGGCACCCGCCCATAGATGGTCAGCGTCTGGGCAAGGCCGGTGCCCGAGGCCTGGATGCCGCTGTCCCAGCTGGACGAAAAGGCGGCATCGCGGAACAGGCCATAGGTGATGAAGCTGCCCGAGGGGCCGCGCATCCGGCGGACGCCCGATGCATCGGCATTGCGCCCGGTATCCAGCCGCAGGGCATAAGGCGTCTGGCTGGTACAGGTCAGGGTGAGGCCGCTTTGTGCCGTGACCGCTTGAGCCAGCACGCCGGTCGTCGGGAAGGTCAGCGCCGTGGCCGCCACGGTGCAGCCCTTGGGCACCGTGGCCGTCACCTCGAAGGTCGGACGGACGGAGGCGGTGCCGGCGAAGCCGGTGCAGTTGGTGCTGGTGCCGAGCAGTTCGGCCCCATAGCTGAAGAGCGTGGCGTTGCCGATGAAGCTGGAACGATAGGCGCCCGGCACCGCGGTCGCCTGGCCGCCGAACAAGCGCGCATAGATGGTCCGCGTCGCCGAACCGGCCCCGTTCAGCAGGTTGGAGATGATGATCGCGGGCACCGTGCCCAACGCCGGATTGTCCTGCGATCCCCAGGCGACCGATCGCGCCGCATCCTGATAGAGCTGATAGCGCAGCGTTCCTCCGGTGCTGGTCATCAAGCGGCCGGAGCCGTCCGTGCCGCCGCTGCCCGCGCCGATGCCGGGACAGAGTTTGACGACGTTGAGCACCGGAATGCTGGTACAGGTGACCGTGACCGTCCCCGTCACGTCGACGGGTCCACTGGTCAGCAGCGAGGGGCTGCCGAAGTCGGTCGACGACACCGTGGCCGAACAGGTTTGCGCCTGTGCCGGGGCGGGCATGGCCAGACAGGCGATGACGGCGAGCAACAAGAGGATCAGCCGGGTCACGGGGCCGCGCTCGCCATGGGTGTACAGACGGCCTGGATACGAACCTGCTCGCCCGGCTGAGCGGCAAAGGGAAAATTCGCGCGGCAGCGGCGGCCATCGGGATCGGTGACGATCGCCTCGTTCCGCGCCCCGAGCGCATTCAGGAACGCGGCACCGTCATAGCCGACCACATCCTCCGGAAGACCGGGCCGGGCGATCGCCGAGCCCAGCGGTAGCGGCCGACCCTGGCCATCGACGAACTCGACCAGCGCCGTGTCGGTCTCACGCGCCACGCCGAACGCGACCAGTGCGGGCACCCGGGTAAAGGCCACGGCCTCGGCATGGGTCGAGGCGATGCGTGCATCGACCGGCAGCGAGGAGGGATCAATCGAGATCGCGCTCGGCTCAAACGGGGCGATGTCGGGGACCAACAGCTTGCCCGACGCGCCGGTGGTGCCGACCAGCCGGTTCTCGCGATATACCCGCACGCCGCTCGCGCCCGCATCGGCCACCGCAAAGGACTGGTCGAGCCGTCGCGCCGCATAGAGGTCGCCACCGATCAGCGCGACCGCGCCCTCGGCCTGCAAGGTGCCGGAGACGTTGCCGCCCGCATAGAGGCCGGTCGCCTCGAACTGGGCAAAGCCGGTCGTGTGGCGGATGATGGCATGCCCCGCCCGCTCGCGCCCATCGGCCACCCGCACCGACCAGCCCCAGGAGCCGGGCTCGTGTGCACCCTGCCGCGACATCTCGGCATAGCCCGAGACTCGCCCCTCCGACACCGTTGCACCGGTCGTGACCGAGGCGCGCCGCCCGAAGGGCAGGCTGGCTCCAACGAACAGGCCGAAGCTCCGACCGCCGGTCAGGTCCGCGACGGCATTGGCGAACAGCGACAGCCGCCCGACATTGGCGGTCGAGGACAGGCTGGCCAGTCGATACCGGTCGCCCGCCGCCGTCTTGGAATTGACCAGGCTGACCCCGACCGAGGCCGAGGTCGCTGGGACGGGCAGCGACAGGGAGAATTGGTCGACCTCGCGCGGCGCGCCGAAGATGCGCCGGTCGCCCACCAGGATCGGGCCAAAGGACGATGTGCGCGACGCCAGATCCTCATAGCGGCCGATCGCCCGCATCGATCGGATCAGCACCGAAAAGCCGGATCGGCGGGTCTCGAAGGCGATGTCGATCAGCCCGCCGGTGCGGCCACCCGCCTGGCTGATCGCCCCGGCCAGTGACAACAAGGCCTGGTCCTGCAACGTCACGACGCCGCCCGCGCCCAGCTGGACCAGACCCGCGCCCAGCTCGGCGTGACCCTGTAGCGTCAGCCGGTCGGTCATGCCGCGCCGTACCGATGCCGAGGCGATCAGCCGCCGGTCATAGTCGTTCGACAGGATCGCATAGCTTCGCCGCGCAAAGCCGATCTCCGTGCTGAAATCGGTCAGCTCCTCCGCCAGCAACTGGGGCGAGGCATAGAAGGGCGCGGTCTGCACGGTTTCCCGGCCCAGCGCGTCGCGGACGACGACGGTGGCGACGCCCGCGCCCTGGACGACCGGCGGGTGCATGACGGCATAGGGGCCCTGGGGCACGTCGGCGGACAGGGTGCGGACGCGGTCGATGAACAGGTCGAGCGTCGAGGGGGCGGCGGCGCTGCCCAGCAGGCGTGGCACGGGCATGGTGACCAGGTCTGGCCGCATGCCGAAGGTCCGCTGGATCTGAAGACCCGCCATGCGGATCGGGCGGGTCCAGGCATGGCCGCCATTGATCGTGTCGCCCATGCGCAGCGTCACCAGACGCCTGGGGTCCTCATAGCTGTAACTCGTGGCCAGCCGGGTGAAACGCGGCCCGCCCGACAACAGGCCGACCGCGCTGCTCTCGAACAGGCCGAACGCGCCGAAGACGCGCGTCCCGAACGCCCCCGATGCGCCGGTAAAGCGCGGGCCGACCGCGCTCCGGTCCCCGCTGGCGAACAACGTATAGTCCAGCACCGCGCCGAAGGGCGGCCGGTCGGGCGTCAGGGCGGAACGGTTCCCGCGCCCGCCGTCGATCAGCGTCGGGCTCTGCACGGTCGGGCCGGCGGCCAGCCACATGATCTGGCGCATCTGCTCATATCGATAGCGCAGCCCGGAAATACGCTCCAGCGACACGTCGCCCGTCTGGGCATCCGGCGGGACCTTGACGCCCAGAGTCCGTAGTTGCGCGACGGGTGCGGTGAAACTGCCGTCCGCGCGTTGCGTGAACGAGGCGACATAGCCGGTGGGCTTGTCGTTCAGATAGACCTCGAGCTGAAGCGCCTGTTCCTGGCGGCTGGGGTCGACATCGACTCCGACGCGAAGGCTGTCGCTGTCCTGCGCACCGGCCGTCTGCGCGCAGCCCAGCATGGCCAAGATGATCCAGGCCAGCTCACCGGCGCGGCTGGGTCGCAAGGGAGACCTCGATCGGGCCGCCATCGGAGACGGCCCGCATCCGCAGGTCGGTGCCGCCGGGCAGGGTGTTACCGGGGTTCAGCGGAATGCGAAGTTCGGAGCCGGCCAGCACATAGCCCACCAGCCCCGACCGGGCGAGAAGCTGCTGACTGCCCGCGATCAGCTGGAGGTCGGCGACCCGCAGCCGCCTGTTGCCCTTGTTGCGCCCGATCAGCGCCGCGCCGCCGCCCGATCGGTCGATCCGCCATTCCACATCGGGCATCCGGCGCGGGATGTCGGAGAAGAAGGCGGGGATCGACTGACGCACGACCAGATTGACCGTGCCCGGTTGCGCGCGGGTCGGCTCAGGCACTTCGTCGATCAGGACGCGATACGCTTCCTCGCCGACGGGCGCCGCCTTGGCCGTGCGGACGACACGGATCAGATATTGCTGCTGCGGCGCCAGCGTCGAGAAGGGCGGGCTGGCGACCACGTCATTCGTGGGGGTGAGGACATCGGTGCCGTCGCGCGAGGTCCATTTCATCACGCGGACCTGGACCCGCACCGGCCGCTGCTCGGCGTTGCTGAGCGTCAGCGAGGTCGTGCGCGCGCCCGGCAGAGGGTCGATGGCGACCGGCGCGACCCGTATGTCCGAGGCGTGGCCGACCGCCGGGATCGCCAGGACTATCGCCATCCCCGCAAGCGACCTTCTGGGCCAGCGGATCATCAGTACGTCACCGTGACCTGGACCGTATCGGTGTAGCTGCCCGCCGCCGGAGTGGTCTGGGCCGGGACGCGCCCGTACACCGTCAGCGACTGGACCGCGCCGTTGCCGATCCCGGCCAGCGTATCGGTGCCTGCGGTATTGCCCCAGATCTGTGACCGGGCGGGGTCGCGGAACAGCTCATAGACGATTGTGGCCCCCGCGCCCGAGGTCATCCGCCGCGCCGCCACGGTCGCCCCCGTACCCGCACCGGCATTCAGGCCGATATTATAGGGGGTGGTGTTGGTACACTGGACACCGATCGTGCTGGTCGAGGTGATCGCGGCCTGGATCACGCCGGTATTGCCGAAGGCCAGGTCGCTGGCCGAGGTCAGGCGGCATTCGGCCTGGATCGTCAACGACACCTGAAACTGCGTGCTCTGCTGCGCGGCGGCGGGATCGGCGATCAGCATGCAGCCCAGTGCCGCAATGCCGAGAGGTGCGAGATAGGGTTTCACGATATTGTGCCTCCAAATCACGCCTGATCAAAAGCCCGAATTCGTTATCAAGGTGCTAAAGCTTCGGAATCGGACGAGAATTTCGGAAAGTGATCGTGTTGGCTGTGGCCTGTGCCTTGGCGCGGCGAACGTGCTAGGGGCGGGCCATGTCGAAAACCCAAATTCAGGCCGGCAGCGTGATCGTCGACGGCATCACCTATGACTGGCACCTCCAGCGCGAGCCTCATCTGTCGGACGACGAAGGGTGGAAGGGCATGACCATCGCGCTTTCGGAACAGGGCGCCGGGCGCGAGGCGCATATGGAGTTTCCGGCTCCGAAGCGGCTGCTCAAGGGCTTGCCGCGCGGGCGGCTCCAGCTCGACGAACCGACGATCACGCGCTGCGTACGCTCGGCGCTGGCGGCGGGATGGGACCCGATGTCGCGCGGCCGGCCGGTGGTCTTCACGGTCGACGCCGAGGGGAATTGAGGCTAAATTCGGCTTTATTCCTGCCCTGCAAGGGGAGGAGATAGGGGGCTCAGACCGGGCAGACCAGATCGAATGCGGCGGTGGCCATGGTCCGGCCGTTGACGAGCAATTCGACCTCATGGCAACCGGAATGGTGGCGGCGCGTGCTGAAGTCGCGCATGACCTGACGGATGCCCAGCCTGGCGGTGGCCGATCCGGCAAGGTTGAAGGTCTTGAGCTTGAAGACCTTGGCCGCCGTCTTGCCCGCGCCCCGCGCGTAATGGAGGCGGTAGTCGACGACGAGGCGCTGGTTGGCCTGGGTGAGGGAGGATAGCTCAACGGCGATCGTCACGGCCTCGCCCAGCGCGACGGTTGCAGGCTCGACGGTGAACCGGTCGACGCGCACCTCTGCCCCGTGCGCGACCCCGATCAGCGCCAGCGCTTGCGGATCGCCCTTCTTGATGAGCGAACGGAGCGCATGGCGGATGATCCAGCCCGTGCGCGGGCTTTCCCGGTCCCAGCCTTGCAGATGTTCGACCAGCCAATCGGGACGATCCTTGCCGATATCGTTCAGATGGTTGGCGACCGACTTGCGGACATAGAGGCTGGGATCGTCGCGCAACGCATCCAGGATCGGGGCAGCCAGGGTCGGATCGGCCCGCA
This sequence comes from Sphingomonas yabuuchiae, assembly GCF_001477495.1. Lineage (GTDB taxonomy): Bacteria > Pseudomonadota > Alphaproteobacteria > Sphingomonadales > Sphingomonadaceae > Sphingomonas > Sphingomonas yabuuchiae_A. The sequence continues at coordinate 54,927 of NZ_LDTF01000062.1, forward strand.
GCGCCGGGACGCGCGAGGCCCAGGGCAGGCGCGGGCGACTGCCTTCGCTGGCGAGGCGGCGGACATGCTCGTTCGGGTCGGTGGTCCAGCGGAGCATCTGCGCCAGCGCCCGCCCGGGATCGGCGGCGAGGAACGGACGGATCGCGAACTCCGCCGAGCCGAACCGGGTCAGATCGGCCAGCGCCTCCATCGACCGATCGAAATCGTGCAAGCCGTGCCTGGCGACGAATTCGGTGACGGCCATCGCCTGGAAAGCATGGGTCAGGCGCGGCGCGATGGCTCTGACGACATGGATTGCGGTCGCGTAATCGGTGGCCAGGGCTTCATGGAGCGCGTCGGCGATATGGCGGACCCGCTCCATGATCGACAGCCCGTTGAGTCCCTCCAACGCCGTATCGAGAAACGCCGCGCGGTCGAAGACGGGCGACGCCGCGGCACCGGCATCGGCGATGATCGTCACCGCCTCGACGCCCAGAATGTCCTTCATCAGGGGATAGGCTTTCGCGTCGCTCATGAGGGTCGGTCGTCCGTCCGGAATATCGCTTGTGCAAAGCGTTACCGCATCGGAGCGGCATCGTGCGCTTAAAAAAGGGCGTCATCAAATCGCCGCCGGGACGTAACGCGCCTGAAACGTCCTCCCCATAGGCGCAGCCCCCACAAGCGCCACGCGCATCGCCTATGGGGAAGGCTCCATCATGAAATTCGTTACCGCCAGCGCCATTGTGGCGCTGCATCTGTCCTTTGCCCCCGCCGCCTGGGCGCAGACCGCGCCGGATACGGGCGCGGACAGCGACGTGATCGTTACCGGCACCCGTGAGCGGGGCCGGACGCAGTTCGATACGCTGGCCCCGGTCGACGTGCTGCCCGAAACGCTGATCCGCTCGGGCGTGTCGGGCGACCTGAACGACACGCTGGCGCAGCTGTTGCCCTCCTTCAATGTGCAGCGCCTGCCTGCCGCCGATGGCCAGGCATTCGTCCGCCCGGCCACCCTGCGTGGGCTGTCGGCGGACCAGACGCTCGTGCTGGTCAACGGCAAGCGTTACCACCGCTCGGCATTGCTCGGCACGCGCGGCGCACAGGCCCCCGACCTCGCCAGCATCCCCAGCCTGGCGATCAAGCGGATCGAGGTGCTGCGCGACGGCGCCTCGGCGCAATATGGGTCGGACGCGATTGCGGGCGTCATCAACATCATCCTCGACGATGCGCCCGGCATGGAGGCCTATGGCCAGTTCGGCCGATATGATGCGGGCGACGGCAATGATTATCAGTCGGGGATGCGTGGCGGCATCGCGCTGGGCGAGCGCGGCGCGATCGTCTTCACCGGCCAGTTCGAACATGCCGAGGCCACCTCGCGCACCCGCCAGCGCCCCGACGCCATCGCGTTCCAGGCGGCGAACCCGACGCTGACCGTCCCCAATCCCGTCCAGCGCTGGGGCCAGCCCGACGAGGAACGGCTGCGCGGCGCGCTCGACATGCATTATGAACTCGTTCCCGGCGTAACCCTCTATGCCTTTGGCACGGCACAGCAGGGGGAGGGCGTGACCGACTTCAACTGGCGCAATCCGGCGGGGACGGGCAGCGTCTATAATGCCAGCAGTGCCTTTCCGGGGTTCAGCTTCCGCAGCATCTATCCGGTCGGCTTCACCCCGCGTTTCGGGACGCGCTTTGCTGATATCCAGGCCGATAGCGGATTGCGCGGCGAGCTGTCCGATGCCTTTTCCTACGATATCAGCGCGTCGTCGGGTCGCAGCCGCATCGACTATACTTTGGCCGAGAGCCTGAACGCCTCGCTGGGGCCGAACAGTCCGACGCGTTTCTATCTGGGCCGCCTCACCCAGATCGAGACGAACCTGAATGCCGATTTCGTCTATCGCCTGCCCATCGGCGGAGTCGAGCCGCTGAACATCGCCTTTGGCGGCGAGCGCCGGATCGAGCGTTATGTCGTCGGCACCGGCGACCCCGCTTCCTATGCCATTGGGCTGGGTGCGGCGACGGGGCTTGCGCCCAATTCCAACGGCTTCCCCGGCTTCGGTCCGCAACAGGCAGGCCATTTCCGGCAGAGCAGCAATGCGGGCTATGTCGACCTCGCCTGGCGGCCGGTGTCGATCGTCTCGCTGGGCGCGGCGGGACGGTACGAGGATTTCTCCAGCTTCGGCGACAAATTCACCTACAAGTTGTCGGGCCGGGTCGAGCCCATGTCGTGGCTGGCGCTGCGCGGCACCTATTCGACCGGCTTCCGCGCGCCGACGCCCGCGCAGCTGAACACCCGGGTGGTCAGCCAGGGCCTCGACACCCGTACGCTGCAGGTGTTCAACCAGGGGCGTCTGGCGCCGACCGATCCGCTGGCCATCGCGCTCGGCGCCAGGCCGCTGCGCCCCGAGACCTCGCGCAACGCGACCATCGGGCTGGCGGTGCAGACGCAGGTGGGGTTCACCGCGACGGTCGATCTTTATCAGATCGATGTCGACGACCGGTTCAGCCAGTCGGCAACGATCGCCATCCCGGCGACCTTGGCCAATCCCAACCGCTTCACCTCGATCAGCTATTTCACCAACGACTTCAACACGCGCACGCGGGGTGTCGACATGGTGCTGGGCTATAACCGCCAGATCGGCGGCGGGCGTGCCAGTGCGACCCTCGCCTATAACTACAACCGCACCCAGGTGCGCAGCGGCACCAGCGCGGCGATCGCCAACGAAACGCAGCGGCGCATTTTCGAGGAACGGCTGCCGCGTCACAATGCGACCGGCACGCTGGGCTATGACATCGGGTCGGTCGGCGTGATGCTGCGCGGGCGTTACTATGGGCCGTGGACCGATGTGACGGGCAATGCGACGGGCGAGTTGTTCCAGCGGTTCGGCGGCATCGCGCTGTTCGACGCCTCGCTGACCTATCGCATCACGCCCAACATCTCGGTCCGGGGCGGGGCGGAGAACATCTTCGACACCTATCCCGCCGAGGCGACCAACCAGGCCAATCGCGGCCTGATCTATTCGCGCAACGCCCCTTACGACACCGATGGCGGGCGCTATTATGTGCGGGTCGGGGTCAGCTTCTGATGATCGACCGGCGCATGGTGCTGGCGGGCGGGATGGCGACCGCCGTCCCGCTGCCGGGGATCGCCGCTTCCGCGCGGATGCATGCGCCGGCACCCGACGACGAAGCCTTCTGGGCGGGTGTCGCGGCGGAGTACGACCGACCGTCGGACGGCATCGTCCAGCTGGAAAACGGCAATTGGGGCGCGATGGCGGGGCCCGTGCGGCTGGCCTATGAGCAGGCCGTCGCGCGGGTAAACCGCGACACCAGCTATTATGCGCGCCGGGGGATGCTGGCCGATCTGCGCGCCGCGCGCGAGGCGGTGGCGGGCGAACTGGGCGTGCCGCCCGACGAGATCGCCTTCACCCGCAACGCGACCGAGGCGCTCAAGGCGCTGATCCTGGGCTACAACCGTCTCTCGCTAGGCGATGCGGTGCTGTATGCCGACCTCGACTATGACAGCATGCAGGCCTGTATGGAGAGCCTGGGGCCCCGGCGCGGAGTCCGGGTGCGGCGCATCGCCCTGCCGGAACCCGCGACGCGGCAGGCGCTGATCGACGCCTATGCGGAGGCGATGGCGGCAGAACCTCGACTGAAGCTGATCCTGCTGACCCATCTCAGCCATCGGACCGGGCTGGTCCTGCCGGTGCGGGAGATTGCCGCGATGGCGCGGGCGCGGGGTATCGATGTCATCGTGGACGCGGCGCATAGCTGGCAGCAACTGGACTTCACGCTGCCCGATCTCGACTGCGACTTTGTCGGGCTGAACGGGCATAAATGGCTGGGCGCGCCGTTGGGAATGGGGATATTGCATATCCGCGGCTCCGCGCTGGCGCGGATCGACCGCGACCCGGCCGAGGATGTGGGCGGACCGGACAGCATCCTGTCCCGCGTGCATACGGGCACGCTGGACTATGCCGCGTGGCTGACCGCACCGGCCGCGCTTGCCTATCAACGGCGGATCGACCGAGCGGCGCGAGCGGCACGTCTGCGGGCCTTGCGCAACCGCTGGGTGGCGCGGGCGCGGCAGGTTCCGGGGATGACCGTATTGACGCCGGACGACCCGGCCTTGCACGGCGCGATCACCTCCTTCCGCATCGACGGCGTGACGAGCGCACAAGGCAATACCGAACTGGCCAGGCAACTGCTCGACCGACACCGTGTCTTCACCGTCCACCGTAGCGGGGCGGCCAAGGGGGCCTGTATCCGCGTGACGCCCGCGCTTTTCACATCGATGGCGGAGGTCGACCGGCTGGCCGCTGTCTTGCCCGATCTCGTCACCGCACGCTGATCCATTGGATTGGGATTCCGAAAGAGCCGGTCTACCATGTGCGCCTGCAATCCGTCCTGCGGTTCGAGCCGGTGATGGTTGACGACGCTGGCAGGCCCGCCGGTTTCGCGACATAGCGAGCACCATGTCCTTTCCCCGACTCTCGCCATCCTGGTTTCGCCACCGGGTCCGATCCAGCGAAGCGAGCCTGGTCCTGCTTGCCATCGCGATCGGTGCGGCGGCGGGATTGCTTAGCGTCGCGCAGGGGGCCATCGCGCGAGGGTTGCAGCGGCTGCTGTTCACGCTGGAGGTGGATCAACGGCTGAGCGCCAGCACGACCATTCCCGCCTGGGGGCTGCTGGCCCTGCCGCTTGGGGGGATGGTGCTGGTCCTGTTCTCGCGGATAACGGGGGCGCGCAAGCGGCGGCTGGTCGACGCCGTGGAGGCCAATGCGCTGCACGGCGGGCGCATGTCCTGGTCGGACAGCCTGGTGATTTCCGGCCAGACGATCCTCTCCAACGGCTTCGGCGCATCGGTCGGGCTGGAGGCGGCCTATGCACAATTGGGGGCGGGGTTGGCCTCGATCACCGGCGGCTGGCTGCGGTTGCGGCGCGGCGACCTGCGCGTACTGGTCGGGGC
>NZ_LDTF01000063.1 GCF_001477495.1 Sphingomonas yabuuchiae
AAGCGGTGGTGGAGGGGGATTGCCCCGAGGGACATCCCTCGCCGAAGCCCCCCTCCGTCAGGCCTTCGGCCTGCCACCTCCCCGCGAGCGGGGAGGATTATTTCGCCCACGCCTCCAGCAGCGTATGCGCGATCGCGTAAGATGGCGGCACGCCGAACCGCGATCCGTCCCCGGCCAGCGCCGCGCGAACCTCATCACGCGACACCCAGATCGCGTCCTCCAACTCGGTCGTGTCGATGGTCAGCCGGTCGTCCACCGCCTCCGCCACGCAGGCGATCATCAGCGACGAGGGGAACGGCCAGGGCTGGCTGGCGATGTAGCGGACATTCCTCACCCGCACGCCCGCTTCCTCGAACAGTTCGCGCGCCACCGCTTCCTCGATCGATTCGCCCGGCTCCAGAAATCCCGCCAGCGCCGAATAACGCCCCGGCGGGAAGGCGGGCTGGCGGCCCAGCAGCGCACGGCCGTCATGTTCGGCGATCATGATCACGACCGGATCGACGCGCGGGAAATGCTCGGTCCCGCATGCGGGGCAATGCCGCCCCCAGCCAGCCCGGAACGGTGCTGTCGCCGCCCCGCATTTCGCGCAGAAGCCGTGCCGCGCATGCCAGTCGAGCACCGAACGCGCCGCCGCATAGGTCGCCGCCTCGCCCGCCTCCAACGCATGGAGCGCCGCGATCATCTCGAACGACCGGCCGACTGCCGGTTCACCGGTCAAGCGCGCGAAATGCGGCACGCCGTCCTCGATGCCGAGCAGCACATGGTCTTCGGAGGCCGCGTCCGTATCGATCGCCGTCCAGCCCAGCCGTCCGCCGTCCATTACCGGCTGATAGTCGTTCAGCACCAGCAGCCGTGCCGCCGGATCGACCAGCGCCGCTGCGAAACCCGCCGGATCGTGGCGCAGCGGGTCGGCACGATCCAGCCGCCCGCCGGTAAAACCCAGGGTCGTCACTTCGTCATCCGTCCCAGATCCTTGTAAAGCGCCGCCGCCAGATCGCTGCGCAACGGATAGCGGTCGGCGGGGAAGTAATTGACCATCACCGTGCCCCGCACATGCCGGGTCGGATCGACATAGGCGATGGTGCCCGCCGCCCCGCCCCAGCCATAGGTGCCCTTGCCCGGCCCGCCCGGCGTATCGGCCAGCGTCACCGATCCGCCCGCGCCATAACCCGTCGGCACTTCGCCCCCGCTGCCGCCGCTCGCGCCCGTCACCGAACCATAGGTGACACCGGCGGGCAGCAGGTTGGACATGGCCAGCCGCACGGTCTCGGGCTTCATCACCCGGACGCCGTCGACCTGCCCCTCATTCTGGAGCATCTGGAGGAAACGGTCATAATCGCGCGCCGACATGACCAGCCCCGCGCCGCCATAGGGAAAGCTGGGGGCCTGGCGAAAGACCGAGGTCGCCGCCGGGTCCACCGGCACCATCCGGTCGCCGAGGAAAGTGTAGTTGGTGACCAGCCGGTTCGCGGCCGAAGCGGGCACCTGCCAATAGCTGCTGTTCATCTTCAGCGGCGTGAAGAGACGCGTCTGGACGAACCGCTCGAACGGCATGCCCGACACTTTCTCGACCACCGCCGCCAGCACGTCGAGGCCCATCGAATAGCTCCACCGCGTGCCCGGCTCGGCGATCAGCGGCGCGGTCGCAGCGCGTTCGGCGAACTGCTGGAGCGTCGCGGGACGGGTCGGGCGGACCTTGGCCTCGACCTGCGCATTCGCGGCGAAGGGCACCAGACCCAGCCGCTCATATTCCTGAAGCAGCGGCCCCTTGGCGGTGAAGCTGTACCCCAGCCCCGCCGTGTGGGTCATCAGCTCGCGGATGGTGATCGGGTTGGTGGCCGGGCGGCTGTCGAGCGAAGCCTGTGGATTGGTCAGCACCCGCATGGTCTTATAGGCCGGATAGATATCGGACAGCGGCTGGTCGAGCGTCAGCTTGCCCTCCTCGACCAGGATCATCGCGGCCATGGCGGTGATCGGCTTGGTCATCGAATAGACCCGCCACAGCGTATCGGGGGTGACGGCGGGTGCGTTGGGCTCGATCGCGGTCCGGCCTGCCGCGACGAACATGGGCGGTCGTCCCGGCAGCCCGATGGCGGCGACGATGCCGGGCATCTTCCCCGACTTCACATAGCCATCGAACAGCGCTTGGGTGGCGGGCAGCGCGCGCGTGGCTTGCGCCCTCGGGGCCTGCGCCACCTGCGCGGGGGCGGCGGCACTTAGCAGGGCCAGCATCGCCCCGCCCGTCATCATCACTCGACGCTTCATCACTATCAGACCCTTTTCAACAGATCGGCTGCCCGCGCGAACAAGGTGGGCAGCCCTGCGGTTCCCAGATCGGCGATCGGCCACCATTCCCCCGCGCTGCCATCATCTGGCTGACCATCGGTACGGGCCAGCGCGAGTTCGAGCTCGAAATGGGTGAAGCCATGCACGACCGTCTCGTTCAGCATCGTCCACGGCCCCTGCCCCGGCGCACCGGCCAGCCCGGGCCGCTCATCGGCCCAGGGCCCGGTCGGCAGTGCGCGCATGCCGCCCAGCATTCCCTTGTCCGGGCGGCGGACCAGCCAGACGCGCCCCTCCTGCTCGATCCAGAAGACGGTGCCGTGACGATAGGGCCGCGCTTTCTTGGGCGCCTTGGCGGGTAGCATCTCGGCGATCCCCTCTGCCCGCGCCCGGCAATCCACCGCGATGGGACAGAGCAGGCATTGCGGCTTCTTCACCGTGCAGATGGAGGAGCCCAGATCCATCATTCCTTGCGCGAAATCGCCCGCGCGGGTGTCGGGGGTAATCCGGTCGGTGGCCTCGCGGATCGCGGGTCGCGCGGCGGGCAGCGGGGTTGTGATGGCGAACAGCCGGGCGACGACCCGCTCGACATTCGCGTCGACCACCACCGCCCGCTCGCCGAACGCGATCGCCGCCACCGCCGCCGCCGTATAGGCGCCCAGCCCCGGCAGCGCGCGCAAACCCGCCTCGGTCCGGGGAAAGCGCCCGCCATGCTCGGCGACCACCGCGCGCGCGGCCTTCACCAGGTTGCGGGCGCGGGCATAATAGCCCAGCCCCGCCCAGGCGGCCATGATGTCCTCGTCCGATGCCGCCGCCAGGCTGGCGACATCGGGCCAGCGCGCCACCCACGTGGTGAAGCGGGGCGCGACCGCCGCCACCGTCGTCTGTTGCAGCATCACCTCGGACAGCCAGACCCGGTACGGATCGGCGACTTCGCCAGGCTTGCTGCGCCACGGCAGGTCACGGGCGTGCCGGTCGTACCAGGCGAGCAGCCGGGCGGCGGGATTATCTGGCGATGATGAATACTTGGCGTCCACCCGCCCGCTATGGCATGGGGATGGATATGAGCAAGCGCGTCCGCGCCCCCCAGGAGCCGCCCCCCCGTTCCAACCGCCCCCGCGCGGTATCCGAACTGCTGCCCGCCATCGGCGGCGCGGCCTTTCGCCGCTTCGGCTTCGTGCAGAGCGCAATCGTCAGCCGCTGGCCCGATATCGTCGGCCCGCGCCTGTCGACCGCCAGTGCGCCCGAATCGATTCGCTTTCCCCAGGGCGAGAAGCAGAACGGCGTACTGACCCTGGTCGTGCGCGGCGCCCACGCGCCGATGATGCAGCATATTGCGCCCGAGATCATCGAACGGGTGAATCGCTTCTTCGGCTATCCGGCGGTCGCCCGGCTCCAGATCCGGCAGGGTGAACTGCCCATGGCCGCGCCCCGACGGGCCGCGCCGCGCAAGCCGCAGCCGGTGCCGCCGGAAATGGGCGACGGTTTGCGGCAGATCGCCGATCCGGAGCTTCGCGCCGTGCTCGAATCGCTTGCCGCGGGCGTCGCTGCGACGCGCGGCCTTCCCAAGGTGTCGTGATGCGTCTTTTCCTGTCGCTGGCCGCGCTCGGCCTCGCGGTGTCTGCCGGTTCGGTCCAGGCCGCCCAGGCCCAGCGCAAGGGCGTGAACTGGGCCAACCATGTCACCCAGACGCCCGCCGGGGCCTATGTCATCGGCAATCCGGCGGCACGGGTGAAGCTGGTCGAATATGTCAGCTATACCTGTCCCCATTGCGCCGTCTTCACCACCGAATCCGCCCCCGTGCTGAAAGGACAGATGGTCCGGTCGGGTTCGACCAGCATCGAGATTCGCCATTTCATCCGTGACCGGCTGGACCTGGCCGCCGCCCTCATCGCGCGGTGTGGCGGAGCGGCCAAGTTCGCCGGGCTGAGCGACACGATCTTTGCACAGCAGCGCGACTGGTTGAAGCGCGGCATGGAGTTCGACCAAGCCAATGGCCAGCGGATCGCCGCCTATCCCGCCGCCGCGCAGATGCGGGCGGAAGCGGACGGATCGGGGCTGACTGCGATCGGCAAGAGCGCTGGCTTGAGCGATGCGCAGATCACCGCCTGCCTGTCGGACCGCGCCGCCACCGACCGGATCGTCGCGATGACCACCGCCGCCCCCGACTCGATCGAGGGCACGCCAGGCTTCTTCATCAACGGCAAACAGGCCATGGGCGTGTTTTCCTGGGACAAGCTGCTGCCGCTGTTGCGCGCAGGCGGCGCCCGCTAAATCCTTCTTTTCCCTCGGAGCATATGTCGATGAAGTCTCGTCTCCTCCTCCTCGCCCTTCCGCTCGCGCTGGCCGCCTGCGGCGGCGGCAACGGCGACGCCAACAGCAGCGCCCCCGCCGCCTCGCCGGTGGCCGCGGTGCCTGCACCTGCGGGCCAGGACTGGACCCAGGTCGTCAGCAAGACCGCCGAGGGTTATGTGATGGGCAACCCCAATGCGCCCATCAAGCTGGTCGAATATGGCTCGCGCCTGTGCCCGGCCTGCGGCGCGTTCGCGCGGGAGGGCTATGAGCCGCTGACCAACAATTACGTCAAGTCGGGCAAGGTCAGCTGGGAATTCCGCGAATTCCTGATCCACGGCGCGCCCGATCTTCCCCCGGCGCTGCTCGGCATCTGCGCAGGCGAGGCGACCTTCTTCCCAGTGCTGGAGCAGATGTACCAGTCGCAGCAGGGCTTCAACGACAAGCTCCAGGCGATGAGCCCCGAGCAGCAAAAGGCGCTGCAGACCGCCAAGCCGGTCGACGTCATCAAGGCGCTGGCCGACCAGATGGACCTGGTCAACTTCGTCAAGCAGCGCGGCATCCCCGAAGCCAAGGCGCGTCAGTGCCTGAGCGACATGACGCAGATCGACCGCCTGACCAAGCAGACCCAGGATCGCGGTGCCGACGGCACCGTGACGGGCACCCCGACCTTCATCCTGAACGGCAAGCCGCTGAAGGGCGCGGTCAGCTGGCCGGACGTGCAGGCGGCGTTGAAGAACGCCGGCGCGTAAGCGGGGCGTTTTCGGATTACGGGAAAGGCGGTCGGACGAAGGCTCGGCCGCCTTTTTTCATGCCCCTTCTGTACCCCGGCGGAGGCCGGGGCCCAGTTACCGTGTGGCCGATGGCACGCGGGGCGGATGCGGGGAGGCAATGACGAAGCGGGCCGTCGGGCCTCCCACGCGATGTTCCATTCGCTCTCCAGCACATCGAAACTGGGCCCCGGCCTCCGCCGGGGCACGGGAGTTTTCATAGCCTCCCCACCCCACATTCGTTCGCACTGAGCGAAGTCGAAGTGCATGCCCCGCCTGCAACCCCGAGCGAGGTTCATGGCCTTCGACCTCGCTCAGGCTGAACGGCGGTTGGGGAAGGTAAAGCGCACACGAAAAAGGCCCGGGGATCGCTCCCCGGGCCTCTTTTGGCTGTGCCGCAAGGACAAGGCCGGTCCGGTTCCCGGCGGGCAAGCCCCGCCGGTCCCCGATCCGACTTAGAAGTCCATGCCGCCCATGCCGCCCATGCCGCCACCGGCGGGCATGGCGGGCTTGTCTTCGGGCAGCTCGGCCACGGTGGCTTCCGTGGTGATCAGGAGCCCTGCGACCGACGCCGCGTTCTGGAGCGCGGTGCGCACGACCTTGGTCGGGTCGATGACGCCGGCGGCCACCAGGTTCTCATAGGTGTCGGTCGACGCGTTGAAGCCGAACGAGGTGTCGTCCTGGTCGAGCAGCTTGCCCGACACGACGGCACCGTCATGACCCGCGTTCTGAGCGATCTGGCGAACCAGCGCGGTCAGCGACTTGCGAACAATGTCGATACCACGGGTCTGGTCGTCGTTGACGCCCTTGACGCCGTCCAGCGCCTTGGTCGCGTACAGCAGCGCCGTACCACCGCCGGGGACGATGCCCTCTTCGACAGCCGCGCGGGTCGCGTGCAGCGCGTCGTCGACGCGGTCCTTGCGCTCCTTGACCTCGACCTCGGTCGCACCGCCGACCTTGATCACGGCCACGCCGCCAGCGAGCTTGGCCAGACGCTCCTGGAGCTTCTCGCGGTCGTAGTCGCTGGTGGTGTTCTCGATCTGCGCACGGATCGCCTCGGTACGGCCCTTGATCGCGTCGGCTTCACCCGCACCATCGACGATGGTGGTGTTGTCCTTGTCGATCGTGACGCGCTTGGCGGTGCCCAGCATGCCGACGGTGACGGTTTCGAGCTTGATGCCCAGGTCTTCCGAGATCAGCTCGCCCGCGGTCAGGATGGCGATGTCTTCCAGCATCGCCTTGCGACGATCGCCGAAGCCCGGAGCCTTGACCGCTGCGACCTTCAGGCCGCCGCGCAGCTTGTTGACGACGAGCGTGGCCAGAGCCTCACCCTCGATGTCCTCGGCGATGATCAGGAGCGGACGGCCCGACTGGACGACGGCTTCCAGGATCGGGAGCATCGCCTGCAGATTCGACAGCTTCTTCTCGTGGATCAGGATGTACGGGTCGTTCAGTTCGACCGTCATCTTTTCCGGGTTGGTGATGAAGTAGGGCGACAGGTAACCACGGTCGAACTGCATGCCTTCGACGACGTCGAGCTCGAAATCGAGGCCCTTCGCTTCCTCGACGGTGATCACGCCTTCCTTGCCGACCTTTTCCATGGCTTCGGCGATCTTCTCGCCGACTTCACGGTCGCCATTGGCCGAGATGATGCCGACCTGCGCCACTTCCGACGAACCCGACACGGGCTTCGAGCGCGACTTGATGTCCTCGGTCACCTTGGCGACGGCGATGTCGATGCCGCGCTTCAGGTCCATCGGGTTCATGCCGGCCGCGACCGACTTCATGCCCTCGCGGACGATCGCCTGGGCCAGGACGGTCGCGGTGGTGGTGCCGTCACCGGCGATGTCGTTGGTCTTCGACGCCACTTCGCGCACCATCTGGGCGCCCATGTTCTCGAACTTGTCCTTCAGTTCGATTTCCTTGGCGACCGAAACGCCGTCCTTGGTGATGCGCGGGGCACCGAATGACTTGTCGATCACGACGTTGCGGCCCTTGGGGCCCAGCGTGACCTTGACGGCATCGGCGAGGATGTCGACGCCCTTCATGATGCGCTCACGCGCGTCGCGCGAAAACTTGACTTCCTTGGCTGCCATGGTGGCTACCCTTTCGATCTGGAATTGTCAGAAAAACGGGAGAAGGATCAGTCTCAGCCGATGATGCCGAGGATGTCCGATTCCTTCATGATGAGCAGGTCTTCACCGTTCACCTTGACCTCGGTGCCCGACCACTTGCCGAACAGAATGCGGTCGCCCGCCTTCACGTCGAGCGGCGTCACCTTGCCGTCTTCGGCCTTGGCGCCGGTGCCGGCAGCGACGACCTCGCCCTCCTGGGGCTTTTCCTTGGCGGTATCCGGGATGATGATCCCGCCGGCCGTCTTTTCCTCGGCCTCGACGCGACGGACGAGAACGCGGTCGTGCAACGGACGAAAGTTCATTGCCATGTCCCTTTAATCTGGCGTGTTACACTTTTCTGGCACTCGAGCCATGCGAGTGCCAACGCCCCGGATATGTGAACCGGCATTCAGGCAGTCAACGCCCGCGCGCAAAAAATTTCGACGGACCGTGGCGCGGGCGGGAACAAATCCCGGCAACCCTGCTGCGTATTGGCCCGGTAATACGGACCATTGCCGAGCATCCGTCGCTGGGCTAGCGATAGGGGATGACCGACGCCCGCGCCGACGCAATCCCCCCCGCCTCCCCGCTCGATCAGGATTTCAGCCGACCGGGGCGCAAGCCCGGACGGCGTAGCGGCTGGCGGCTGGTGCGCGGCGCCTGGCGACTGCTGGTCGGTATCAAGGATTTCCTGGTGCTGGCCGCGATGCTGTTGTTCTTCGGCCTGATCTTCGCGGCGCTCAACGCCCGGCCGGGGACCAAGGCGATCACCGACGGGGCGCTGCTGCTGAAGCTGGACGGCCCGATCGTCGAACAGCCCGAAGCGATCGCCCCGCTCGCCATGCTGTCGGGGCGCAGCGTGCCGCACGAATATCGCCTCCGCGATCTCGTTCGCGCGATCGATGCCGCCAAGGATGACGGCCGGGTCAAGCTGCTGGTCCTCGACCTGGACGCGTTCGGCGGCGCTTACCCCGCGACCCTTCAGGAGGTCGGCGACGCGATCCAGCGTTTCCGCAAGGGCGGCAAGCCGGTGCTGGCCTATGCCACCGCCTATACCGATGGCGCCTATCGCCTGGCCGCCAATGCCAGCGAAATCTGGGTCAATCCGCTGGGCGGCACGCTGTTCACCGGGCCGGGCGGCAACCAGCTCTATTACAAGGGCCTGATCGACAAGCTGGGCGTCACCACCCATGTCTATCGCGTCGGCAAGTTCAAATCCTTCGTCGAGCCCTATATCCGCAGCGACCAGAGCCCCGATGCCCGCGCCGCGTCGCAGGCGCTCTACGGCACGCTGTTCGCCCAGTGGCGCGAGGCCGTGGCCAAGGCACGACCCAAGGCACAGATCGATACCTTCCTGACCCAGCCCGACCGCGCCGTGCTGGCCGCGAACGGCAGTATCGCCGACGCCAATCTGAAGGCCGGACTGGTCGACAAGCTGGGCGACAAGCTGGCCTTCGGCAAGCGCGTGGCCGAGATTGCCGGGGCCGAGGCGAACAAGCCTGCGGGCTCGTTCCGTACCATCTCCTATGCGTCCTGGGTGCGCGCCAACCCGCTGCCGACCAAGGGCGATGCGATCGGCGTGCTGACCATCGCGGGCAATATCGTCGACGGCGAGGCCGGGCCCGGCACGGCGGCGGGCGAGACGGTGTCCAAGGCGCTGCTCGACGGCCTGGCCAAGAAGAACCTGAAGGCGCTGGTCGTACGCGTCGACTCGCCGGGCGGCTCGGTGCTGGCCTCGGAGCAAATCCGCCAGGCGATCCTGGAGGCCAAGCGGCAGAAGCTGCCCGTGATCGTCTCGATGGGCGGTCTGGCGGCGTCGGGCGGCTATTGGGTCTCGACCCCGGCCGACCTGATCTTTGCCGAGCCGGGCACGATCACCGGCTCGATCGGCATTTTCGGCATCATCCCGACCTTCGAGAACACGCTGGCCAAGATCGGCGTGACCACCGACGGGGTGAAGACCACGCCGCTGACCGGCCAGCCCGACGTGCTGGGCGGGACGACGCCGATGCTCGACACCATCCTTCAGGCGGGGATCGAGAATGGTTATCGTCAGTTCCTGACCCGCGTCGCCGAAGCGCGCCATATGACCCCGGAAAAGGTCGACACCATCGCGCAGGGCCGTGTGTGGGACGGCGGCACCGCGCGCCAGATCGGGCTGGTCGACCGTTTCGGCACCCTGTCCGACGCCATTGCCGAAGCCGCCCGCCGCGCTAAGCTGGACCCGGCGAAGGTCTATCCGGAATATCTGGAAAAGAAGCCGGGCTTCGCGGCAATGCTGGCCGAAGGGTTCGACAGCGACGACGACAGCCAGCAGGGCGGCGACGTCTTCGCCATCGCGGCGGCCGAACGCCGCGCGGTGGCGGCCCGCGCGCTGGGCGATGTCGCGCGACTGGCGCGGGGCGGGTCTGTGCAGGCGAGGTGTCTGGAATGCGGGGCGCTGGGCCCGGTCGGTACGGCCAGCGACGAGCGGCTGCTCGACCTGCTGATCGCGCGGTTGGGGCTCTGATCAGATCTCCATTGAACTGATCCCCATCGCCCGTTCAGCCTGAGCGAAGTCGAAGGCCAAGGGAATCCCCTCGCCGCAAAGCGTGGGGCGTGTACTTCGACTTCGCTCAGTGCGAACGGAGGGCGGGAGGTGGTGCAAACCGACAGGGGGAACGTTGGCCCCTTCCGAACCGCGCATCGCCGCGCTACCCAAGCCTATCGCTTCAGGAGACGCTGCCCCCATGATCGCCATCCGCGCCGCCCGCCCCGATGACGCCGCCGCCATCGCCGCCATCTATGCGCCGCACGTCCTGGCGGGCGTCGTCTCCTTCGAGACTCAGGCCCCCGACGCCGACACGATGCGCGCGCGAATGGAGGGGGCGGATGGCCTCTATCCCTGGATCGTCGCGACGCTGGCCGATGAAGAAGGCCGCGAAGACGCCGTCATCGGCTATGCCTATGCCGCGCGCTTCCGCGAGCGCGAGGCCTATCGCTGGGTGGTGGAGACGACCATCTATGTCGCCGACGTGTCGCAGCGTTCGGGCATCGGACGGCTGCTTTACGAGGCGCTGGTCGACACGCTGACCGCGCAAGGCTTCACCCAGGCGATGGGCGTGATCGCCCTGCCCAATGATGGATCGATCAAGCTGCACGAAGCGGTCGGCTTCCGCCGCGCGGGCGTCTTCCGCGAGGTCGGCCACAAGCATGGCCGCTGGATCGATGTCGGTTACTGGCAGCGCGAACTCGCCGAACCCGCCCCCCACCCCGCCGAACCGAAGCGCTTCGCCGATGTTGGCGTCGTGCGCGATCCGGTGGCGGTGAAGCATCGGTAGGGCCGACCTACGCCTGCGCGGAAGCTGACAGAATGACGGACTTTTCGCCACGTATCCCGGAATATTGGCAGGCCCAGTTCGCAGGCGATGCGCTGGGTCCGAAAAGCTGTACGGTCAATCCTTCCCTGTCGCACAAGCGGCCTGCCATGATCCTGACAAGGGATGGTGCCCCCTCGCAGATGACGGTCCGTCCCGAACTTGCAGCGTGTCTTGGACAACTCACGCCGAAGTCCCCGTCGATCGAAGACCGGAGAGCAGCGCTGATCCGGTCCGGCATCGCCTTCCACGATCCCGACCATCTGTTCTACCTGCCCGAGGACGAGCCCATCCCCACGCCCGCGCGGTCGGCACGCAAGCTGACGCCGGACGACCGCAGCGCCTTCGATATCTTTCATTATGAAGCGCCCGAGGCTGACCACGAGGATGCGTTCGTCGAATGGGATCATTGGGCCGTCTTCGGCTGCTTCGACGGCGATCGGCTGATCAGCGCGGCCAGCGCGATCCTGTGGGAGAACAGCCCGTTTGCCGATCTGGGCGTTCTGACCCTGCCCGACGCGCGGGGCAAAGGCGCTGCCCGCGCGGTCGTTATGGCGATGCTCGACTTCATACGAGGACAGGGCCTCGAACCGCAATATCGCTGTCAGGTCGGCAATAGCGCGTCCGTCGCGCTGGCGACCGCGTGCGGGCTGCGCCTCTATGGGCAATGGATCGTAGCCACCGAGCCGGCCTCTCCGTGCCATAGTTGAGCGGCCCAACATACAATACCAATCTAAGGCTTGGCTTTGCGTACCCGCTTTGGCTAACGCCGTAAGGGAAGCCCCCCGGGGCACGCGCAAGGAAGGAACAGGCATCATGGCTGCCGACTGGTCGACGATCGAATCGCTCCCGCAGACCCCGCTTCTCGATCTTTTCGCGAATGATCCCAACCGGCTGGCCTCGCTCAGCCTGGACGTGGCGGGTATCCATTTCGACTGGTCCAAGACCCATCTGACGCGCGAGGCCGTCGCCGCCTTTGCCGACCTCGCCAAGGCGAGCGGGCTGGCCGCCAAGCGCGATGCGCTGTTCGGCGGTGAGGTCGTCAACGTCACCGAGGGTCGCGCGGTCGAGCACACCGCCGAGCGCGGCGAGGGCAATCCCGAGAGCGTCGCGGTGGCGCGCCAGTCGCACGCCCGGATGCGCGCGCTGATCGACGCGATCGAGGCGGAAGCGCTGGGGCCGATCCGCCATGTCCTGCACATCGGCATCGGCGGCTCGGCGCTCGGCCCCGATCTGCTGGTCGACGCACTGGGCCGCGACAGCGACCGTTATGACGTGGCGATCGTGTCGAACGTCGACGGCGTCGCGCTGGAGGAGGTGTTCAAGCGCTTCGACCCGGCCGCCACGCTGCTGGTCGTCGCGTCCAAGACCTTCACCACCACCGAGACGATGCTGAACGCCACCTCGGCGCTCCAGTGGATGACCGAGAGCGGTGTCGAGGACCCTTATGGCAAGGTCATCGCGCTGACCGCCAATCCCGAAAAGGCGGTCGAGTGGGGCGTGGACGAGACGCGCATCCTGCCCTTCGCCGAGTCGGTCGGCGGCCGTTATTCGCTCTGGTCGACGATCGGTTTCCCGGCGGCGCTAGGCCTGGGCTGGGACGCGTTCGAGGAACTGCTGGAAGGTGCGGCCGAGATGGACCGCCATTTCCGCCTGACCGATCTGGCGCAGAACGCCCCCGCGCTCGCCGCCTTTGCCGACCTCTATTACACCCAGGTCCGCCATGCCGAGACGCGTGCGCCCTTCGCCTATGACGAGCGGCTGCGCCTGCTCCCCTCCTATCTCCAGCAGCTGGAGATGGAGTCGAACGGCAAGGGCGTGACCGTCGACGGCCAGCCGGTCGGCCGCCCGACCGCCGCCATCACCTGGGGCGGCGTCGGCACCGATGCGCAGCATGCCGTGTTCCAGCTGCTTCACCAGGGCACGCACCTCGTCCCGGTCGAGTTCATCGCGGTGATCGAGCCGGGCGATGTGCTGAGCGACGATCATCACCGCCAGCTGCTGCTCAATGCCTTTGCGCAGGGTGCGGCGCTGATGAAGGGCAAGACGGTCGATGACCCGGCGCGCAGCTATTCGGGCGATCGTCCGTCCTCGACCATCCTGCTCGACACGCTCGACCCGCGCACGCTGGGCGCGCTGATCGCCTTCTACGAGCACCGCGTGTTCGTGAACGGCGTGCTGCTGGGCATCAACAGCTTCGACCAGTTCGGCGTCGAGCTGGGCAAGGAAATGGCCAAGGCCGCCGACCAGGGCGGGCAGGATTTCGATCCCTCGACCGAGGATCTGATCAAGCGGGCCTTTGGCGAATAACAACCCTCCCCTGCAAGGGGAGGAATTTTGAATTTCCGATCACTGTCAGGGGGACGCTGAACTTGGCTCGGCGTCCCCCGTTGTGCTTTTAGGCGGGCTGCACACCCGCGCTTTCTGACTTCCCGGAGAAACCGATCCCATGGCTGACTATGACTATGACCTGTTCGTCATCGGGGCGGGTTCAGGCGGTACGCGCGCCTCGCGGGTCGCGGCGGCGCATGGTGCGCGCGTGGCGGTGGCCGAAGAATATCGCGTCGGCGGCACCTGCGTCATTCGCGGCTGTGTCCCGAAGAAGCTGCTCGTCTACGGCGCGCATTTCGCCGAGGATCTGAAGGACGCCCGCCGCTTCGGCTGGCAGGTGCCGAGCGACTGCGAGTTTTCGTGGGAGACGCTGCGCGACAATGTCCTGTCGGAGGTTGACCGGCTGAACGGTGCGTACAAGAAGACGCTGGAAAGCCACAATGTCGAGATCATCGACCAGCGTGCCGTCGTCACCGGCCCGAACAGCGTCCGCCTGGCCGACGGGACCGAAAAGACCGCCGAGCGTATCCTGATCGCGGTCGGCGCGCATCCGGCCGTCCCGTCCTGCCCCGGCCATGAGCATGGCATCACCTCCAACGAGGCGTTCCATCTCGACGCGATCCCCAGACGCGTGCTGATCGCGGGTGCGGGCTATATCGCCAATGAATTTGCGGGCGTGTTCCACCAGTTCGGCGCGCACGTCACGCTGATCAACCGCAGCAAGGATATCCTGCGCGGCTATGACCTGACGATCCGCGACCGGCTACTCCAGATTTCGATGATGAAGGGCATCGAGTTCCGCTTCGACGCGACGTTCGAAGGGATCGAGAAGATGGACGATGGCTGCCTGAAGGTATCCATGTCCAACCACGAGCCGATGATCGTCGACCTGGTGATGTTCGCGACCGGCCGCCTGCCCAATACCCATGGCCTGGGGCTGGAAACGGCGGGCGTCGAGCTGGACGATCATGGTGCGATCAAGGTGGATGAGGACAACCGCTCGACCTGCCCCAGCATCTATGCGGTCGGCGACGTCACCAACCGGGTCCAATTGACCCCCGTCGCGATCCGCGAGGGACAGGCCTTTGCCGACACCGTGTTCGGCGGCAAGCCGACCCGCGTCGATTACGACTGCATACCCGCCGCCGTTTTCAGCCATCCGCCGATGGCGGGCGTCGGCATGACCGAGGCGCAGGCGCGGCAGACCCTGGGTTCGGTGCAGGTCTATACCTCCGATTTCCGCCCGATGAAGAACGTGCTGGCCGGCCGCGAGGAGCGCGCGCTCTACAAGATGGTGTGCGACGGGGACACAGGCCGCGTGGTCGGCCTGCACATGATCGGTCCTGACGTGCCCGAAATCCTTCAGGCCGCCGCGATCGCGGTAAAGGCCGGGCTGACCAAGGCGCAGTTCGACGCCACCGTCGCTCTGCATCCGACCATGTCGGAGGAACTGGTTCTGATGCGCTGAAGGCTAGAATGCCCCCCGGTGTCCCACCGGGGGGCATCCGGAGAGATAACAGGGCTTATTGCATATCGCGCTAAACGTTATTGCGGCTTAGGATTGTGTTCACGTCGAGTCGCTAGGGCGTGGGAACAGAGGCGTTGCGGTGAAAATGGAACCGAAGATGAGTGAACATAGCGTTACGTTCGAGCAGGTCATCGCCTTCGCAAAGGCCGCGATGGACGGCGCGGATGCGCTGAACCAGCCGCTGGCGGGCAACCACATTGCCGCCGGGCTTGAAATGCTCCGCAACGCCCATCAGCAGGCCGGGGGCACCGCCTCGGCCTGATCGTCAGGCGTCGTCCGCGCTCTTGCCGTCATCCAGTGCGGTGGCACGCCGATGGGCGGGACGATCCTGCAAACGGCCGATATAGGCCATGATCGCATCGGTTTTCGCGATCAGCCCGAACTGGGTGGACCACATCAACTGCGATCCCAGATAGACATCCGCCGCCGTAAAGCGCTCGCCGGCGATATAGGAATGCTCGGCCACCGCCGCGCCGATGACGCCCACGGCCCGATCGAAATCGCCATAGCCCGCCATACGCTGCTGCTCGGCGGTCGGCTCCACGCCCATCGCACGATTGGTGATCGCGGCCTCTAGCGGTCCCGCCGCAAAGAACAGCCAGCGATAATAGCGCGCCTGCTCCTGCGGCAAGGGCGACAATTCGGCATCGGGAAAGGCCTCGGCGAGATAGGCGCAGATCGCCGCCGTCTCCGTCACCACCTGACCGCGATGGACGATGGCGGGCACCTTCATCATCGGATTGATCGCGCGATAGTCGGGCGCGATCATCGTCGTTCCGTAATCCAGTACGACCGTGTCGTAGGTCGCCCCCGTTTCCTCCAGCATCCAGCGCGCGATGCGGCCGCGCGACTGGGGGTTGGTATACAGCGTCAGGTCGGCGGTCATCAGGCTCTCCATGGCGGTGCGAGGGGCGCGATCAGGCGTGGTCGAGATGGCGGTGCAGAAAGGCGATGGTCCGCGACCAGGCCTGGGCCGCTGCCGCTGCATTATAGCGCTCCGCCGAGCTGTCATTGTTGAAGGCATGGTCGACGCCCGGATAGGTAAAGGCCTCGACCGGCCGCCCCGCCGCCTTCAGCGCCGCGACCCAGGGCTCGCCGGTCGCGTTCACGCGCGCATCCTTGCCCGCATAATGCAGCATCAGCGGCGACCGGACCTTCGCCGCTTCGCCGGGGCTGGGTGCGGGGCCGTAATAGGCCACGCCCGCCGACAGCGCCGGGCCTGCCGCCACCGCCAGCCGGTTGACGAACGCCCCGCCCCAGCAAAAGCCGACCGCGCCGACACGGCCGGTGCCGGACTTGTCGGTGGCGGCATGGGCCATCATCGCGCGCGCCTGGGCCAGTGCCAGATCATAGTCGAGCGTCCCGATCAGCGTCCGCGCACGGTCCTCGTCCGCCGGAGTTCCACCCTGCGGGGCGAGCAGATCGGGCGCGATCGCGTGGAACCCGGCCAGCGCCACGCGGCGCGCCACATCCTCGATATGCGGCGTCAGCCCACGATTTTCATGGATGACCAGCACCGTGCCGAGGCGCTTCTTCACGCCCTTCGGACTGGCGAGATAGGCGGCCGAGCGCGCCCCCGCCTCCATCCCCTCGCGACGGTCGATGCGCAGCCGGGTGTCATGGGGATCTGTCCGTGCGGCAGCGGCGGGACTGGCGGCGATACCCAGAATCAGCGCTTCGGCGGCGGCAACCGATCCGGCCAGTGCGGTCATCTGGCGCAACAGGGTGCGGCGGTCGTGATGCTCATGAGTAAAGGCGTCGTAAATCTGGACTGCGCGGTCGCGCAACGAATCGGACATGCAGGCATCCTCCACTCATGGTCGCGGGTCCGGCACGGATGCCGGTATTTTTTGCGATCCAGGCGAGGAGATTAACGGGGCGTGGCGCTTGCGGCTAGGCTTTCGGGGCCACGGGACGACACTCAAACAAAAGGGCCGCCCCCTCACCGGGAGCGGCCCTGTTATCAGCCTATCGACGCGATCACGCCCCCAGCGGGCTCGGCGAGCCGAACGGCCCGCTGCCGCGCCGCGTCTTGGGGATCGAAGTCCCCGCCTTGGCGATCGGCGTCGCCTTGGCTTTCGGGTCGTCGCGACCGATATCGTCGCCCGCGATCAGCTTCTTGATCTCGTCGCCCGACAGCGTCTCATATTCGAGCAGCGCCCCGGCCAGCAGATGAAGCTGGTCGACATGCTCGGTCAGCACATGCTTGGCGCGGTGCAGACCGCCCTCGACGATCGACTTGATCTCGTCGTCGATCAGCTGCGCGGTCTGGTTGGACATGCGCACCGGCTGGCTGGACGAATAGCCCAGGAAGCTCTCGCCCTCCGGCTGGGCATATTCGACCGGGCCGACCTTGTCCGACATACCCCATTTGGTGACCATGTCGCGGGCCAGACCCGTGGCGTACTGGATGTCGCCGCTCGCGCCGCTCGACACCTTGTCATAGCCGAAGATGATCTCCTCGGCGACGCGGCCGCCCATGGCCACCGCCAGGTTCGCGTACATCTTGTCACGGTGATAGCTATACGAGTCACGCTCCGGCAGGCGCATCACCATGCCCAGCGCACGACCGCGCGGGATGATCGTCGCCTTGTGGATCGGGTCCGATGCCGGTTCGTGGAGTGCGATGATCGCATGGCCCGCCTCGTGATAGGCGGTCATCCGCTTTTCGTCCTCGGTCATGACCATGGAGCGGCGTTCCGCGCCCATCATGACCTTGTCCTTGGCTTCCTCGAACTCGGCATTGGCGACCAGGCGCTTGCCCTTGCGCGCCGCCATCAGCGCAGCCTCGTTGACGAGGTTGGCCAGATCGGCGCCCGAGAAGCCCGGCGTGCCGCGCGCTATGACACGGGCGTCGACGTCGGGGGCCAGCGGTACTTTCTTCATATGGACTTCGAGGATCTTCACGCGGCCGTCGATATCGGGACGCGGCACCACGACCTGGCGGTCGAAGCGGCCCGGACGAAGCAGCGCCGGGTCAAGCACGTCGGGACGGTTGGTCGCGGCGATGATGATGATGCCTTCATTGGCCTCGAAACCATCCATCTCGACCAGAAGCTGGTTCAGCGTCTGCTCGCGCTCGTCATTGCCATTGCCCAGGCCCGCACCGCGATGACGGCCGACAGCGTCGATTTCGTCGATGAAGACGATGCACGGCGCCGACTTCTTGGCCTGCTCGAACATGTCGCGCACGCGGCTGGCGCCGACGCCGACGAACATCTCGACGAAGTCCGAACCCGAAATTGTGAAGAAGGGCACGCCCGCCTCACCCGCGATCGCGCGGGCGAGCAGCGTCTTGCCGGTACCGGGCGAGCCGACCAGCAGCGCGCCCTTCGGGATCTTGCCGCCCAGCCGGGCGAACTTCGACGGGTCCTTCAGGAATTCGACGATTTCCTGCAGCTCTTCGCGCGCTTCGTCGATGCCGGCCACATCGTCGAACGTCACCTTGCCTTCCTTCTGGGTCAGCATGCGCGCGCGGCTCTTGCCGAAGCCCATCGCGCCGCTGGCGCCGCCGCCCTTCTGCATCTGGCGCAGCACGAAGAAGGCGATGCCGATGAACAGCAGGAACGGCAGCGAATTATAGAGCATCAGCATCCAGATGGACGGCCCTTCCTCGGTCTTCGCCGTGAAGGTCACGCCCTTTTCGCGCAGACGCGGAATCAGCTGCGAGTCGGGAACCGGGGTGGTGCGGAACTTCTCGCCCGAGGACAGCGTACCGGTGATCGACTCACGCGAAATCGTCGCGGTCTTCACCGTGCCTTCGTCCACCTTGTCCAGGAAGGTCGAATATTCGATCTGGTTGCCGCTCTGGGCCGAGGACCCCGCGCCCGACAGGCTGACGAACAGGGCGAGCGCCATCAGGATGCCCACCCAGATCAACAGGCTCTTCATCCAGGGGTTGCCGCCCCCATTGGGATCGGGGCTCTGCTGCTTGTCGTTGTCGTTCATCGGTGCCGGATACCTTTCGCTGCCAAGATAGGCATGGCGAGGTTAATGGCAATGGAACAAGACCGATCAATGTGATCGCGGTGGATGCATTCCTCCCCAAGCTATGCTTGGGAGGAATGGGGTCAGCCCGTCTTGCGCGGCGGGGCCGGGCGGAAGCGCCAGACGCCGGAACGAACGCTGGCGATCACGCCGGCCTGGGTCGCGCGGCTGCCCTGCGAAAGCGATTCGAGCAGCTTTTCGATATTGCTGCCCTCGCTCCATGCCGGGCTTTCGATCCCGGCGGCGGCACGGACCGTGCCAATCGCGCGGCGGGCCAGACGGCGGCCCAGCTCGCGCGGCAGGTCGGCCGCCTGGATGCGGACATTGTCGCCATCGATCTGCGCCCGGTCCTGCCAGAGCCAGTCGACCGTCGCGCGCAGGTCGGTATCCGCCTCAGCCAATTGCGCGGCCGCCCGGGCCAGCTGCGCGACGCCCAGCCATTCATGGCCGTCGAGCAACTGCCGGAAGCGCGTGCGGTCGTGGCGCGGGTCGTGATTGGCGGGATCGTCGACGAACGGAGCCTCGGCACGGCGCACGATCCGGCGCAGCTCGGCACGCCGCCAGTCGAGCAGCGGGCGCAGCACGGCCATATCGGCGATCACCGTCCGCGCCCGCACGCCCGACAGGCCCGACAGCCCTGCCCCACGCGCGGCGCGCATCAGGAAGGTCTCGGCCTGATCGTCGGCATGGTGCGCCGTCAGGATGGCCGCCGCCCCGATCGCGCGGGCCTGTGCGGCAAGCAGGGCATAGCGGACCTCGCGTGCCTGGGACTGGATGCTCGCCCCGGCGATCGGCGTTTCGGGGTAAAGGGCGTGATGCGGCACGCCCAATCTGGCGCAATGATCGGCCACCATCCGCACTTCGTCCGCCGCCTCGGGCCGCAGTCCATGGTCGACCGTCGCGACCGCGATCCGCCCGGGAAAGGCTGCCGCTGCCAGCGTCAGCATCGCCATGCTGTCGGGCCCGCCGGACACCGCCAGCAACAGCGGTGCCGCATCGGCATGGGGATCGTGAAGAAGCGTCAGATCGGCGACGAAGCGCGCAATCTGATCGTCGGCCGTGGCATCGGTGGCCATGATGCTCTCAAAACTGGTCAGGGATGCGCGCGCTCTGGCCCTTCCGCCGCACCAGTGCAAGAGGTTTCGTGGCTTTGTGCTTTCCTCCCCTCGCAGGGGAAGGGCTCGCATTGGTTCAAGACGATGTCCCCCCCTCGCAGGGGAGGACTATACATTACTGACACTTCGCCGCGCTGCGCCCGCTGGCGATCTGGCTCTTCATCGCGGCGGACAGCTTCGCGCCGTACACGTCGCTCAACTCGTCATAGACCTTGCAGGCATCGGCCGCCTTGTTGAGCTTGGTCAGCGCCTGACCCAGATAGAGCAGGCTGTCGGGCGCGCGCTCGCCGTCCGGGAATTTCTTGTAATTCTCGTAAAAGGCCATCGACGCCAGGCTGGGCTTGCCGGAGTCGAGATAGGTGCGACCCAGCAGGTTCTGGGCAAAGCTGGCGCGGCGGCTCTTGGGATAGTCGGCGACCATCTTCTTCAGCGCGGCTTCCGCTTCCGGATAGCGCTTGGCCTGCCACAGACGATAGCCATAGAGATAGGCGTCTTCCGCCGGATCGCCGGTCGAGGGTTTGTCGACCGCCGCCGCCGGGGTCGAGGTCGCAGTATCGCCCGTGACGACCGAGGGTGCCGCCGGGGTCTTGGTCGGGCGCGTCGATCCGCTGGCCGCGGCAGGCGCGGTCGCGTCGAGCGGTGCGCTCTGCCCGGCCGGGGCGATCGGCGCGGGGCCGGACTCCAGCGCCTTCAACCGTGCTTCGGTCGCGCGCTTATAGGCGTCGAACTGATCCTGAAGCTGGCGGGTGCGATACCCGTTCTGCTCGATCTGGCCGGTCAGTCCGGCCATCTGCTCCTCCAGCGACGTGACCCGGGAGGTCAGGTCCGACAGCGCGCTGGAGGCGGGAACGCCCGGCGCCTGGGCCTGGGTCTGCGGCGCGGTGATCTCCGGCTGGACATAGCCGCCCGCGCCGTTCGGGAAGACCTTGCGCTGGACCGCGCGCATCTCGCTTTCCAGCTTGCCGACCCGGCCCTCGACATTGGATTGGGCGATGGCGGCGGTCGGCAGGATCATCACGGCCGCGACCCCGGCCAGCAACAGGTTACGCATCGGTTTCACCCCCCGGTGGGCTGATTATGAAAGGGACAGGGCCACCCTGCCCTGCCCCGGCTGTCTCCAGCCTGAAGATTTCCGCTTCTTACAGATCCGCCGGTGCCGTGGCGGCCGGCGAAGGCGACGGCGCAGGTGCCGTCAGGGCATTGCCGCCCGTCTCGCCGCTCGTGCTGCGCGTCGAACGACGCTCCGTCCGTTCGCGCAGCGGGGCAAGCACGGTCGGCGTCGGCACGGCGGCCGGTGCGGGAGCACCCGACAGCCGCGCACCGATCGCCTGCGGATCGAGCCGCACATCCTTGATCGCGCGCGAGCCGTCACCCAGCGGCGGGATCGGCTTGCCGTCCAGCGTCACGCTCAGCTTGTCGGGGCGACCGACATTCAGCAGCGGCCCCTTGGCGGTGGCGGGCACCTCATAGCTTTCGCCGGGCTTCAGCGTGCCCATCTTCAGCGTGACATTGTCGGCGTCATAGACGCGCAGCCACACCTCGCCATTGGCGGTCAGTACGACCTTGCCCGTCGTCACCGGAGTTGGGCTGGGTGCCGGCGTGGGGGCGGGCGCGGAGGTATTGGTCAGCGGGGTCGCGGCGGGCACCTCCTGCGCGGTGCGGTCGCGGCGGAACAGATCGGTTCCGTACCACAGCCCCGCAATGACGAGCAGCGCCAGCGCCAGGCCGACCCCGACGATTGCCAGTCCGCGCGACGGCACGCGCGCCGGATCGGCGATGTCCTGCGGCACATATTCGGTCACGCGGCGGCCCAGCCTGTCGACATCGGCGCGCACCGCCTGCGCGATCGCGACCTCGTCCGCACCGACCGCGCGGGCATAGGCCTTGGCGAAGCCGACCGCATAGGTGGCCGACGGCAGGCTCTGATAATCGGATGCCTCGATCGCCGCGAGATGGCGGCTGGGGATGCGCGTGCGCGCACCGATATCGCCCAGCGATAGCCCCTGCGCCTCGCGCGCCGTGCGCAGGACGTCACCGGCGCGGGCAGGTGCCGCCGGTGCGGCATCGTGGCCGGGATTGACCTCGTCCATTCTCAACTCCGAAGCGACCATGGCCCACCCCATGATCGCGGTCGTTCTTTCAGACGGCTGGGATCAAGTCAACGCGGACACCTGACCTGGATCAGGCCAATTCCACACCGTTCGTCGCAGCCCAGGCACCAAGCGCCCCACGCATGTCACGCACCGGATGGGCGAGCAGCCGGGCCATCTCGGCCGTGATCGCGTCCCGGTCGAGCGAGCGGATCATCGCCTTGACCGGACCGACCGCCGCCGGGGTGATCGACAGCCGGTCGATGCCGAGCCCGATCAGCGCCATCGCCTCCAGCGGACGCCCGCCCATCTCGCCGCACACGCCGACCCGCACCCCCGCCGCACGCGCAGGCTCGACCACCCGGCGCAGGAAGCGCAGGATCGAGGGGCTCAGCCAGTCATAGCGCTCGGCGAGCTTGGGGTTCGCACGGTCGGCGGCGAACAGGAACTGGGTCAGGTCGTTGGTGCCGATCGACAGGAAATCGACGTTCGGCAGGATCAGGTCGAGCTGTTCGGCGAGCGCGGGCACTTCCAGCATCGCGCCATAGCGCACCTCCAGCGGAAGGCGGCGCCCGCGCGAACCCAGCCAGGCCCGCTGCGCCTCGAACAGGGCCTTGGCCTCGTCGAATTCCCAGGCCTCGGACACCATCGGGAACATGACGTGCAGGGTGCGCCCCGCCCCCGCCTCGATCAGCGCGCGCGCCTGCGCCTTCATCAGGCCATCGCGCTCCAGCGCTAGGCGCAGCGCGCGCCAGCCCATCGCCGGGTTCTCCTCGTCGCCCGGATCGGTGTTGAGATAGGGCAACGCCTTGTCCCCGCCGATATCGATGGTGCGGAACACGACCGGCCGGTCGCCCGCCGCCTCCATCACGTCGCGGTAGAGCCGCTGCTGCCGCTCGCGCTGAGGCAGGGTGGCGGACACCAGGAACTGGAACTCGGTGCGGAACAGGCCGATCCCGTCCGCCCCCGTCGTGTCGAGCGCGGCGGCATCGTCGCGAAGGCCCGCATTGACCATCAGGGTGACACGGTGGCCGTCCTTCGTCACCGGCGGCACGTCGCGCAGCGCCGCAAAGGCCGCACGGCGCTTCTGCCGCAGCTCCAGCTTGGCGTCGAACGCCTCTTCCATCGCCGACGAGGGCCGGACGAGCACGCTGCCCTCCGACACGTCGAGCAGCAACTGGTCGCCGTCCGCGATCTGGCGACGCACGTCGCTGACCCGGCCCAGCACCGGCACACCCATCGCCCGCGCGACGATGATGACATGCGCGGTCAGCGACCCTTCCTCCAGGATCACGCCCTTCAGCCGCCGCCGGTCATATTCCAGCAGCTCGGCCGGGCCCAGGTTGCGCGCGATCAGGATGGTGTCCTGGCGCAGGCCCAGCTGTGCCGCCGTGCCCATCTGGCCCGACACGATGCGCAGCAGCCGGTTGGACAGGTCCTCCAGGTCGTGCATCCGGTCGGCGAGCAGCGGATCGTCGATCTGGCGCATCCGCTGGCGCGTCCGCTGCTGCACACGCTCGATCGCCGCCTCGGCGGTCAGGCCGCTGTCGATCGCCTCGTTGATGCGACGCGCCCACCCCTCGTCATAGGCGAACATCTTATAGGTCTCGATGACCTCGACATGCTCGCCCGCGACGCCGAACTCGGCCTCGCGCGCCATGCGGTCGATCTGTTCGCGCATCTTGTCGAACGCGGCATAGACGCGGCGACGTTCGGCATCGATGTCCTCGGCGACGGTATGTTCGACGACGATGCGTGGCTGGTGATAGACGGCAAAGCCGCTGCCCATGCCCTCGACCAGCTTCTGGCCCGACAGCCGGATCGTCGCGGTCATCTGCGGCCGCGTGCCCGCCGCCCCCGCCGCGTCGATCAGCCCGGCATTGGCGATCAATTCGGACAGGACCATCGCGACGGTCTGCAGCGCCTCGATCTCGACATCGGCATATTTGCGCGGTTCGCTGTGCTGGACCGCCAGCACGCCCACCGCCCGCTCGCGCCGGATGATCGGCACGCCCGCAAAGCTGTGGAAACGGTCCTCGCCCGTCTCGGGCTTATAGGCGAAGTCGGGATGGCTGGCCGCTTCGTCGAGGTTCAGCACCTCGACATCCTCGGCGATCGTGCCCACCAGCCCCTCACCCATCGCCAGCTTGGTGACGTGGACCGCCTCCTCGGCCAGACCGCGCGTCGCGAACAGTTCGAGCACGCCTTCGCGCAGCAGGTAGATCGAGCAGACCTCGCTCCCGATCGCCTCACCGATGATCTGGACCACCTGATTCAGCTTGGCCTGGGCGGGGGTGCGCGACGCCATGACGTCGTGCAGACGAACGAGGATCTCGCGGGCGGATGCGGCGGCCGAAACGGGCATGGACATAGGGCTAACAGACGGAATGCGGCGGTGTCATGCGCTAATATTGCACGTGCGTGCCTTTTGATGGCGACCGTTCAGACCAACACGCTGATCTGCATTACAAATCAATAGTTTAACGGGAACAGCGGACCATATGGTCGGTTGCCTCCCAGGTTCGTCACGGGAGAGCATCATGCCTAAAATCCTATCCGTCGCCCTGGTCCGGGGGATAGCCGCCACGCCGGTCGCCGCACAGACTCCACCACCCCCGCCTCCGGCCGCTGCCAAGGCGCAGGCGACCGCCTATGCGAAGGCGGCGGGCATGAGTGACCTGTACGAGATCACCTCCAGCAAATTGGCGCTGCAAAGGTCGCGCAACGACGATGTCCGGCGATTCGCCCAGATGATGATCGACCATCACACCCGGACGACCGCGGCCACCGTTCGCGCCGCCCGCCAGGACGGCCTGCCCCCGACCCCGCCCAGGCTCGGCGGAGCGGAAGCCTCGATCAGCGAGCTTCGTCGCGCCTCGGCCGACGCATTCGACCGCCTGTATATCGGCCAGCAACTGCCCGCGCATCAGGCCGCGCTCGATCTGCACCAGAGCTTCGCCGCGAACGGCGACCGCCCCGCGCTGAAAGCCAGTGCGCAGGCCGCGGTGCCCATCGTCCAGCAGCATATCCAGATGCTGCAACAGATGCCGCGCTGAGGCGGCACCGTCGGGGCAGGGAGAAGGCCTGCGAGGTGCACGGACTGACGGAGGGGTGTCCCGATCAGCGCGAACGCCCCTTCGTCAAGCTGCTGCCCGGACCGCTGCCCGCCGTACCGACGCCGCTATTCCTCGACCTGCAACAGGCAGACCTGTGAGGGATGAAGCGTCGAAGATAGGGGGGATGGCGCACCCGACAGGATTCGAACCTGTGGCCTCTGCCTTCGGAGGGCAGCGCTCTATCCAGCTGAGCTACGGGTGCGTGGGCTGGCCGGTTAGCATCGCCCGCTACCCTGCGCCAGTCCTTTTTATGCGGCGGCCGCTTTTCCGCTCTTGGCGACAGGGGCAGGCGTCTTGGGACGGTAGGCGCACAGATCCTCGACCGGACAGCGCCAGCATTCGGGCCGCCGGGCCTTGCAGATATAGCGGCCGTGCAGGATCAGCCAGTGATGCGCGTGGAGCCGGAACGGAGCGGGCGTCGCCTTGTCCAGCTTCAGTTCGACCGCCAGCACGGTTTTTCCCTTGGCCAGGCCGGTACGGTTGCACACGCGGAAGATATGGGTGTCGACCGCAAAGGTCTCGTGCCCGAAGGCGGTGTTCAGCACGACATTGGCGGTCTTGCGTCCGACGCCGGGAAGCCGCTCCAGCGCCGCGCGATCCTCGGGCACTTCGCCGCCATAGTCGTCGACCAGCATTTGGGACAGGGCGATGACGTTCTTGGCCTTGGTGTTGAACAGGCCGATCGTCTTGATGTGTGCTTTGAGCCCTTCCTCGCCCAGGTCGAGCATCTTCTGCGGCGTATCGACCTCAGCGAACAGGGCGCGCGTCGCCTTGTTCACCCCGATATCGGTCGCCTGCGCCGACAGCGCGACCGCGACGACCAGCGTGTAGGGATTGCGATACTCCAGCTCGGTCTCGGGATGCGGGTTCGCCTCCGCCAGCCGGTGATAGAATTCGACGATGTCCGCCTTCTTCATGGCGCTTACAGCCCCAGCACGTCGCCCATGCGATAGCGGCCCGGCGCCTGCCCCGCGAGCCACAGCGCCGCGCGCACCGCGCCGCGCGCGAAGATGGTGCGGTCCTGCGCGAAATGGCCGAGCGTCACCCGCTCGCCCTCGCCCGCGAAGATCACCTCATGGTCGCCGATCACCGAGCCGCCGCGCAAAGCCGCCAGGCCGATCGTGCCCTCGGTGCGCGCGCCGACCAGTCCGGCGCGGCCATCGACGCGCAGCTCGGACAGCGGATGCCCCCGCCCCGCCGCCGCCGCCTCGCCCAGCAGCAGTGCGGTGCCCGACGGCGCGTCGACCTTGTGCCGATGATGCATCTCGGTGATCTCGATATCCCAGTCGGTGCCCAGCCGCGCCGCCGCCTCGCGCACCAGATTGGCGAGCAGCGTGATGCCGAGCGAGGTGTTGCCGGTCTGGAGCACCGCGATCTCGGTCGCCGCGGCGTCGATCGCAGCATGCTGCGTAGGGGAAAGGCCGGTGGTGCCGATCACGATGGGGGTCCGCGCCGCCCGTGCGGCCGCCAGATGCACGTCGAGCGCGCCTGCGATCGAGAAGTCGACCAGCACATCGGCGGCCTTGGCCAGCGCGTCCGGGTCGTCACGCGAATCGCAGCCACCCGCCAGCGTTGCGCCCTCACCCTCGATCAGGTCCGCGATCGCCCGGCCCATGCGCCCGGCGCTGCCGTAGATACCGATGGCGGTCATGCGGGGATTCCGGTGGCGAAGCGGTAGAAGATCGTCATGCGGCGTTCCTTGGCACAGGTCCGGGCGAAGGGAAACCGACGGTTAGCCATGGCGGAACGGATCGGCGATCATTGGCGCTGCGGGTCGGATAACTTTTTATTGCCAAACCCGCTGCCGAGCCGATGGTCCGTGATGAAAAGCGTCCACTGCCACTCATCGACTGTCGAAAACGCGAGATGTCCAGTAAGGTCCCTGCTTCTGGATCACCACAACCCCCAACCTCGCAAGCCGAACCCCGTCACGGAATTCATCGGAGGTATTAACGAAGGAATTTATGATGTCAGGAATGGGACAGTTGCGGCTGTTAAGGCCACATTGCTCAAGAAGATGAATGTGACCAACATTCGCGTAAAGGTGGTGAAGCCATGATCGCCATGCAGATTGCCCATATCATAGCCGATTACGTCGTGTTCCTCGACCTTACCGATGACGATGAACTCGATCCGGATATCGCCGTGAAGATGATGGAAAGCCTTGCCGGCCAACTCGAAGAACTGGATCGAGGTTTTCTCCGTCAGCTGGTCGACGCGTTTGCGGTCATTGCCGCCGATTATAGCGGTGAAGCCCAACAGGTGGTGCGCGACATCCCGTACAGCTTCTATCTTGAAGAGGTACTCGCAGCAGACGATCCTGTAAGGCTGGCAGAGTTGGATGCGATACGCGAAGCACGAGAATGATCGGGAAGAAGCAAAGCGAAAGGCCGATGCAGATACGCGCCACCCACAACATCGTCATCCTGACCGGCGCGGGTATCTCCGCCGAGTCCGGTATCGCCACCTTTCGCGGACCGGGCGGCCTGTGGGAGGGACACCGGGTCGAGGATGTCTGCACGCCCGAGGCGCTTGCCGCCGATCCTGAGCTTGTCCACCAGTTCTACGATCTGCGGCGGGCGGGGTTGGCCAGCGTCGAGCCCAACGCAGCACACGCGGCGCTGGCGCGGCTGGACCGGGAATGGCCGGGCGCGTTGCTGATCGTCACGCAGAATGTCGACGACCTGCACGAGCGGGCGGGGGCGCAGCGGATGCTGCATATGCATGGTGCACTGAAGCAGGCGCTGTGTGCGGCGTGCGGCGCGCGGTTCGACTGGGCGGACGACCTGCCGCCCGGCACATCCTGTCCCGCCTGTGCCGCGCCGCGCCTGCGGCCCGACATCGTGTTCTTCGGCGAGATCCCGTACCATATGGACCGGATCGAGGCGGCGTTGGCGCAGGCCGATCTATTCGTGTCGATCGGCACCTCGGGTGCGGTCTATCCGGCAGCCGGGTTCGTTCGGCTGGCGAGCGCTTACGGCGCGGCGACGCTGGAGCTTAATCTCGAACGGTCGGAGGGCAGCGGCTGGTTCGACGAGAGCCGCCTGGGCCCCGCCAGCCAGCTGGTACCCCAATGGGTGGAGGAGATGCTCAGCCGGTGACCGGCACGATGACCTCGCGGGCACGCGGCGCCAGCCGCTCGACCGCCGGGCCCAGAAGACCACGCGCGGTCACCAGCACGCCGAACGCGCGCGGATCGGGCTTGTTGAACAGCAGGGGCTGGCCCAGTGCATCGGCGACCCCTGCCCCCGCTTCGGACGCGATCAGCGCGGCGGCGGCGATATCCCACTCATTGCCCCAGCGCAGCGTCGCGACCAGATCGGCCTCGTCGGCGGCGACCATGGCGATGCGCAAAGCGATCGAATTGGGCTTGAACACCGCGACCAGATCGCGGTCCGCCTTGGGCAGCGCATCGACGGGCACGCGCGCGCCCGGCATCTGGTGGCAATAGCCCGCGCTCAGCGCACTGCCGTTGCGGGTCGCGCCATGCCCCGCCTGCGCGAGCCACAGCTCGCCGCGCGCGGGCGCGGCCAGCACGCCGATCACCGGCACACCGTCCTCGACCAGCGCCACCGACACCGCCCAGCCCTCGCGCCCCCGGATATAGTCGCGGGTGCCGTCGATGGGGTCGACCACCCAGACCCGCCGCGCCGCCAGCCGGTCGGGCTTGTCCGCCGTCTCCTCCGACAGCCAGCCCGCGTCGGGGAGCAGCGCGTGGAGCCGGGCATAAAGCATCCGGTCGACATCCAGGTCGACCTCGCACACCGGGCTTCCCGGCGTCTTTTCCCATTGCCGGAAATCGGTGCGCCAGCGGGCGAGCGCCATCGCCGCCGCCTCACGCGCCGCCGCCACGACGGCCGAGATAAGGTCCGGCGGGATCAGCTCAGCTGCTGGCAACCGTCATTCCATCGATGCGCAGGGTCGGCACATTGACGCCGTAGCGGAATTCCAGATCGTTGGCCGGGGTCATGCCGAGGAACATATCCTTCAGATTGCCTGCCACGGTGAACTCCGCAACCGGCTCGGCGATCCGCCCGTTCACGATCCGAAAGCCCGCCGCGCCCCGGCTATAGTCCCCGGTGACGGGGTTCACGCCGCTACCGATCAGTTCCGTGACATAGACGCCGTCGGCGATGTCGGCGATCAGCGTGTCCACCGGTACGCGGCCCGGCGCCATGAACAGGTTGCTGGTCGACACGCCCGGCCCGCCGCCTGTGCCACGTGCGGCATGGCCGGTCGGCTCCAGCCCCAGCTGCCGGGCCGAGGCGGAGTCGAGCAGCCAGGTTTCCAGCACCCCGTCCTCGACGATGGCGGTCGGCGACACCGCCAGCCCTTCGCCATCGAAGGGGCGCGAGCGCAGGCCGTGCGGGCGATGGGGATCGTCCTCGATCCGGATGCCCGCCGCCATCACCCGCTCGCCCAGACAGTCGAGCAGGAAGCTGGTTCGCCGCGTGATCGCCGCCCCCGCGATCGCCGAGACGAGATGACCGACCAACGACGATCCGACGCGCGGGTCATAGACGACCGGCATCGCGCCGCTCGCCAGCTTGGCCGGGTTGAGCCGCGCCACGGTCCGCTCGCCCGCACGGATGCCGATCGCCTCGGGGCTTTCGAGCAGGCGGCGCAGGCGCGCGCCATGATGGGCATAGTCGCGCTGCATGTTCGCACCCTCGCCCGCCACCACGCTGACCGACACGCCGTAGCCGGTGGCGGCATAGCCCGCCGCGAAGCCATGGCTGGTCGCCAGCGCCGAGACGACCCGCGAGGCCGACGCCCCCGCCCCTTCCGAATTGGTCACGCCCGCTACGGCACGGGCCGCTTCCTCCGCCTCCAGCGCGGCGGCACGCAACGCCTCGGGCGCGACCTCGCCGCCATCGTCCAGGTCGAGCATTGGCGGAGCACCGTGCATCAGCCGCTCTTCGGGTGCCAGTCCGGCCCAGCGGTCCTCCGGCGCTTCCCGCGCCATGGCGACGGCGCGCTCGACGGCGAGGGTCATCGCATCGCCCGACAGGTCCGAGGTCGAGACGCTGGCCGAGCGCCGCCCGACAAAGACGCGCAGCCCCAGTTCCTCGCTCTCCGACCGGCCGACATCCTCCAATGCGCCCAGGCGCACCGAAACTTCCAGCGCGGCGTCGGCGGCAAAGACCGCGTCGGCGGCGTCGGCTCCGGCGGCGCGGGCACGGGCAACGATGTCGGCGGCCCGGTCGCGGGCCTGTTCGGGGGTCAGCATGGGTCAGGACTTAAGGACGCTTGGTCGGGGATGCCAGTGTTTGTCGCATCGCCGTGGCGAGTTCCGCGCCCCCGCCTTCGCTTCGGCCGATCGCCGACCTTCGCTGAACCGTCGGGCGATCGGGACGTTGATCCGCCATGTCCCCGCCGCCGCCCCATCGACGCCCCGTTTACCAGAGGGGAACGCTGCGCCTGTCCGTCGGGCGCGCGGTCGACATGCGGCTGAAGCTGCACCTCACCAGTGGCGGATTGCTGGCGGTCGGCGGGCTCGTCTCTTCGATTCTGTTGTCGACGGCCGTGCTCGTCGGGGTCGCGACACGGCATTTACCCCGTCGCGATCAGCCATAGGCCCAGTCGAGCGGGCTTACGCCTTGCTCAGCATCTTTTCGGCGCTGGTCTTCACGAATTCGCCGATCGGCCCCGCCATCATCGACAGCATCATCGGGATCGCCACCGTGCCGCGAAGCGCCGTGTCGGCGATCTCCATATCCGCCTTCACCGTCTGGCCCATGGCGATGATGGTCAGGATCAGGCGATCCTCGGCGGGCCATTCCGACGACACCTGGCCGCCACCGGGAATTTTCGCTTCCAGCTTGGGGAGCCCCTGCTCGATCCGGCGCCGCGCTTCGGCATGACCCAGAGAGTGGGGGATGTCGAAATTGACCGATGCCATCAGTAGAAACTCTTTCTCATTCGGGAATGAGGTTCGAGTGACCGGGATTGCCATGGGGGTCAAGAGCGTGCGACGAAATATTATATCACTCGCACATTCCGAATATGTCGGAAGTTGGAGCGGGTAACGGGAATCGAACCCGTGTATTCAGCTTGGAAGGCTGCTGCACTACCATTGTGCTATACCCGCTCAAGTCCAGCGCCGCTGATCGACCCTAGCCGATTGGCGGGGATGGTGGAAGGGACTGGATTCGAACCAGTGTACGCTCACGCGGGCAGATTTACAGTCTGCTGCCTTTAACCACTCGGCCACCCTTCCGGGGTGTCACTCCATCGGAGCGAGGCGCGCCCAATGCCGAAGCTCGCGCGGCCTGTCAACGCCGATTTGTACGATTTTCGTCAGCCATGCCTGATCGGGTTGCTTGCATGTCGCGCAATCGGGACATAGCCTTTGACCCATTCAGGAAGACACCGGGGGAAAATATCATGATGCGCCCATCCTTGCTCGCCGCGGTCGCGGCGGCCGCGTTGTTGCCTGTCGCGATGGCGGACGCGCAGGACCGAAATGCCGCCAACCGGCTGATCGACGAGGGTATGAACCACAGCCAGGTCATGCAGACCGTGCAGCATCTGACCGACGTGATCGGGCCGCGCATGACCAATAGCCCGGCGATGCGCACCGCCGAAGGCTGGACCGCCGAGCAGTTCGCGAAATGGGGGCTGAAGAACGTCCACAAGGAAGGCTTCGCCTTCGGGCGCGGCTGGTCGATCGAGCGGGCCAGCGTGCGCATGGTATCGCCCCGCCCGCTGCAGCTGACCGCCATCCCCATCGCCTGGACGCCCGGCACCAACGGCGCGGTGACCGCCCCCGTCATCGTCGCGCCGATGAAGCGCGAGCGCGACTTCGACAAATGGCGCGGCCAGTTGCGCGGCAAGATCGTCATGGTGTCGATGCCCGGCACCGGCGACGAGCAGACCAGCGCCCCCTTCCGCCGTCTGACCGGCGAGGACATCTCGAAGCTCGACGTCTATGTACAGCCCGAGCATGATCCGGAAAGCGCCGACCGGCGGTTGAAGCGGCTGGACTTCGCGCAGAAGCTCGACGCCTTCCTGAAGGCCGAGGGCGCGGTGGCGTACGTCACCCAGAGCTACCGCGACGGCAAGCTGGTCCACGGCGAGGGCTATCTGTTCGGGCGTGGCGAGACGCCCGCCGTCCCCGGCATCGAGCTGGCCGCAGAGGATTATCGCCGGCTCGCGCGCCTGACCAGGACCGGCCCCGCGCCGACGATCGAGGTGCTGAGCGACGTCCGCTACGACGACAGCGACGTCAACGCCTACAACATCATCGCCGAAATCCCGGGCACCGACCCCAAGGCGGGTTATGTGATGGCGGGCGCGCATCTCGACAGCTGGGTCGCGGGCGACGGCGCCTCCGACAATGCGGCGGGCAGCGCGATGATCATGGAGGCCGCGCGTATCCTGGCCGCCACCGGCCAGCGTCCCAAGCGCACTATCCGCTTCGCGCTCTGGTCGGGCGAGGAGCAGGGCATCCTGGGCTCCATGGCCTATGTCGAGCAGCATCTGGCGTCGCGCGGTCGCCCCGACGACGCGCCGCAATCGGGCCTGAAGCGTTATTATGGCTGGACCAATCGCTGGCCGATCACGCCGAAGCCGGGTTACGGCGACCTGGCGGCCTATTTCAACATCGACAATGGCTCGGGCAAGCTGCGCGGGATCTATGCCGAGAACAACCCGGCGGCGGTGCCGATGCTGAAGGAATGGCTGTCGCCCTATGCGTCGCTGGGCGCGGGTAACGTCGTGCAGCGGACAACGGGCGGCACCGACCATGTCTTCATGCAGGCGGTCGGCGTGCAGGGCTTCCAGTTCATCCAGGATCCGCTGGATTATGGCAGCCGCACGCATCACAGCTCGGCCGATACCTTCGATCATCTGAAGGCCGACGATATGCGCCAGGCCTCGGTCGTGCTCGCCGGGGTCTTGCTCGCGGCGGCGAATGCGGACAAGGCATTGCCGCGCCCGCCGGTGCCGACGCAACCGGCGACGACCAAGCCCTTTGACTACACGGACAACGACGACTGATGGCACGCCGAGGACATCGCCCCAGCCAGGCTTCATCCAACCGCCCCCGCTTCTGGGGACGGCATGCGGTGACGGCGGCGCTCGCCAACCCGAACCGGACGGTGCGCAAGATTTGGGGCACGCGCGAGGCGCTGGCCGCGCTCAACCTGCCGCCGGTCCTGCCGGTCACCTTTGCCGATGTCGCCGATCTGGGCCGTCTGGTCCCCGCCGACGCGCCGCACCAGGGGCTGGTGGCCGAGGTCGATCCGCTGGAGGATATCTGGCTGGGCGACCTGCTGCATGAGGCACAGGATAACCAGCGGCCGCTGGTGGTGCTGGACCAGGTGACCGACCCGCACAATGTCGGCGCGATCCTGCGGTCGGCCGCCGCCTTCGACGCGGTGGGCATCGTGACCCAGGACCGCCATGCGCCGCCCGAATCGGGCACGGTCGCCCGCTCGGCCAGCGGCGCGCTGGAAACGGTGCCGTGGGTGCGCGTGGTGAACCTGGCGCGCGCGCTGGAGGAGATCGCGGAAGCGGGCTTCTGGCGCATCGGCCTGACCGGCCATGCGAACCAGACGCTGGCCCAGGCGATGGGTACGCAGCGCATCTGCATCGTGCTGGGCGCCGAGGGCGAAGGCATGCGCCAGAATACCGAGGCGCATTGCGACGAACTCGCCAAGCTGCCGATCAGCCCGAAGGTGGAGAGTCTGAACGTCTCCAACGCGGCGGCGATCGCGCTGTACGCAGTGGCGGCGCGGTGATTTTCCGGGCGGCGGGGGTGGACCCTGCCGCCTTTTTTTTGCGCGCAGAGGCGCGGAGGGCGCAGAGAGTGTGTCCGTGGCGCAGGTCCCGGCGTGCGTCAGCGTGAACGGCTGTTGTTACGCGTGGCCACCATTCCCCTCCTCCGTTCAGCCTGAGCGAAGTCGAAGGCTACGGGAAGGCATGTGCTCTTGGCACATTTCCAGCGTAGGCCTCGACTTCGCTCAGCCTGAACGGAGGTTGGTTCAATTGCCCCTCCACCACCGCTTCGCGGCGGTCCCCCTCCCCAAGCACGGCTTGGGGAGGAATGGCGGTAGCCCACGATCAATCCTCCCCATCTCCGATGGGGAGGGGGACCGCTCGCGAAAGCGAGTGGTGGAGGGGCGCCCCCTCCCCGGCCTCACCAACCCTGCGGCTTGCCCTTGTTCTGCTGGTCCAGCCAGACTTTCAGCGGGGCGAAATATTCGACCAGCGCCTTGCCCGACATCTCGCGGCTGCCGGTGAACACCTGAAGCGCGTCCGGCCAGGGCTTGGACTGGCCCATGGCCAGCATCGCGTTCAGCTTCTTGCCGACCTCCTTGTTGCCATAGAAGGAGCAGCGGTAGAGCGGCCCCTTCCACCCGGCCTGCTGGCACGCCGCCTTGTAGAACTGGAATTGCAGCACCCGCGCCAGGAAATAGCGCGCATAGGGCACGCCCGCCGGAATGTGGTACTTCGCACCCGGATCGAACTTCGTCTCGTCACGCGAGACCGGCGGCACCACGCCCTGATATTTCAGGCGCAGCGCGTCCCAGCCCGCCTGATACTGGCTGGCCGGAATCTGGCCGGAGAACACGCCCCAACGCCACTTGTCGATCAGCAGGCCGAAGGGCAGGAACGCCACCTTGTCCATCGCCTGACGCAGCAACAGACCGATATCCTTGTCGGCGCTCGGCACCTTGGCAGGGTCGAGCAGGCCGATCTTCACCAGATAATCGGGCGTGATCGACAGCGCGACGGTGTCGCCGATCGCTTCGTGGAAGCCGTCATTCGCGCCGTTCTTGTAGAGGAAGGGCTGATCCTTGTACGCGCGCTGGTAATAGTTATGCCCCAGCTCGTGATGGATGGTCACGAAGTCGTCGGCATTGACCTTCGTGCACATCTTGATCCGGATATCGTCCTTGTTGTCGATATCCCAGGCCGAGGCGTGGCAGATTACTTCGCGGTCGGCGGGCTTCACGATCTGCGAGCGTTGCCAGAAGGTCTGCGGCAGGGGCGCGAAGCCCAGCGAGGAGTAGAAGCCCTCGCCCGCCTTCACCATCTTGATCGGGTCATACCCCTTGGCCTTCAGCAAGTCGCCGGTGTCGTATCCGACATCGCCCGCCCCCTTGGGTGCGACCAGGTCATAGATATTGCCCCATTCCTGCGCCCACATATTGCCGAGCAGGTCGGCACGGATCGGGCCGGTCCTGGCCTGCACCGCGTCGCCATATTTTTCGTTCAGCTTCCAGCGGACATAAGTGTGGAGCGCCTTGTACAGCGGCTCCAGCTCGCCCCAGATACGGTCGGTGACCTGCGCGAACTGCTCCGGCGACATGTCATAGCCCGAGCGCCACAGCGATCCGGCATCGACATAACCCAGTTCCTTGGCGCCCTGGTTGGCCAGCGCGGTCATCTGGGCATAATCCGCCCGCATCGGCGCGCCGACATTGTCATGCCAGCTGACCCACATCTCCTTCAAGCGGGCGGGATCGCGCTCGCTGCCCATGGCGGCCTCGATATCCGATCCGTTCATCGGCTGGCCGTTCAGCACGCCCTTGCCCTTGCCATAGGAGGAGGACATGCGCGTGGTCAGCATCGACAGCTGCGCCGAGGCTCCCGGCGTGGTCGGCGCGGGCAAGGTGATCCCGCCGCGCAACAGGTCGAGTTTGCGCTTGGTGTCATAGGACAGGCCCGGCAATGCCTGATAGCGGGCCGCCCCCAAGCCGTAGCGGACGGCGAGATCGGTCATCTCCGCGCCCGACGCGGCGGCGAGCGCATCGGTATCGTCGGTGATATAGGTCGCATTGACCCAGGCCACCTGCTGCGCCCCGACCGATTTTTCGGCCAGCGTCTTCTCGGCCTCGGCCACGAAGGCATCCGCCCCGGCGACGGTCGCGGGCGGCTGGGTCGCCGGCGTAGCAGGCGCGGCAGTCTGGGCCTGTGCGGCACCGGCCAATACAAAGGCGAGTACGGTGCCGGAAACGGCGGAACGGATCATGCTATCCCCCTAACGTTCTGAAACGCCCTCGAAACGGGGCGGATGGCGCGCAGTTGCGCGGCTTTGGCCGCCGCCGTCAAGCGGTGAGGAATTGCGCGATCGCCGCGCCCAGCTCAGGCTTGGTCACCGAGGCCATATGGTTGCCCGGAATCTCGACATAGCGGCCACGCGGCAAGGCCTCGGCCAGCTCGACGGCTGCGCCATTGTCGAAGTCGTCGACGCCCGCCACGACCAGCGTCGGCAGGTCGAAACCCTCAATCGCCGAGAGCGGCGTGTCGGCAAAGGTCTGCAGGATGTGGAGCAGCGCCACCGGATCGCCGCCGGTGGTCTTCAGGAACGCCTCGGCCATCCATTCGGGGGTGCCGCGCTGATGTTCGCCCAGCCGGGTCAGGATATTGGTGAAATGCGCGACCCGGCGGTCGGTGTGGAGCAGTCCCTCCAGCCCCATGCCCGCAAAGATCGCCTTGCCCGGCTCCGCCCCCGTCGCCAGCATCCGGCTGACCGTCCGCGCGCCCAGCGAATAGCCGCCGAGATCGTAATCGGTCAGCCCCAGATGCTCGACCAGCGCATGGCCGTCGCGGGTCAGCGCGTCCTTGGGGTAGGCGGCGGGGTCGTGCGGCTTGCCGCTTTCCCCATGCGCGCGCAGGTCGGGCATGATGACGCGGTAGCCCTTGGCCGCGATGGCGGCGGCATGGCCGTAGCGGATCCAGTTGGTATAGGCATCGGAGAAATAGCCATGGATCAGCACCAGGGCGCGCCCCTCCCCCATTTCACGCCACGCGATCGGGGTGCCGTCGAAGCTGTCGAAGAAGCGGGTTTCGGGGGCGGTGTCGGCCAAGGGTTCGGTCTCCAGAAGGCAAGCTGTAGCAGCGTCTCCTAATACGGATCGCCCGGGATGTGGAACTCTCATCCGGCCAAGCGGCCCTCACCCTTCCCACCCACTAACGCGGGCGGGCCCCTTCCCTCTCCCGCCGGGAGAGGGAGGGAGGCGCGAAGCGCCGGAAGGGTGAGGGTGGCCTCCTAGCCGACATAAATACCGGCGACCCGCCACTCGCCATTTTCCCGCTCCAACGTGACGGTTTCGACAATGGGCGCCGAGGTGCCGAAGCGCGTATTGAACCGCACCATCTGATAACCGGCAGGCGGCGCGGGAACATCGTCCTGGCTGAGCAAGGTCCGCGACACCATCCTGCCCAGCGGCATCCGTACCTTTTCCGAGGTGGCGGCCCAGACCTGTTCGGTATTGAGCTTGCGGAAGCTGCTCGTGGTTAGACGGTAGCTTTCGCCCCAGCGGCCCTGGTCGATCAGTTGTACGAAACGCTGTGCCGCTTCGACCGCTGCGG
This sequence comes from Sphingomonas yabuuchiae, assembly GCF_001477495.1. Lineage (GTDB taxonomy): Bacteria > Pseudomonadota > Alphaproteobacteria > Sphingomonadales > Sphingomonadaceae > Sphingomonas > Sphingomonas yabuuchiae_A. The sequence goes on from NZ_LDTF01000063.1 coordinate 37,307, forward strand.
GATCGCTCACCACGGTCGACGCTGTTGAATGCGGCGCGGATGCCATATGGGTCAGGCCGCCAAGGGCAAGCAGACTGAGGGCGAGGGTCATGAGTATCGCTCCGATGATGATCCGGGGACGGCGGATGCCGGTCTCCACGCCGACGATCGGCGCCGGGCTTTCATCCGCCATCGGCTCGGATCGGTCCTCCCCGATCCTCATGTCCCCCACATAATCGGGGGTCGGCAGCGATGCGTCGCCCTCCACCTCCAGCAGCATCCGCGCAGCCTCGCGACTGCTCGACACGGCCAGCTTGCGGCGGGCGTCGCGCAGCCGTTCGTTGATGGTGTGGACCGACAGGTTCAGCTCGCGTGCGATCGACTTGGCGTCATGCCCTCGGACGATCAGTCGCAGCGTCTGTTTTTCCCGGTCGGTCAGCGCGCCGATACCCGCTTTGGCCTGCATGGTCATGGCGCCGACTATGCCGGAGCCGGGCCCGCCGACCACCCTCAAAAAATTGTACCTTGACCGTGTCGGTACGGGCCGAAGGGGTGCCTTGAGTCCCATTCTCACCAGCCCGCGACAAAATGGCGGGAATCCGTGCTTTTTTGTGATTCCACGCGAGTCGCACGCATGGACAAAAGGGGTACAAGTGGTTAGCCGCCGCCCATGGCAGCATCCCTATTCCTTCTTCTGGCGGTGATCCTGGCGTTCGCCGGTGGAGGGGGGCCGTGGATGCTGATCGCCACGGTCGCGGCGGCGACGGCGGCGGGGACGCGGCTGCCCGATCTCGATACGCCGCTCCAGCTCCAGCATCGCAGCGCGCTGGTGCACAGCGTCCTGCCCTTCTACGTCGCCACGCTCGACCTGCGCACCTGGCCGGTCGCGGCGGGGCTGGGGTTCGGCGTGGGCTTCCATCTGGCGGCGGACCTGTTTCCCGGCACGATGCGCGGCTTCGCCACGATCAAGATCCCGCTGATCGGATCGATCGGGGCCTTTCCGTCCTATATCTGGATCGCGGTCAATGCGGCGGCGAACATGGTCGGCGCGTTCGTCATCCTGGAATGGATCGCCGCCGACCGGGTGGCGGCCTGCGCGCTCGCCGCGACGGGCGTCCTGGGGGCCAGCTATTTGCTGAGGACCAAGGGCGGCTTCTATGCGCTGGTGGTGATGATCGCGCTGGGCTGGTTGTTCCTGGGCTGAGCCAGGCGATTGGCGTTTCGCCACGATTGCGATATGGGACCGTTCTCTGCCGCCAAGAAGCAGGCCAATCGGGAGCGGATGCCGGACCCTTGATCCGGACCCTCGATGACCGCAGCGACCGCCTCCCCTGCCGAAACCCTGCCGCCCAGCCCGATCGGGCGTCCGCACAGCCTGCTCGAAGACGCCTATGCGATCTTCATCGGTGTGACGTTGCTGGTCGTCGGGCTGATGTTCCTGAAAGCGGCGGGACTGGTGACGGGCGGGATCGCGGGCGTCGCGCTGCTGCTGTCCTATCTGTTGCCGTTACCGGCCGGCGTGCTGTTCACGCTGGTCAACATCCCGTTCTTTCTGTTCGCGCACAAGGTGATGGGCGCACGGTTCGCGGTGAAGACGGTGCTGGTTAATGTCGGTATCGGCGTGGCCTCGGCCATCACGCGGGTGTCGGTGCATGTCGACGGGGTGCATCCGGCCTTTGCCGCGCTGGTCGGCGGCACGGTGATCGGCATGGGCATCCTGTCGCTCGCCCGGCATCAGGCGGGGGTCGGCGGCACCGGGGTCATCACCATCTGGCTCTATCGCAAGCGCGGGTGGAATATGGGCATGACCCAGGTCGCGCTGGATGTCGTCATCCTGGCGATGGCGATCCCGGTGGTTTCGGGCGTGCAGATGATGTGGTCCGCGATCAGCGCGGCGGCGATCAGCCTGATCCTCTTCGCCTGGCACCGGCCGGGGCTGTATATGGGGCGGTGAACCCTTTTCCTCCCCTGCAAGGGGAGGGGGACCAGCGAAGCTGGTGGAGGGGTGTCGCCCTATCGAGAGCGGGACACCCCTCCGTCAGGCCTGACGGCCTGCCACCTCCCCTGCGAGGGGAGGAATGGACAAGTCAGTCGCCCTTCTTCAGGTGACGGCGGCCGAGCAGTTCGGCGATCTGCACGGCGTTCAGTGCGGCACCTTTCCGCAGATTGTCCGATACGCACCACAGCGACAGGCCGTTATCGACCGTCGAGTCCTCGCGCACGCGGCTGATGAAGGTCGCATAGTCGCCGACGCATTCGACCGGGGTGACGTATCCGCCGTCCTCGCGCTTGTCGATCAGCATGACGCCGGGCGCCTCGCGCAGGATGTCCTGCGCTTCCTGGGCCGAGATCTCATCCTCGAACTCGATGTTCAGCGCCTCGGAATGGCCGACGAACACCGGCACGCGCACGCAGGTCGCCGTCACCTTGACCTTGGGATCGAGGATCTTCTTGGTCTCGGCGACCATCTTCCACTCTTCCTTGGTCGAGCCGTCGTCGAGGAAGCTGTCGATGTGCGGGATCACATTGAAGGCGATCTGCTTGGTGAACTTCTTGGGCTCGGCGGGGTCGCCGACGAAGATGTTGCGGCTCTGCTCGAACAGCTCGTCCATGCCCGCTTTGCCCGCGCCCGACACCGACTGATAGGTGGCGACGACGACGCGCTTGATCGTCGCCTTGTCGTGCAGCGGCTTGAGCGCGACGACCATCTGCGCGGTCGAGCAATTGGGGTTCGCGATGATGTTCTTGGCGGTGTAGCCGTCGATGGCGTCCGGGTTCACTTCCGGCACGATCAGCGGCACGTCCGGGTCCATGCGATAGAGCGACGAATTGTCGATCACGACGCAGCCCGCGGCGGCGAATTTGGGCGCGTAGATTTTGGTCGCGTCCGATCCGATCGCGAACAAAGCCATGTCCCAGCCGGTGGGATCGAAATGCTCAATATTCTTGATGGTGAGCATCTTGCCCGTCTCACCGTATTCGATCTGGTCGCCCTGGCTGCGCGACGAGGCGACGACCGCCAGTTCGTCGATCGGGAATTCCCGCTCCGCCAGAATGTTGATCATTTCCCGGCCGACATTGCCCGTCGCCCCGGCGACCACCACGCGATAACCCATTATATCCTCCACTCGGAAGCGTGAGCCGGTAGCGTCATTGCGTGGACGCGTCCACCAACTTTGCGAAAAGTGCGCGTTTCGCCGGGACAAGCGGGGGTTTAACGGCCCCCGCCCGCCTCTCAGGCCGCGTGGCCTAGCTTATGGGATTCTAGCCAGTCGGGCACGCTCTGCGGCCGGAGAGCCGCCGCATCGATCCGTGGCGCGATGACGGCAAAGCGATCGCCCTCGACCATGACCTCGGCCGCCAGTGCCCGGCTGTTGTAGCAGGACGCCATCGAGGCGCCATAGGCCCCGACGTCGCGCAGGACGGCCAGGTCGCCTTCCTTCACCCGGTCGATCAACCGGCCCGTGGCGAAGCGGTCGCTGCTTTCGCAGACGGGGCCGACGACATGCGCCCGCATCGTCGCGCCGTTCGGGGCGACCGCTGCGAACTCATGCCAGGCGTCGTAGAGCGCGGGCCGAGCCAGATCGTTCATGCCCGCGTCGATGACGACGAACGGGCAACCCTCGCCCGGCTTGACCCAGAGCACGCGGGTCAGCAGCACCCCGGCATGGGCGGCGATATAGCGCCCCGGCTCGAACATCAGCCTCACGTCCCAATCCTGCGTCACCCGCGCGACCATGGCGGCATAGGCGGCGACATCGCCGTCCGGGCCGCCGCGGTAATCGACGCCCAGCCCGCCGCCCAGATCGACATGGGTGATGCGATGCCCACGTGCCCTCAGTGCCGCGACCAGTTCGCCGAGCCGGCGATAGGCGGCCTCCAGCGGCCCCAGGTCCATGATCTGACTGCCGATATGGACCGCGACGCCTTGCAGCGTCAGGCCGGGACGCCGGGCCAGCCGGTCGAAGATGCCGATCGCATCTGCAAAAGCCACGCCGAATTTGCTGTCGATGGTGCCGGTGGTGATCTTGGCATGGGTGCCCGCATCGACATCGGGATTGACCCGCAGCAGCGCGGTCGCCTCGACGCCCATCCGGACGGCGGTCGTCGCCAGCACATCCCCCTCGCGCTCGCCCTCCAGGTTGATATGGCCGACCCCGGCCCGCAGCGCCTGTGCGAGTTCATCCGGGGTCTTGCCGACACCCGAATAGACGATGTCCTCCGCGGCCATGCCCGCCGCCAGCGCAGCGGTCAGTTCGCCGCCCGACACGATATCGGCGCCGAACCCCTCGTCGCGCAGCACCGACAGGACCGCCAGCGACGGATTGGCCTTGACCGCAAAGGCCAGCGACTTGCGCGGAATCGGGGCCAGCGCTTCGCGGAACCGCCGGGCGGCGGCGCGCAATGCGTTTGCCGAATAGACATAGGTCGGCGTACCCACCGCTCGCGCGATCCGGCTGAGCGCCACGCCTTCGGCATGAAGCGCCTCGCCCCGCAGCACAAAGCCTGAATTGCGGCTCATGACCGACGCGTCCGGCGTAGGCGCGCGGCATGAATGGCCTCGGCCGTATGATAATGCCCCCGCCGCTCGGCCCGCAGCGCCTGGATCATATGCTTGCCGTTCAGCATCAGCACGACCCCGCCCAGCGCCACGAAGAACCAGAACAGCGCCAGCAGCGATTCCGACGGCCCGCTCAGCGTCGCGACGACCGCACCCAACGTCATCAGGCCGCCCAGCGACCGCCATGCCATATCCCGCCCGCTCATGCCGCCATCTCCTCGATCGGATCGCCGATCACGCAGGTCGCGGCGGCGTGCATCTGGGTGCCACACCGATGACAGACCAGAATGTCGGCGGGAAAGTCACGCTCCCCGGCCAGTGCGTCGGCCGCGTCGCCGCGTTCGAAGACCAGACCCATCGCGGCATGGCGATGACGCCTGGCCGCGGCCCGTGCCCGGCCGATCATCGCGGGCGAACCACCCAGTCCGCGTGCCTCGATCGCGGTAAAGCCCATTGCCCGCGCCTGTTCGGCGACCGCGATCAGGAAGCCGCCCGCGCCGCAATCGGCGTCGACGATCCGCACCGCATGGCGATGCCGCTCGCGGAGAGAACCCAGCGCCGCCTCGATGGCGGGCCAGCGGGGGTCGTGGCGATATCTGCTGTCGATCTGCATGGTCGCGCCTCCCTCACGCTGCCCGCGACAGGACCGGGGCGTCGGCCGCCACCGGATCGAACGACACCAGCGGGGTCAGTGCGTCTTGCGCGACCGCGACACTGGCATGATAGATTTCGGCTTCCTCGACCGCATAGCGCATGGCCGCGCCACGCGAGATGAAGCGCCCTTCCAACTGGCCAGCGCTATCCTGCACAAGCCAGTGACCCGCACGGTCCTGGCCGACATAGATGAGCCGCGCCTGCGGGTCGGGTGCGATTGGAAAATCGGTACACATGGATAGTGGGAACCTCTGCCGATCGGGCGTTCGATCGCCCGCCCGCATCAGCTACGCCTCGCCCCATAGGGTTTCGAGATCGATTTCCCGCTAACGCATAGCGCCCGCATAGTGTCGGTCATATCCGCCGCCAGCGGGCACTGACCTGCACCTCGTCGAACAGGTGCTCGCCCATGATCGCCAAGGCGCTGCCCAGGCTGGCGAAGAGGAAGCCCGCCGTCGCCAGCGCATAGCCCAGCAACCCGGCACGGCCGCCATGCCCCGCCATGGCCATCAGATAGGCGATCGCCCGCCAGGCGAGGATACAAAGCCCGACACCCAGCAATCGCAGCGCCAGTCCGTGCCGCCATGTCCGATACCGTACCGCCATACCGCCTCCTTGATCGGTTCAGCGGCTATGCCCGGCGGCCATAGCAATGCGAGAGCGATTCCCCGGTTTCGCATAGTGTTGGCATAGGGGCGCCCCTCGCGATGGTTCGGTGAATCGGGATTTGGGATCGCTCATCCCCACAACTCCCCTAGACCATCCCGGCGAAGGCCGGGATGGCGGCCATGGTTGGGCCGCAGCCCCTTGGACGCATCTCGACTCTTGCGGGCACACGCCGGAGCGGTACGATCCAGCCCGCCTCAATCGTGCGTGCTGGCGGCCCAGGTGGCGTGCGCGATGCCGTGGACCGACTGGAAATGGTCGGTGATCCGGTCGAGCTCGCCCGCCTCGACGATGGTGCTGGTCAGGGTCGCGGCGACGGTCACCTGATCCTCGCCCAATTCCTCGGTTTCGAGCTCGGCCACGGGCAACCCGGCACGCTCCAGATGTTCGACCAGCATGTCGCCGACCGGCCCGGCCTGCGCGGCGCTGGTCGTCAGGCTGACCGAATAGGTCGCCTCGACATGGCGTCCTTCGACCGGGATACGGTTGATCGCATCGACCAGCGGGCGCAGCGCGGTGTTTGCGATCAGGACCATGACGGTCAGCAGCACCGCTTCGGCCACCATGTCGCTGCCGGCAATCGAACCGACCGCCGCCGAGCACCAGAGGGTCGCCGCGGTGTTCAGCCCACGGACGTTCATCCCCTCCTTCATGATGACGCCCGCGCCCAGGAAGCCGATGCCGGAGACGACATAGGCGATGATGCGGATCGACTCGACATCGCCGCCCAGCCGTTGGCCGAGATCGACAAACGCCGCCGCGCCGATCGCGACAAGGGCGTTGGTACGCAGCCCCGCCGTACGCTGGCGATATTGCCGCTCCGCGCCGATCACGGTGCCCAGCACGAACGCGGTCAGATAGCTGACCAACGTGTCGAGGAACGGCCAGAGATGGAAGGTCTTCAGGAATGCCATGGGGTGCCCATCCTATTCCTCCCCTGCAAGGGGAGGTGGCAGGGCGAAGCCCTGACGGAGGGGTGTCACCATCAGCGGGGACACCCCTCCACCAGCTTCGCTGGTCCCCCTCCCCTTACAGGGGAGGAATGACGGGATCATTTCTTCTTCGACTTGTCCTTCACCGTCCGGTCGAGGAAGTTCAGGATCGTGTGCCACAGATGCTCGGACACGCCCGGTCCGCCGACGCGGTGGGTCTGACCTGGGTAGAGCATCATCTCGAACGGCGTGTCGGTCTTCTGCATCTCGGCGGCGAAGGCGGTCGCGTTGTCGAGGAAGACGTTATCGTCCGCCATGCCGTGGATCAGCATCAGCGGATCGCGGATCTTGGCCGCATCGGTAATCGCCTGCGAGCCCGCATAGCTCTGCGGGTCGGTGCGCGGATCGCCCAGATATCGCTCGGTATAATGCGTGTCATAGAGCTGCCAGTCGGTGACCGGTGCCCCCGACACGGCGGCGGCATAGACGCCCGGCGTCTTCTCCAGCATCTTGATCGACATATAGCCGCCGTACGACCAGCCATAAGTCGCGATCCGCGCCGGATCGACGAAGGGCAGCGTCTTCAGATAGTTCGCCCCCGCCAGCTGGTCGGCGACCTCGACGGTGCCCATCGCGTGGTAGATGGCATCCTCGAACGCCTTGCCGCGATTATACGAGCCGCGATTGTCGATCTGGAAGAAGATCCAGCCCTGATCGACCAGATATTGCGGCAACGCCCCCTGCCAGCCGCGCGTGACCTGCTGGCCGGTGCCGGGGCCACCATAATGCTGGAAGAAGACGGGGTAGCGCTTGCCCGGCACCAGCTTGGGGGTAATCATTTCCCAATAGAGCGTCGTGCCGTCATCGGCCTTGATCGTACCGAACTTCGTCTCGCGGTGGCTGGCGAGATAGGGCGCATAGGGGTGGCCCGCGACGATCGCATTCTCGTTGATCCAGCTCAGCCGCTGGCCCGTCGTATCGGTCAGATAGACCTGGGTCGGCTGGCTCGGGCTGGAGCGCGAGACGATGAAGCGGCTGGCCGAGGAGTCCATCGTCGCGCTGTTGGTATAGCCGCGCTCGGTCAGGCGGGTGATGACGTTCGGCTGGGCGATGTCGACGGCGTAGAGATGCTGTTCGAGCACATCGTCCTTCAGCCCGGTGAAATAGAGCCTTCCCTTCGCCTCGTCGACGCCGACCAGATTGGTGACGACCCACGGCCCCTTGGTCAACTGGGTCCACTGGCCGTTCGCAAAGCGGTAGAGATGGCCATAGCCGTCGCGCTCCGACCGCCAGATCAGGCTGCCGTCCTTCATCGGGCGATAGGCGTCCGACAGGTTCAGCCAGCTGCGGTCGCCCGAACGTTCGGTGAAGAGGACGGTCGACTTGCCGGTCTTGGGATCGACACGCAGCATGTCGAGCGTCTTCTGGTCGCGGCTCTCGCGCTGCACCAGCATCGCCGAGCCGTCCGGCGTCCAGTCGACGCGCGCCAGATAAATGTCGAGATTGGTGCCCAGGTCCACCTTCACCCGGCCCGATCCGTCCGCCTTCATGACGTACAGATCGACCAGCGCATTGGGCGTGCCCGCCGCCGGATAGCGCTGTTCATAGACCTTGGTCCCCGCCGCGCCGATCGCCGCGCGGACCGCGACCTTGACCGGCGCGTCGTCGAACCGCTCGACCGCGATATAGCGTTCGTCGGGGCTCCACCAATAACCGGTGAAGCGGTGCATTTCCTCCTGAGCGACGAACTCCGCCTCGCCGAAATGGACGGTGCCGCCGCCGTCCTTGGTCAACGCGCGCGCCTCGCCGCCACCCAGCGGCATGGCCCACAAATTCTGGTCGCGCACGAAGCTGACATAGCCGCCCTTGGGGCTGACGATCGGGTTCAACTCGCCGCCGGGCGTATTGGTCAGGCGACGGACCTGCCCGTCCAGACCGGCGAGATACAGGTCGCCGTCCAGCGGCACCAGGATCGACTTGCCGTCAGGGGCCCAGTCATAGGCGACGATGCCCTTCGACCCGCCGATCCGCGCACGCTCCCGCTGCATCTTCTCGGCCTCGGACAGTTCCGCGCCCGAGCCGACCTTCTTGGAGTCGACCAGCATCCGCTCCTCGCCGGTGCGGGTGTCGCGGGCCCAGAGGTCCAGCCGCTCACGCTCGTCGGCACGCGGGCGCAGCGAGGTCAGGAGGGTGCCGTCGGGAGACAGGCGCAGGCCGCGCGGCTGCGACCCCGACAGGTCGGGGCTGCCGAAGACGCGCTGCAGGGTCAGCTTGCCCTGTTCGGCTTCCTGACCGGTCGGGCCATCAGCCGACATGGCCGAGGCCCCCGAACCCATGGCGATCGACGCCCCGACCGACGCCAGCGCCAGACCCAGCACCCATTTGCGCATTCATACCACTCCGAACCTTGTCATTGCCGGGTCCTTGCCCGGCCATGGCGCGCGTTATCGCGGGGGCGCTGCCATCCCGCAAGCGCGATCCCGCACGGGCCGGATCAACGCCAGCTTTCCCGAAATGAATCAGCAACTAAACTCGTAACGGAGGCGTTTCAGATTTCGTAAACCCGGCATTAACGAAATTCCGTTAGGGCCGTCATTCGGGTGCGACGGTCGAATGACGGTTCTGTCGCCTGCGCCCGGCCCATTATCGGAACGGACATGGCGACAAGTACCGCTTTGGAATTTCAGGACGATCGGCGCGGCGACATCCGTGCGATCCTGGCGCGATGGGGCAGCGCCGGGCATCCGCACGTCCAGACGTTGCTGATGCCGCAGGTTCTGCTGCATGACCTGACCGATGCGGTTCATGCGGTCTGTGCGGTCCATGGCAATCATCCCTGCATGATCGATTACGCCATGGCGCGTGGGATCCAGATCGAAACCCTGCCCTGGCTGATCCGATCCTCCAATGCCTTTGCCCTGGAGCGCGCCTTTCTCGCCAACCTGACCTCGGCGGCGGGGCCGCTGCCCTCCACCCCCGGCCAGGCCCAGACCGATGCCGCGCTGACCCAGCTTCGCCATACGCTGGAAATGCTCGCCAATTCGGATCGGCGGGGCTGCGCAACGGGCGCCGTTTCGGCGCTGATCCTCGACTGGCGCTCGATCCGGCAAGTGCTCGACCAGGCGGCGCGGCGCTTCGGCCTGTCGCCCGCCCCCGGCCAGATGCCCGAGCCGCTATGTGACGTGGAGGACGACGAGTCGGGCATCGGCCTGGCGCGCGCACGCGGGTTCGGGGCGACGCAGCTGCTCGTCCAGCATCGCGGCCTGTGGGATCTGCTGGAGGCGCGGGCAAGCGCGCGGCGCGGCTGATGCGCTCCCTTGGGTCTTCGACTGGTCGCGTCCGCGCCTCCGTCGATCCCCCTGGCCCCGTATTAACCATTTTGAACAGTTGGGTATTCGCGCAAATCGGATAGCTTGATCGGCATGAGAGGCATGGTGTCCAAGGCAATCGTATCGCTCTGCGCGCTGACGGTCGTTCCGGCGGCCGAGGCGCATTCGCTGCTCGACTATGTCGGGCAATGCGTGCCCTTCGCTCGGCAGGCCTCGGGCATCGCGATCTATGGCGATGCCTGGACCTGGTGGTCCAAGGCGGAGGGCAAATATCCCCGCGGCCGCACCCCCCGCGTCGGCGCAGTCGTCGTGTTCGAGAAGACCAGCCGCCTGCCGCTGGGCCATGTCGCGGTGGTCAGCCGCGTGGTCGAGGACCGGGTGCTGATGCTGACCCATGCCAACTGGTCGATCCAGAACGGCCAGCGCGGCCATGCCGAACAGGACGTGACGCTGTTCGATGTCTCGCCGGGCAATGATTGGAGCGTGGTAAAGGTCTGGTTCCGCGATTCCGAAGGCCTGGGCAGTTCGACCTATCCCATTTACGGCTTCATCTATGGCAAGGGCCAAGCGGCGCCCGAACTGACTGGCGACAAGCCCGATTATGTCGGCGCGCTGATCGACGCCTATGTCGCGCGCTGATTGCCAGACTCGGTTCCACTGACATAGATTGATCTCCTGCCACGGGAGACGATCGATGATGTTGCTCGCGCTGTTGATGCTGTCCACCGATCGGGGAACGCCCCCGCCGACCATGCCCAGCATCGGCCAATTACCCGAACGCTGCGTGCAGAAAGAAACGCGGGTGAGCCAGTCCGCCCCCGTCGTCGGTCTGCGCAAGCTGAACGAAATGCCAGACGCCGAGCCACGGTTCGCAGTGATACGCGAGATTGACGGCTGCCCGGTTCCAGCCATGGCGCGAACGAAAGCCAGGCGGCGCTGATTTTCCCCTCCCCTTGCAGGGGAGCAATGGGTCAGCTCACGGAAGGCCGGTGGACTAGGCCGCCGGTCATGGCATTCGGCACGCCGGTCGTACCTGGAAAGCTGATCGCCCGCTCTTCCAGCCGCCGCACCGCCATATAGGCGAACCCTTGCGCCTCCAGCGCGTCGCCGTCCCAGCCCAGCGCATCGGTCGGCTCTGGCGTCAGCCCTGTTGCCGCCGCGATCATCGCCAGCATGGTGGCGTTGTGCCGCCCGCCACCCGCGACCAGCAACCGCCGGGGCCGCTCGGGCAGGTGATCAAGCGCCCGCGCCACGGTCTGCGCGGTAAAGGCGGTCAGCGTCGCCGCCCCATCCGCCGCCGACAGGCCCCGCGCGGGCTGAATGGTGAAGTCGTTGCGGTCGAGCGACTTGGGCGGGGCGAGGTCGAACCAGCCATTGTCCATCATCGTGTCGAGCACGGTCGGCTCGACCCGCCCGCTCGCCGCCAGCGCCCCGTTTGCATCGTAACGCTGGCCGGTTTCCGCCTCCATCCAGCTGTCGATCAGGCCGTTGGCCGGTCCGGTATCGAAGGCGACCAACGCGCCGTCGGTCCCGATGAAGGTGATGTTCGCGACACCGCCCAGGTTCAGGATCGCAACAGGCTTCTCCAGATCGGCGGCGAGCGCGGCGTGATAGACGGGGATCAGCGGCGCCCCCTGCCCGCCCGCCGCGACATCGGCCGAGCGGAAGTCGGACACCGTGACGATCCCGGTCGCGTCCGCCAACGCCTGTCCATCCCCGATCTGCCAGGTCCAGCCACGGTCGGGGCGATGCGCGACCGTCTGGCCGTGAAAGCCGATCACGTCGACCGCCTTCGCCTCGACTCCGGCGTCGCGCAGCAGCTTCTGCACGACCATCGCATGGGTCCGCACGATCAGGTCGCCCGCCGCGACGATGGGCGGGCTGGCGCGCGGCCGGTCGAAGGTCAGGGCGAGCGTCGTCGCCTCCGCCAGTTCGGCGCGGGCGGTGTCGGAATAGGCTTCGGTGCGAAAGGCGATGGGCCGGACCAGCGCCTCGCCATCGGTTTCGATCAGCGCCGCGTCCACGCCGTCCAGCGACGTTCCCGACATCAATCCGATCGCCAGCATCGCGCCCTATCCTCTCGCTTCCACGTCCATCCATGCCGCCATCGCACGCGCCTGTCGACCGGACTTCGCGCGCCATCTGGAAAAGCGTCGCGTTTTGGCCTATGTGCGCGCGTATCCCATGGCAACCAAACTCCCAACTCCGCCGCGTGTCGGCATGGTCTCGCTCGGCTGTCCCAAGAATCTGGTCGACAGCGAACGCATCCTGACCCAGCTTCGCGCAGACGGCTATCAGATGTCGCCCGACTATGCCGGGGCCGATGTCGTGCTGGTCAACACCTGCGGCTTTCTCGACTCCGCCAAGGAGGAAAGCCTGGAGGCTATCGGCGAGGCGATCAAGGAAAATGGCCGCGTCATCGTGACCGGCTGCATGGGCAAGGAAGCCGAGGCGATCCGCACCCGCTTCCCGGACGTGCTCGCGATCACCGGCGCGCATGAATATGAGCAGGTGGTGGAGGCGGTCCATGCCGCCGCGCCCGCGAACCTGTCGCCCTATATCGACCTGATCCCCGATGCGGGCCTAAAGCTGACCCCGCGTCACTACAGCTATCTGAAGATTTCGGAGGGCTGCAACCATCGGTGCAGCTTCTGCATCATCCCGTCGCTTCGTGGCGACCTGGTCAGCCGTCGGCCCGACGCGATCCTGCGCGAGGCAGAGAAGCTGGTCGCGGCGGGCACGCGCGAGCTGCTGGTCATCAGCCAGGATACCTCGGCTTACGGCATCGACATCCGCAAGGAACCGCGGATGTGGAAGGGGCAGGAGGTCGTGCCGCACATGACCGACCTGGCCCGCGAACTGGGCAAGATCGCGCCCTGGGTTCGCCTGCACTATGTCTATCCCTATCCGCATGTGGATCAGGTGATCCCGCTGATGGCGGAGGGGCTGGTGCTGCCCTATCTGGACATCCCGTTCCAGCATGCCGCGCCTTCGGCCCTTCGCCGTATGAAGCGCCCCGGCAACGACGCCAAGGTCCTTCAGCGCATCCACCAGTGGCGCGACATCTGCCCCGACATCGCGATCCGCTCGACCTTCGTCGTTGGCTTCCCCGGCGAGACGGAGGAGGATTTCGAATATCTGCTCGACTGGCTGGATGAAGCCCAGCTCGACCGCGTCGGCGCCTTCCGCTTCGAGCCCGTCGAGGGCGCCGCCGCCAATGCGCTGCCCGATCACGTCCCCGAGGAGGTAAAGGAAGAGCGTTACGCGCGGATCATGGAAAAGACCGCCGCCATCTCCGCCGCCAAGCTGGAGGCCAAGGTCGGCCGCACCCTGCCCGTCATCATCGACGCGGTGGACGAGGAGGGCGGCGCGACCGGTCGCTCCCAGGCCGACGCGCCCGAGATCGACGGCGAAGTCTTCCTCCGCGACGCCGGGCATCTGTCGGTCGGCGATATCGTGAAGGTTGCAATTGAGGATGCCGACGAGCACGACCTTTACGGCGTTCCCGTCACAGGAAACGGGTAAGCATCATCACCAGCCCGGCCATCGACACCAGATAGGCCAGCGACCGCACATAGCGGACGCCGAAGATATAGAGCGGCACATAGGCGACCCGCGCGAGGAACCACACCCACGCGCCGGTCGCCGCGATCCCGCCGCTCTGTCCCGTGACCGCCAGGCCTAGCGCCAGTGCGATGAATATCGGCCAGGTCTCACGGAAATTGGCGGACGCCCGTTCGGCCCGGCCCGCATAGCGCCCGAGCGGCGCTGGTGTCCCGTCACGCGGGCCGGCATTCCAACCGATACTCCGGTCCAACGTCGCCAGCTGCGATTGCAGCGCGATGTGCACGAACAGCAGGATGATCGACCAGCCGAGGATGGTCAGTTCGGTGGTCATTCCCTTTTCCCTCTACGATACCGCCCAAGCGAAGGCCGGGGTCCAGATGCGACGCTCACCGAGGCGTGCGATGCTTTCCCCAACGCCGGACGGGACAACTGGACCCCGGCCCTCGCCGGGGTGGCGTAAGAAAAGCGCCGGATGCCTCCCATCTCCCGTTCGGCCTGAGCGGAGTCGAAGGCCAGGTCCCAACCACAACCGTTGCACCGCCCCCGCAAACCTGCTTCCTTGATGCCCATGAGATACCCCCATTTGCTGGCGGCGATCGCGTTCATCGCCCCTGCGCCGCTCCTCGCCCAGGCCCTGACCCCGGCGGAAACCCAGAAGATCGACGCGCTGGTGACGAAGACGCTGGCCGATAGCGGCGTCCCCTCCGCCTCGATCGCGGTGGTGCGGGGCGGCAGGATCGTGCTGACCAAGGCTTATGGCAAACAGTTCGAGGGGCAGACCGGCCCCGCCGACGCCAAGCTGCCCTATCAGATCGCCTCGGTCTCCAAGCAGTTCACCGCCACCGCCCTCCAGTTGCTGGCCGACGACGGCAAACTCTCGCTCGACGACACGGTGTCCAAATATATCCCCGGCATCACCGACGGCGACACGATCACCATCCGCCAGCTGCTCAGCCACACCTCTGGCCTGCGCGACTATTGGCCGCAGGATTACAGCTTCAAGGCGATGGCGACGCCGACTGGCCCACAGGGCATCGTCGACCGCTGGGCCAAGGCGCCGCTCGACTTCAAGCCGGGCACCCAGTGGCAATATTCCAATACCGGCTATGTCGTGGCGGGCATGATCGTCGAGAAGGTGTCGGGCCAGCCGCTCCTCCAGTTTCTTCAGACCCGCGTCTTCCAACCGTTGGATATCCGCGCGGTGGATCAGGACAAGGCGGTCGGCCCGGGCTTCCCGCAGGGCTATCTGCGCCATGCGCTCGGCCCCGTGCGGGTCGAGACGCCCGCTGCCCCCGGCTGGCTCTATGCGGCGGGTGAGTTGTCCATGTCGCCGCAGGACCTCGCCAAATGGGACGTCGCGCGGATGAACCGCACGCTGCTCCCCGCAAAGGACTGGGCCGAGCAGGAGACGCCGGTCAAGCTGGCCGATGGCTCGAACACCAATTACGGACTGGGCGTGGGCGTCGGCACCGCCGATGGCCGCCGCTTCGTCGAACATAGCGGCGAGGCGGTCGGCTTCCTGACCGAGAATATCGTCTACCCGGACGACAAGGCCGCCGTGGTCGTCGCGGTCAACGCCTGGTTTGCCGATGCGCAGAGCCGGATCGCCAAGGGCATTTCCGACATCGTCCTGCCCGCGCCCCAGGCCAATGCCGAGGACGCCGCCGCGCTCGACCGGACCAGGCGGGTCTATGCCCAGCTTCAGGCGGGTACTCTCGACCGTTCGCTGCTGACCGAGGATGCGGCCTATTATTTCACGCCGACGACGCTGGCCGATTACCGGACCAGCCTGTCGCCCCTGGGTGCGCCGACCAAGATCGAACAGGCGGGTCGCACGCGCCTGCGCGGCGGGTTCGTCAACCGCTCCTATCGCGTCACCTATCCCGGTCGCACGCTTCGGATCAGCACCTATGCCGAGCCCGGCACCAACGGAAAGATCGAACAATTCCTCGTGAGCCCCGCCGAATGATGGACTTCGCCCCCCTGCTCCAGCCCGATCGCGGCCAGCCCGCCCGGACGATCACCCTGCTGACCCCCAAGGGCTTCGCCGACTGGCTCGCACGCCAGCCCGTCGCCACCCGCGCGCTGGCGACGGCACACCGTTTCACCGCCAAGCCCGACACGCATCTGGTCGTGCCGCAGGACGGCGAGGTGGCGGTGATCGCGGGCGTTGCGGAGGCCAGCAGCCCTTGGGCGCTGGCCAAGCTGTCCGAAACCCTGCCGGAAGGCCAATATCGGCTCGACGGCGCAGAGGTCGGCGCGAACGCGCTGGGCTGGCTGCTCGGCCAGTATCGCTTCACCCGTTATCGCAAGGGCGATGACAACGGCCCTCGCGTGCTGCTGACCCGCGATGTCGCGCACCGGGACGAGGTGATCCGCCTCGCCGCCGCAACCGCGCAGGTCCGCGATCTGGTCAACACGGGGGCTGGCGATCTCGGTCCCGCCGAACTGGAGGCAGAGGTCGAGGCACTGGCTCGTACCCATCACGCGCAGATCATGGTGACCGGCGGCGAGACGCTGGCCCGCGACTATCCGATGATCCACGCGGTCGGCCAGGCCGCGACCCGCGAACGGGCACCCCGGCTGATCGAGCTGCACTGGGGCGATCCCGCCCATCCGCGCATCGCGATCGTCGGCAAGGGCGTGTGCTTCGACACCGGCGGGCTGGACATCAAGCCCTCTGCGGGCATGCGGCTGATGAAGAAGGACATGGGCGGTGCGGCGCATGCGCTGGCGCTGGCCGGGTTGGTCATGGCGGCGAAGCTGCCGGTCCGGCTCCACCTGCTAATCCCGGCGGTCGAGAATGCCATTTCGGGCCCGGCTTTCCGCCCCGGCGACGTACTCAAGACCCGCAAAGGCCTGACGGTCGAGAACACAAACACCGATGCCGAAGGCCGTTTGATCCTGGGCGACGCGCTGACCCGCGCGGGCGAGGAGAAGCCGGAACTGATCCTGGACTTCGCCACCCTGACCGGCGCGGCGCGCGTGGCGCTGGGCCCCGACCTGCCGCCGCTGTTCACCGATGACGAGACGCTGGCGGCGGACCTGCTTGCGGCGGCGGCGAGCGAGGACGATCCCGTGTGGCGGATGCCGCTCTGGGACGGGTATGACGACATGCTCAAGTCCGACATCGCCGACATGGTCAATGCGCCGGACGGCGGCTTTGCCGGGGCGATCACGGCCGCGCTGTTCCTGCGCCGCTTCGTGCCGAAGGACACGGCCTGGGCGCATCTCGACGTGTTCGCATGGCGGCCCTCGGGCAAGCCGGGGCGGCCCAAGGGAGGCGATGCCTATGCGCTGCGCGCGGCGTTTGCGATGTTGAAGGGGCGGTATTCGGGGCGTTGAGGTTGTAGCTTGGCCTTCGACTACGCTCAGGCTGAACGGGGGTTGGGGACTATACCCGACAGCCGTTCACGCTGAGCGAAGTCGAAGCGCACGCTCCAACGCGCCGTTACAACCCCGCCGCCGCCTCGATGATCGGCACGAACTTCGCGGCGGTCAGGCTGGCTCCGCCGACCAGCGCGCCGTCGACATTCTCGACCGCCAACAGCGTCGCGGCATTTTCGCCCGTCACCGAACCACCGTACAGGATGCGCACCCCGTCCGCCGCATCGCCGATCAGCATGCGCAGCTTGGCGCGCGCGATGGCGTGGATGCTGGCGATCTCGTCCACGGTCGGCGTCCGCCCCGTCCCGATCGCCCAGCGTGGCTCATAGGCGAGCGTGAACCAGCGGCCGTCCGCATTGTCGGGCACCGACTTCTCGATCTGTGCCTGCACCACCCGCTCGGCGCGCCCGGCATTACGCTCCGCCTCGGTCTCGCCGCAGCAGAGGATGACGTTCAGCCCCTGGCGGTGCGCCGCCGCCGCCTTGGCCCAGGCGTCCTGACTGGTCTCGCCCTGATCGGCCCGGCGTTCCGAATGGCCGACGATGGTGAAGCTGGCCCCTGCTTCCAGGACCATCGCCGCCGAGACGCAGCCGGTATGCGCACCCGCATCGCGCTCATGCACATCCTCCGCTCCGATGGCGAGGCCGGGAACGCGCTCGGCGGCGGGCGCGATCAGGGTGAAGGGCACCGCGACCGCCACATCGACGTTCGGCGCAGCCTCGGTGGCCTTCGCGATGGCGTCCAGTTCGGCAAGCGTCGCGCGCGAACCGTTCATCTTCCAGTTGCCCGCCACCAGTTTGCGCCGTGCCATATGAGGCTCCCCAAATGAGTCGTATGTTATACGTGTTCAACACCGATAGCGGATCGTGCATTTCGCACAAGCTTGATGCCGAGCCACCTCCCCCCTAAAGCGGGACACGTTTTTGTCTTTGCCGATCGGTCGTCCATGCTCAGCTTCTTCCGCCGGATCATCAATTCCAAGGCCGGCGTCGTCGTGACCTTCATCGTGCTGGGCGTGATCGCGATCGCGTTCGCGGCTGGTGACGTCACCAATATCGCGGGCATGGCTGGCGGCCTGACCGGCGCCGATGTGGCCAAGGTCGGCGACGCGAAAGTGACCGTCAACGACCTGCGCACCGCCGCGCAGAACGAAGTCGCGGCCTATCGCCAGGAACAGCCGGGCCTCGACATGGCGCAGTTCATCGCCGCAGGCGGGTTCGAGGGCGTGCTCCAGCGCGAGATCACCGGCCTGGCGCTCGAACAGTTCGGCAAGCAGCAGGGCATGGTCGTCTCGCGCCGCCTGGTCGACGGCCAGATCGCCTCGATCCCGGCGTTTCGCGGCCCCAACGGCCAGTTCGATCCGGCGCTCTATCAGCAGCTTCTGGCGCAGCGGAAGATGACCGATGCGCAGGTCCGCACCGATATCGAGCGTTCGACCTTCGCGCAGCAACTGACCATCCCGACCGTCGGCGCGACCCAGTTCGCGACGCAGATGGCGTTGCCCTATGCCTCGCTGCTGCTCGAAAAGCGGCAGGGCGAGGTCGGCTATATCCCGACCCGCCTGGTCCCCGCAGGGGCCGCACCGAGCGACGCCGATGTCCAGACCTTCTACACCCGCAACGTCCAGCGCTACACTCTGCCGGAGCGTCGCGTGGTCCGCTATGCGGTCGTGAACCCCGCCGCCGTCGCCGCCAAGGCGACCCCGAGCGAGGCCGAGATCGCACGTTACTATCAGACCAACCAGTCGCGCTATGCCGCAACCCAGAAGCGGGACGTGACCCAGGTCATCGTCGCCGACCAGGCGGGCGCCAATGCGCTGGCCGCCAAGGCGAAGGGCGGCACCTCGCTGGCCGACGCCGCCCGCGCCGCCGGGCTGGAGGCGTCGGTGCAGAAGGGCGTCGACAAGGCGGCCTATGCCGCCCAGGCCTCGGCCGCCGTCGCCGATGCCGTGTTCGGTGCGCCGCAGGGTGGCGTGATCGGCCCGGTACGCGGGACGCTCGGCTTCGTTGTCGCCAAGGTCGATGCGATCACCCAGGTGCCCGGCAAGTCGCTGGCCCAGGCGCGCCCTGAAATCGTCACGGAATTGACCAAGCAGAAGCAGGCCGCCGCACTGGGCGAGATGCGCAACGCGATCGAGGACTCGCTGTCGGGCAATGCCACGTTCGACGAGGTGATCGCCGACCGCAAGCTGCAGGCACAGACCACGCCCGCTGTCACCGCCCAGGGCGCGGCACCGGATGCCCCGGCCTTCCAGCCGACGCCGGAACAGCGCGCGATGATCACCGCCGCCTTCACCGCCGAGGATGGCGACGCACCGCAGATCGTGCCGATCGGCCAGGACGGCGGCTTCGCAGTCGTCGGCGTGGGCCAGATCCAGCGTTCCGCCCCGCGTCCGCTGGCGCAGGTCCGTAGCCAGGTGCTCGCCGACCTGACCGCCGACCGCGCGCGCACCGCCGCCCGCACGCTCGCCAATGCCGTGCTCGCCAAGGTGAACAAGGGCATGCCGATGGCGCAGGCGCTGAAGGAAACCGGGCTGGCGGTGCCGCCGGTCCGCCCGATCGCCGCCTCGCGCCGCGATCTGGCCGCCGCACAGAACACGCCCGCCGCCGCCCCGCTCGCGCTGCTGTTCTCGATGCCGCAGAACAAGGCCCGCACCCTGGCCGCCCCGCAGAATGAGGGCTGGTACATCATCCGCGTGACCAAGATCGAACAAGGCAACGCGACCGGCAACGACGCCGCGATCCGCGCCGCGCGCGGCGATATCGGCCGCCTGATCGGCCGCGAATATGTCTCGCAGTTCGCGCGCGCCGTTCGCGACGCAGTCGTCGTCAAGACCGACCCCAAGGCGGTCGCCAAGACCCGCTCGGAGTTGCTGAACAATGGGAGCAACTGAGCGCAGCACCGCTGAACGGCTGGCCGACGGCCAGCCGCAGCTGATCTGGCGTCGGCAGATCGCCGATACCGAGACGCCGGTCGCCGCCGCGCTGAAGCTGATCGAGCCGGGTCGTGGCGACTTTTTGCTGGAATCGGTCGAGGGTGGCGCGACGCGCGGACGGTACAGCCTGATCGGCCTGGCCCCCGATATCGTCTTCCGCGCCGAGGGCCATGCCGCCGCGATCAATCGCCACTGGGCCACGGACCGCGACGCGTTCGAGCCGTGCGACGCGCCGACGCTGGCGGCGCTGCGCACCCTGGTCGCCGAATGCCGCGCCGATGTGCCCGAGGGACTGCCCTCGGCGCTGGCCTGTCTGGTCGGCTATTTCGGCTATGAGACGGTCGGGCTGGTCGAGACACTGCCCCAGCCCGACGCCGATCCGCTCGGCCTGCCCGACATGATCTTCGTGCGGCCGACCGTCATACTGGTCTTCGACCGGCTGGCCGATGCGCTCTATCTGGTCGCCCCCGTATGGCCCGATACGGCGCGCGATACCGCGCGGATGATCGCGGACGCGGAGGAGCGGCTGGACGCCACCGCCGCACGCCTCGCGACCGCCACGCTGCCCGCAGCCATACGTGCCGATCTGCCCGAACCGGCCTATGAACCCGCGCTCCCGCCCGGTCGCTATGGCGAGATGGTCGCGCGCGCGAAGGACTATATCGTCGCGGGCGATATCTTCCAGGTGGTGTTGGCGCAGCGTTTCTCGGCACCCTTCACCCTGCCGCCATTCGAGCTGTATCGCAGCCTGCGGCGGATCAACCCTTCGCCCTTCCTCTATCATCTTGACCTGCCGGGCTTTTCGTTGATCGGGTCCAGCCCCGAAATCCTGGTCCGCGTCCGCAACGACGAAGTGACGATCCGGCCGATCGCGGGCACGCGCCCCCGCGGCAAGACCCGCGCCGAGGATGCCGCCAACCGCGACAGCCTGCTCGCCGATCCGAAGGAACGCGCCGAGCATCTGATGCTGCTTGATCTGGGCCGCAACGATGTCGGCCGTGCGTCTTCGGCGGGCAGTGTGCGCGTGACCGACAGCTATTCGGTCGAATTCTACAGCCACGTCATGCACATCGTGTCCAACGTCGTCGGTCATCTGGCCGACGACAAGGATGCGCTCGACGCGCTGTTCGCGGGATTTCCGGCGGGCACGGTCAGCGGCGCGCCCAAGGTCCGCGCCTGCCAGATCATCGCGGAACTGGAGCCGGAACGTCGCGGTCCTTACGCGGGCGGCGTCGGCTATTTCTCGCCCGACGGCTCGATGGATTCGTGCATCGTGCTGCGTACGGCGGTGGTCAAGGACGGCACCATTCATGTCCAGGCGGGCGCGGGCATCGTCGCCGATAGCGACCCGGCCTATGAACAGCGCGAGTGCGAGGCCAAGGCGGGCGCGATGCTGGCCGCTGCTCGGGATGCGGTGGCGCGGGCAGGTGAAGGCGGTTTCGGGCAATAAATATATTCAGCCCTTTAAAGGCAGTGTTCCCCGACGAAGGCCGGGGCCCAGTTTCGACCCGCCTGAGACTGCGCGGCAAGTTCCATAAAGGGGCTTCCATCCGCCGATGAACCTGTAACGAGCACGGTGGCCACTGGGCCCCGGCCTTCGCCGGGGAACAGGATTGGGTCAGCCGATCACCGTCCCAAGGGCATCATTCCCCGTCGGCGGCAGGCGGCGTTGCCTCGGCACGACGCGCACGGCGGTCGGCTTGATATTGCTGGTTCCACAGGATGCTGCATCCGCTCTGACCGCCCGTACCAACCGGCGAGCAGGTGTCTGGAATACCGCCCGCGACGCGACCGACCTGGTCGATCGTCGCGGCACGATTGACCCAGCTCTGGTTCTGCGCGGGGATCGGCTTGTCGTCGCGCAGCGCCTTGGGGATGCGATAGGGTTCGTCGTCACGGCCGCAGACCACGACCTCCTCCGCCGTGCTCTCGGGACATTTCTGATCGCCGGTCAGCGTGACGTTGCGCACCCGCTTGGGCGGCTGGCCCGTGCTGGCCTGCGCCTGGTCCGAGGTCGCCGCTTGCTGGGCGAAAGCCGTGGCCGGGGTCAGCAACAAGGCGGCAATCAGGGCAGCTCGAACCATGGTGACGAAAACTCCTTATCGTCTGACAACGTCGGACGCCCTTCATGGCTCCATGCTGAACGAAGCCGGGTAAAGGCCGATTTCCGGCGGAATTGCGGCGCTATGTCGCATGATCGGTCATCGCGCCAGCGTCGCGGCAATCGCCCCGCCGGGCGTAAGCGATGCGAACGGGGCGTTGCGCCGCCCGCGCGATCGGCTATGGCGGTGCCATGATCCTGGTCGTCGACAATTACGACAGCTTCACCTGGAACCTCGTCCATTATCTTCAGGAATTGGGCAGCGAGGTAGAGGTGGTCCGCAACGACGCGATCTCGGCGGGCCAAGCGCTCTCGTCGGGGGCGCAAGCCTTTCTCATCTCCCCCGGCCCGTGCACGCCGACCGAGGCGGGCGTCAGCCTGGACCTGGTCGCCGCCGCCGCCGATGCGGGTCGGCCGCTGCTGGGCGTGTGCCTCGGCCATCAGGCGATCGGGCAGCATTTCGGCGGCTTGGTCGAGCGGGGCGGGCTGATGCACGGCAAGACCTCGCCGGTGCTGCATGACGGCACCGGGCTGTTCCGGGGCCTGCCCTCGCCCTTCACCGCGACGCGCTATCACTCGCTGATCGTCAACGACGTGCCCGACACTCTGGTCGTCAACGCGCGCGCCGAGGATGGGACGGTCATGGGCTTCCGCCATGCGACGCTGCCGATCCACGGTGTCCAGTTCCACCCGGAGAGCATCGCCACCGAATATGGCCATGCCATGCTGGCCAATTTCCTGCGCGAAGCGGGCGTGGCGCATGAGCTGCCCGAGCGGCTGCGTCCCCCGGTGGAGAACGCCGCGTGACGACCGTCGCGCTGCTCCCCGATACCGCCAGCCCCTTGTCGCGCGAGACGGCAGCGGCCGCCTTTGCCGACATATTGGACGGTCGCGCCGAAGATGAGGCGATCGCGGCCTTTCTGATCGGCCTGACCGAGCGGGGCGAGACCTCGATCGAGATCGCGGAGGCCGCACGCGCCATGCGTCAGCGCGTCATTCCGGTCGAAGCGCCCAAGGGCACCGTCGATGTGTGCGGGACCGGAGGTGACGGGCACCATACGCTGAACGTGTCGACCGCCGTGTCGCTGGTCGTGGCGGCGCTGGGCGTGCCGGTCGCCAAGCATGGCAACCGCGCCGCCTCGTCCAAGGCGGGCGCGGCGGACACGTTGGAAGTGCTGGGCCTCGACATGGAGCGCGCAGGGGCGGTGGCGGAGTCCAGCCTTAACGATATCGGCATAGCCTTCCTGTTCGCCGCCAATCATCACCCCGCCATGGCGCGGATCACCCCGATCCGCCGCAGGATCGGGCGGCGGACGATCTTCAACCTGATGGGGCCGCTCGCCAATCCGGCGCATGTCGGGCGACAGCTGATCGGGATCGCGCGTCCCGACTATGCGACCGTCTATGCCGAGGCGCTGGAGCAATTGGGGGCCGAGGCGGCACTGGTCGTGTCGGGCGAGGAAGGGCTGGACGAGCTGTCCGGCGCGGGTCCCAGCATCGCGGTCTCGGTCGGCGATATCGCGGCGCCCGCGACCATCACCCCGGAGGATGCGGGCCTGCCCCGCCATTCCATTACCGCCATTCGTGGCGGCGACGCGCGGCACAATGCCGAGGCGCTTCGCCGTCTTCTCGCCGGGGAGCCGGGCGCGTATCGCGACGCGGTTCTCCTCAATGCCGCCGCCGCGTTGCTGGTCGCCGGGCACAGCACCGACCTTCGCCAAGGCGCGGTCGCCGCCGCTCGCGCCATCGACACCGGCGAGGCTGCGGCGCTTCTCGATCGATGGATTGCTTACCGATGACGATGCTCGACCGCATCCTGGAAACCAAGCGTGCCGATGTCGCAGCGCGCAAGGCGACCATGTCGCATGCCGATCTGGACGCCAAGATCGCAACCGTCTCCGCGCCGCGCGGATTCCGTGCCGCGCTGGATGCCAAGACCGGCCATGCGCTGATCGCCGAGGTGAAGAAGGCCAGCCCCTCCAAGGGCCTCATCCGCGCCGATTTCGATCCTCCCGCCCATGCGCGCGCCTATGAGGCCGGGGGTGCCGCCTGCCTGTCGGTCCTGACCGACGAGCGCTGGTTCCAGGGGGCGGACGTGTTCCTGGAGCAGGCGCGCGGGGCGGTATCGATCCCGGTGCTGCGCAAGGATTTCATGGTCGACCCCTGGCAGGTGCACGAATCCCGCGCGCT
Organism: Sphingomonas yabuuchiae; assembly: GCF_001477495.1. GTDB lineage: Bacteria > Pseudomonadota > Alphaproteobacteria > Sphingomonadales > Sphingomonadaceae > Sphingomonas > Sphingomonas yabuuchiae_A. Next base: position 61,608 of record NZ_LDTF01000063.1, read on the forward strand.
GGGGGCCGACGCCATCCTGATCATCGTCGCCGCCCTGGACGACACCCAGATGCAGGAGATCGAGGCCGCCGCGATCGAATGCGGCATGGACGCCTTGGTCGAGGTGCACGACGCCGCCGAGATGGAGCGCGCCGCGCGGTTGAAGTCGCGGTTGATCGGGGTGAACAACCGCGATCTCAGGGACTTCACCGTCGATTTCCAGCGAACCTATGAGCTGGTGGCCCATGCCCCCAAGGGCAGCACCTTCGTCGCCGAAAGCGGGCTGACCAGCCGCGAGGATCTGGACGCAATGGCCGCGCACGGCATTCATTGCTTCCTGGTCGGCGAAGCGCTGATGCGCCAGCACGATGTCGAGGCGGCGACCCGCGCTTTGATCGGATGAGCGGCCTCACCCATCTCGACGAGGAGGGTTCGGCCCGCATGGTCGATGTCGGGGCCAAGGCGGTGACGGCCCGACAGGCGGTGGCGCAAGGGCGCATCGCCATGACCCGCGAGGCCGCCGCTGCGATCCGTGCGGGCAGCATCCAGAAGGGGGACGTGCTGGCGGTCGCGCGCGTGGCGGGCATCATGGCCGCCAAAAAGACCAGCGACCTCATCCCCCTCTGCCATCCCCTGCCGCTGAGCAAGGTGGAGATCGACCTGGCGCTGGACGAGGAGGGCGTCACCGCCACCGCCACAGTCGCAACGGCGGGCCAGACCGGTGTCGAGATGGAGGCGCTGACCGCCGTGTCGGTGACGCTGTTGACCGTGTACGACATGGCGAAGGCGCTCGATAAGCGCATGACGATCGGCGATATTCGCCTGATCGCGAAAACCGGCGGCAAGTCGGGCGACTGGCACGTCTGACGCCCCCGATCGCGGGGGAACGGACGCCGCGCCAGAGCGTCCTTGGGCCAAAAGGAGCGACCGTCATTCTTCTCCCCGTCCCCGAAGCCCAGGCCCGATTGCTCGCTCTGGCCAGCGAGCGCCCCATCGTCGAACTGCCCTTGCGCGAAGCCGCCGGACGCTGGGCCGCGCGCGACGTGACCGCGCGGCGAACCCAGCCCGCGCAGGACCTGTCGGCGATGGACGGCTATGCGATCCGTTTTCAAGATATGCCGGGGCCATGGACCGTCATCGGCGAAAGCGCAGCGGGGCGGCCCTTCGGCGGCTCGGTCGAACGGGGGCAGGCGACCCGCATCTTCACCGGCGCCGCGCTACCTCAGGGGGCCGACACCGTTCTCATTCAGGAGGAAGCGGGCCGCGACGGTGCCGCCCTGACGCTAGCGGGTGAAGGCCCCGGCCATCGCGGCCGCAATGTGCGGCGGCGTGGGCTCGATTTTTCGGAAGGCGTAACCCTGATCGCCGCCGGGCAGCGGCTGACGGCCGCGCGGATCGCGGTGGCGGCGACGGGTGGCCATGCCACCCTGCCCGTCCGCCCGACCGTCCGGGTCGCGATCGCCGCGACCGGCGACGAACTGGTTCCCCCCGGCAGCGCCGATCCCGCCGCCCTGCCCGAATCGAACGGCGTCATGCTGGCGGCAATGCTGGGCGACCTGCCGGTCGAGATCATCGATCTGGGCATCCTGCCCGATGATTTGGACAAGCTCCGCGACGCCTTTGCCGCGGTCGAGGCGGATTTGCTGGTTACGACCGGTGGAGCCTCGGTCGGCGATCATGATCTGGTCCAGCCTGCCCTCAAGGCGGCCGGCGGGAGTGTGGATTTCTGGCGTATCGCGCTCCGCCCCGGCAAGCCGATGATGGCGGGGCGTCTTGGCCAGACCGTGGTGCTCAGCCTGCCCGGCAATCCCGTCTCGGCCTTCGTCACCGCGACGCTGTTCGTGCGCCCGCTGATCGCCCATCTAGCCGGTGCCGCCGATCCCCTGCCCAAGCCTATCCCCGCCGTGCTCGGCGAGGATTTGCCCGCCAATGGTCCGCGCATCGACTATTTGCGCGCAGCAATGATCGATGGGCGGGTTCATGCGGCCGCCATTCAGGACAGCTCCATGCTTCTGACCCTGGCGCGGTCGACGTGCCTGATCGTCCGCCCGCCACATGCCCCCGCCGCCGCCATGGGCGACTCGGCGGAAATCCTGATGCTCGCTTGACGCAAGCCAAAACGTTCCATATAAGTTCCACGTCTGTTCTGGACGGAGGATCGCGATGCTCACCGCAAAGCAGCATGAGCTTGTCTGCTTCATCAACGACCGTTTGAAGGAAACCGGCGTCTCGCCGTCCTTTGAGGAGATGAAGGAGGCGCTGGACCTCAAGTCCAAGTCGGGTGTCCACCGCCTGATCTCCGCGCTGGAGGAACGCCACTTCATCCGCCGCCTGCCGAACCGCGCCCGCGCGCTGGAAGTGTTGCGAATGCCCGATCGGCCGGAAAAGACCGCGGCGACCGAAGCCCCGTCCGGCAATGTCCGTACACCCGCCGCACGTCCGGCAGCCGAACCAGCGAATGACGTGGTCGAAATCCCGCTCCATGGCAGGATCGCTGCCGGTTTGCCGATTGAAGCGTTTGAGGGCAGTTCGATGCTGGCCGTACCCGCCGCGCTGCTCGGCTCGGGCGAACATTATGCGCTGGAGGTATCCGGCGATTCGATGGTCGAGGCGGGCATTCTCGACGGCGACTATGCGCTGATCCGCCGTACCGATGTGGCGCGCGACGGACAGATCGTGGTCGCGCTGATCGACGAGAGCGAGGCGACGCTGAAATATTTCCGCCGCGAAGGCTCGATGGTCCGCCTCGATCCCGCGAACCGGGCCTATGATCCGCAGCGTTACGCGCCTGCGCAGGTGCGGGTGCAGGGCAAGCTGTCTGGTATCTTGCGCCGCTACGAGTGAGGGCGGAGCGAAGCCTCCCCGATGCGTTCTGATCCGGCGTGGGATGGCTTTGCCCGCAATCCCGGTTTGGACCCGGCCTCATATCACCCTTGATCGACAGCGGGGCCTATAGCCCGCCCCTTTGTCCCGTCATCGACCAAGGATGCCGATCGCCGGGCCGACGCACCATCCGCACCATCGGCGGATCGAGCCGAAGGGACACCCCGCCAGTCCGCTTCAAAACGGTGCTGTCCAGTTTCAACCAGCGGGGCTGACACGCAACGGGCAGGCGACGGTCGGCGATCACGACATCCACCCGACCGCAAAGCGCCACGAGTTGTGTCCATGGCACCGGATAGCCGCTGCGTGTCGCCGCGATCCGCCAGCGCCGCCCGCCCTTCTCCAACACGGTGACACACATATCCCTCCCGCAACGTGCCGCCGGCTGATCGGCCAGCGCCAGCGGTTCGGCATCGGTGCCGATGAGTTCGGACAGGGTGGTCCGCATATAATCCCCCGCGCGGTCACGGAGCAGCGCCATGCCATGCCCCATCGCGATCCCGGCATGGCGACCGTCCCCCGTGACGACAAGGTCGGGCGCGGTGGCGATCAGCATCACGCATAGACCGGTCATCACCGCGGGCGTCCCGAGCCATCGCCACCGGGTCCGCCAAAGCGCGATCCAAAGTCCTCCCGCAACGGCCAGCGCGAACGCCCATCCCGACGCCACGGGCAGGGCAACCACCGACCCCGGCATAGCGGACACCGCATGGGCCAGCTTCAACAACAGGCCCAGCGCCTGTCCGAGCAACCACCAGACGGGACCGCCCAGCCCCATGGGCTCCAGCAACAAGGCGATCATTTCCAGCGGCATGGCGATAAAGGTCGTCCAGGGAATAGCGACGATATTGGCCAGCGCGCCGTAAAGCCCCGCCTTGTGGAAATGATAGACGGCGATCGGCATCAGCGCCGCCTCGACCACCAGTCCGGTCAACAGCAACGCGCCCAAATGCCGCAAGGCCGCCCAGCGCCAGTCCGGATGCGGCCCCAGCCAGCGGCGAACCGCCGGATGCTCATGAAGCGCGACGATGGCGGTGATCGCGGCAAAGGAGAGCTGGAAACTGGCCCCCACCAATGCCTCGGGCCGGAAGATCAGCACGATCAACGCCCCCGCCGCGACGAGGCGCAGGGTCATCGCTTCCCGCCCCATGGCCAGCGCCGCCAGGACCAGCATCGCCGCGACACAGGAGCGTATCGTCGGAACCTCCGCTCCGGTCAGCCACGTATATCCGACGGCGGCAACGGCTCCCGCTGCAGCTCCGACCAACGGCAGTCGAACCCGCAACGCCAGCCACGGCCAGAGCGCCAGCAGCCTGATGGTCAGCACCATGACGATCCCGACGACCGCCGTGATGTGAAGACCGCTGACCGACAGGAGATGCGCCAGCCCCGCCCGCCGCATCGCCTCCGCATCGTCCTGCGCAATGGCGCCGACATCGCCCGTCGCCAGCGCCGCCGCGATCCCGCCCGCGCTGCCCGGAAGCTGAGCCGTGATCCGCTGCGACAGGCGCTGGCGCAATCCGGGTTGCCGGTCGGCCCCGTGCGGCATCTGTACGGGCGCAAAGCCGCGCCCCGTGGCACCGATCCCCTGAAACCACGCCGCACGCGCGAAATCATAGCCGCCGGGCGCGACCGGACCCGCCGGCGGCATCAGCCGCGCCCGCAACCGGACCCGTGCGCCCGGCCCCAATCCCATCGGCGCATCCTCTTGCGGCAGTGATATCCGGATGCGCGGCGGCAGAACTAAAACCCGCCCGCGCCCGTCCCGCGCCCGAACCGGTCGCAGCATCAACCGAACGATCTGCCGCGCCGCCAAGGGCTCCGCCGCCTCGACCTCGGCGATCATGTCCGCCATCACCGGCCGGGCCAGAACCGGTGCCCGCACCGACTCCGCGCGGGCCCAGGCCAGCAGCAGCCCCGCCAGCATCAGCAACGCGCCCAGACCGATCGCCCGCATCACCCGTCCGCCATCGGACAAGGTCGCGGCCGCCAGCCCGACGCCCCCGATGGCCAGCACCATCGCCGCCCAGGCTCGCGGATCGGGGAGCACGAACCATGCGGCGATCCCCGCCCCCAGCATCACCGGCGTCCATAGCGGGATCTGGTTCCGCTCGGCCTCGGCCCATTGTTCCAGCGCAAGAAGGCGCGGCATTTGGCGGCGCGGACGCTTGATGCTAGGGGCTGCGGCGGCTGACTGGGCCATCGAATCTTATGCTGGGAGTATGCGCGGTTGAGCGCAACACATGATATCGCCACCGGATCGACCATGAGCGGAGTCGTGACCCGTTTCGCGCCCTCGCCGACCGGATTCCTTCACATCGGCGGCGCGCGCACCGCGCTGTTCAACTGGTTGTTCGCGCGGGCGAATGGCGGCAAGTTCCTGCTGCGCATCGAGGATACCGATCGCGCCCGCTCGACCCAGCCCGCGATCGACGCGATCCTGGACGGCATGCGCTGGCTGGGCCTGGACTGGGACGGCGACGCCGTGTTCCAGTTCGCCCGTGCCGACCGCCATGCCGAGGTCGCCCGCGAGATGATGGAGCGGGGCCATGCCTATCGCTGCTACATGACGCAGGAAGAGATCGCCGCGCAGCGTGAAGCCGCACAGGCCGCCAAGCAGCCGTTGCGCATCCGCTCGCCCTGGCGCGACGCCGATCCCGCCACCGCGCCCGAGGGCCAGCCCTTCGTCGTCCGCCTGCGTGCCCCACGCGAGGGAGCGGTGACGATCGAGGACCGCGTGCAGGGCAGCGTCACCGTGCAGAATGCCGAGCTGGACGATCTGGTCCTCCTGCGGTCCGACGGCACGCCGACCTACATGCTGGCGGTCGTGGTCGACGACCATGACATGGGCGTGACCCATGTCATCCGTGGCGACGATCACCTGAACAACGCCTTCCGCCAATTGCCGATCTACAAGGCGATGGGCTGGGCAGAGCCCATCTATGCCCATATCCCGTTGATCCACGGATCGGACGGCGCCAAGCTGTCAAAGCGCCACGGCGCGGTCGGGATCGAGGCCTATCGCGACGAGATGGGCATCCTGCCCGAAGCACTCGACAATTACCTGCTCCGCCTGGGCTGGGGTCATGGCGATGCCGAGATCATCGCGCGGGACGAAGCGGTGAAATGGTTCGACCTCGCCGCCGTGGGCAAGGCCCCGTCGCGTTTCGACCTGAAGAAGCTGGAAAACCTCAACGGCCATTATATCCGCGAAGCCGACGACGCCCGTCTGGCCGAGCTGACCGCCAAGCGTATGGGTGTCGAGGACATCGCGCTGCTGACCGCCGCCATGCCGTCGCTGAAGCCGCGTGCGGCGAATTTGAACGAATTGGCGGACGGCGCGCGCTTCCTTTTCGCGACCCGTCCGTTGAGCCTGGACGACGCCGCCACCGGCCTGCTCGATGAAAAGGCACGGGGCATTCTCTTTTCCGTTCACACCGCGCTTGACGCGGTGCACAACTGGGATACGGAGCTTTTGGAAGACGCGGTACGCAAGGTGGCCGAAGCCGAGGGCGTAAAGCTCGGACAGGTCGCCCAGCCGCTCCGCGCTGCCTTGACCGGACGCAAGACGTCCCCGGGGATTTTCGACGTGCTCGTTTTGCTGGGCCGCGAGGAAAGTCTGGGGCGGATTGCGGACCAGATGACCGCAGATAGGAAGGATCATTGAGTATGAGCGACACCGCGAAATTCGAAATCGGCGGCAAGGGCTTTGACTATCCGGTCATGTCGGGCTCGATCGGCCCGGACGTGGTCGATATCCGCAAGCTCTATGCCCAGACGGGTGCCTTCACCTATGATCCCGGCTTCACCTCGACCGCGTCGTGCCGGTCGGAGCTGACCTATATCGACGGCGACGAAGGCGTTCTGCTGCACCGCGGCTATCCGATCGGCGAACTGGCCGAGAATAGCAGCTTCATGGAGGTCGCGTACCTCCTGCTGAACGGCGAACTGCCCAACCAGGGCGAGCTGTCGGAATTCACTACCACCATCACGCGCCACACCATGGTGCATGAGCAGCTGGCGGCGTTCTTCCGTGGCTTCCGCCGCGATGCGCACCCGATGGCGATCATGTGCGGCGTCGTCGGCGCGCTGTCGGCCTTCTATCACGATTCGACCGACATTCATGACCCGGTGCAGCGCACCATCGCCTCGCACCGCCTGATCGCCAAGATCCCGACGATCGCGGCGATGGCGTACAAGTACAGCGTGGGCCAGCCCTTCCTGTACCCGGACAACTCGCTGTCCTACACCGGCAACTTCCTGCGCATGACCTTCGGCGTTCCGGCCGAGCCCTATGAGGTGAACCCGGCCGTCGAAAAGGCGATGGACCGCATCTTCATCCTGCACGCCGATCACGAGCAGAACGCGTCGACCTCGACCGTGCGTCTGGCAGGTTCGTCGGGTGCGAATCCGTTCGCGTGCATCGCGGCGGGCATCGCCTGCCTCTGGGGTCCGGCGCATGGCGGCGCGAACGAAGCCGCGCTCAACATGCTGCGCGAGATCGGCACGCCCGAGCGCATCCCCGAATTCATCGCGCGCGCCAAGGACAAGAACGATCCGTTCCGCCTGATGGGCTTCGGTCACCGCGTCTACAAGAACTACGACCCGCGCGCGACCGTGATGCAGAAGACCGTGCGCGAAGTGTTCGACGCGCTGAAGGTCAACGATCCGCTGTTCGAGACGGCGCTGCGCCTCGAAGAGATCGCGCTGAACGATGACTATTTCGTCGAGAAGAAGCTGTTCCCGAACGTCGACTTCTATTCGGGCGTCATCCTGTCGGCGATCGGCTTCCCGACCGAGATGTTCACCGTGCTGTTCGCCCTCGCCCGCACCGTCGGCTGGGTTGCGCAGTGGAACGAGATGATCACCGATCCCGACCAGAAGATCGGCCGCCCGCGTCAGCTGTACACCGGCCCGACGCAGCGTTCTTACGTTCCCGTCGAGCAGCGCTAAGTCATGAACCGGGTCCGGCCGATCCTGATCGCCATCGGCGTCATGCTGGCGCTGACGGGGGGATTATGGATCGGTCAGGGCCTGGGTTACATCCATTGGCCCGAACAGAGCTTCATGCTCGGTCGGGGCGAATGGGCGGATCGCGGCGCCTTTGTCGCGATCGCGGGACTGGCGCTGATCCTGGTCGCGCGGCGGCTGCCCCGGCGGCGCTGACCGACTACCAGTGCGACAAGAGAAAGGGCTCCTTCGGGAGCCCTTTTTTTGTTGATAGCGCAGGGTGAACGGGAGCCCCGCCCCTGAAAGGGAGCGGAGTTGGCTTAGGACTCAGCGCATCCGAAGGCGAAGGTGGAAGGTCGCGCCCTCGCTCGGCTGGCTTTCGACCCACAGATCGCCGCCCATCGCCCGTGCCAGGCGGCGGGCGATATAGAGACCCAGGCCGTTGCCGCCGGGCTCGCTGGGGTCGACCCGCTCGAATTTCTCGAAGATGCGGATCTGGTCTTCAAGCGCGATGCCCTTGCCGTGATCGGTGACGCTGACCACTGCCCATTCCCCGTCGCGCTCGACCGTGACCTCTACCTCGCCGCCGCGCGGGGTGTAACGGATCGCATTGCCGATCAGGTTGATGAGGATCTGGAGACACCGACCGAAATCCCCGATGGCGGGCATCGCTTCACCCGCGCCAGGCCTGCGGATCGTCACGCTCGCGGCATCCGCGCGCACGCCCAGCAAGCCCGAGGCGCGGCGGGCGACGTCCGCAAGGTCGATCGGCATGGCGGCCAGCCGGAAATCGGGCTGCTCGATCGCCTGCAACTCGACCAGATTGTCGACCAGCCCGATCAGATGCCGCCCGGCATGCGCGATGTCATTGGCATATTCCGCATATTCGGCGGCAATCGGCCCGTCGCTGCGCGCCGCGATGCTGTCGGCATTGGCGACGATCCGCGCGAGCGGCGTGCGCAGGGCGCGGTCGAGCCCGGCGGTAAATGTCTCGGTCAGCGGTGATGCGCCGGGATGCAGCAAGGCGTCGTCCGTGCCCTCTCCCGGCTCGTCGATCAGATAGGTCGCCCCGACCAGCCCGGCGATGCCCCCCATGGCGTCATGGCGGATCGCCGCCGACAGCCGAACCGGTGCATCGGTCGGCCGCAACCGCGCGCCACGCCCGTCGAGCGGCGCGCCCTCGTCCAGCAGTGCCGCCCCGGAATCGAAAGCGAAGAGCGACGCCAGCGGCCGCCCCAGCATCGCTGGCACCTCGAAGCCATGGCGTATCCCCGCACCCGGCGACACGAACGTCAGACGCAGCGCCGCATCGGTTTCCCAGCGGAAGTCCGCGCCCATCGCGGCATGGTCCGGCGGGGTCGCGCGCGGCTTCCATGCGTCCCGATCCCGCCAGCCGCTGACGCTCAGGCGGATCTGCCCGGTTTCGGGGCGGGCCTGTACCCACAGGTCGAGATCGCCCTCGTCATCGGCGACCATTACCTGCCGCGACACCGTGATGCCCAGCCGCCGGGCCAGCCGGGCGATCCGGGCGATGGGGGCCACCGCCAGGCAATCACCCGCACTCCCCCCCGCACGCATATGAAGCAGTTCGATGGGAGGATCAGCCGACAGGATGTGATCGCCCGCGTCCAGAATGGCGCGCGCGACCATCGATTCGCCAGGACTGTTCATCGAACTCATCGGCGATGCGCGCCTTCCAGCCGCTCGATCGCCGCACGGAAGGGCGCGGGCAGGCTCAGCGATGCGATGGCCCGGCGCGCCTCTTCGGCGGGAATGGCCATGATCGCATCCAGCGCCTCGGCAAAGTCGTCGACATCGCGTCGCCCGTCCGCCTCGCACAGCGACAATCCGATCCGCGCGATCACCGGCCGATCCTGGTCCAGCGACCGCAGGGCGAGCCAAAGCCGGTCGCCTTCGGGCTCCAGCACGATCTCGCGCACCATGTCATGTTCGATGCCCAGCGCATGGGTGAGCAGGGCGACGAACAAACCCAATTGCCGGTCGGACAGGCTTTCGAGCAGCAGGTCGGGCAATTCGCCTGACCGCGCGTCGATCGCCGCGGCCAGCCGCATCGCGGGCAGGCCCGGCCGTTCACCGTCATCGCGCGCCGCCAGGACACGCTCGACCGCTTGCGCCAGTGCCCGGTCCCAGGCCGGATCGTCGCCATTGCGCAGGGCCGCCGCCACGGTCCAGACCAGCCGGTCGTGTAGTCGCGCCGGCAGGCCCACCGCCTCATCGCCTTCGCGCGAACGCCCATCGGCCAGCAGCACCGCCCGCGCGGCGGCGGCGACGATCCGGTCGGGGGCCTCGGTCAGGCGGACCAGCAGGCTCGGCGCGTCACCGGCCATGCTCTCTATGGGTAGCGCGCGGGCAATCAGGCCCTGCCGGACCTGCGCGACCAGTTCGTCGACCAGTGACGGGTCGGCCAGCGCATCCGCGCGATGGAGAAGCCGCAAGACCTCTTCAGGCTGGGGGTGCCGCGCGCCCTCCGGCATGACCCGGTCGGCCTGTTGCAGCACGTCGTGCGCGATCGTCTCGACCAGATGGTGCAGCCGCGCCGTCACCTCGAACCGGACCTGATCGCTCAAGCGTGATTCGGCATCCAGCCGCAGGTCCAGCACCGCGCCCCGCCGCCGTCCCGCCGCACGCACGCGCGCCGCCGCGACGCGGTCGGACAGCCGCGTGGCATGCCATGGAGAGGCGTGATGTGGGTCCGGTTCGACCGCCATGGGGCACCGCTAACCCCTTTGACGTTAAAGCGACACTAAACTTGGCCGCGCAATGTCTCGATTGCGGACGTTAAAGTTACGATCGCATAGATGCTCGCCAGCGCCAGGCCCCAAGTTACGATTCCGGCCAGCGCGGCGGGGAAAAGCACCAGCAGATAGGCAGGCGGACTGGCCCACCACCGCCGCCGAAAGCGATACAGCCCGGCCCGTTCCGCCAAGATTCCGAGAATGATCAGCATCAGGGCCAGTACCGGCGCGATATCCTCACCCGACACACGGAAGTCCTGCCACCCGAGCGCCGCCACGGCCAGCCCGGACAGTGCCGCGATGGCCGCCGACCCGGCGCGCGCCGCCCCCTGTTCGTCGCGCAACCCCGCCAGCGTCTCGCCCAGCCCCAGCCCCAGCGCTCCCGCAATGGCGATCAGCAGGCCGAAAGCCGGAAAGCCGGACAGGATCACTACCAGTCCAAGCAGCCCCAGCCCGGCCCCTACCCCGCCAGCGACATGGGCGGGCACCGACCGCTCGACCAGGCGCGGCAGCGCGAGGCGCGCAATGGGGGCCAGGATGTAGCGATCGAACCAGCTCCGCCGTCCCGACACCAGC
>NZ_LDTF01000064.1 GCF_001477495.1 Sphingomonas yabuuchiae
GGCCTCGGGCGACAGGCGGATCGCCCGCACATCGTCGCCATTCGCGCGGGGCAGCGGCAGATGATCGACATGGATCAGCGTCCGCTCGCTGCCCAGCGCGGCGTGCAGGATCGTGCCCGGCTTCACGTCACGCCAGTGCGGCGTCTCGCGAAAGAAGCCCGCCTCGCCCCAGCCGATGGCAAGAAAGGGGAAACCCGCAAAGCGCGGGTCGCGCAGGCCCTGCGGCCGCGCCCAGTCGCGCCAGTCCACCCCCGCTGCCTGCTTCGGCACGATGATCGCGGTGTGGATCGCGCTCGACTCGACGAAGATGGTGACGGCATCCGCGCCAGCCTCCGGCATCCGAACGGTCGCTCGCGGGATCGCCCCCAGCGCCAGTCCCAGGAAGAAATAGCCGAACAGGATCAGGCCGATCGCAGCCGCCATCCCCCTTGCAACGCGTCCCGGCCGTCGCCACGATATGGTTTCATTTGTCACCATCATCATGATAGGCTCCGCGAATGGCACAGGATACCCATGTTCTCGCCGCCCCGCCCGAGGGAGCCTCCGCCGACTGGACCATCCCGCAGGGGTGGGAGCATTACACGGCCGAGGACCATGCGACCTGGGATACGTTGTTCGCGCGCCAGTCCAAGCTGCTGCCGGGCCGCGCGTCGGAGGCCTATCTGCGCGGCCTCGACGTGCTCAAGCTTTCGCGGCCGGGCATTCCCGATTTCGAGGAACTGTCCGAACGGCTGATGACGCTGACCGGATGGCAGGTCGTGGCGGTGCCCGGGCTGGTGCCCGACGACGTGTTCTTCGACCACATGGCCAATCGCCGCTTCGTCGCGGGCAATTTCATCCGGCGGCCCGACCAGCTCGACTATCTTCAGGAACCCGACGTTTTCCACGACGTGTTCGGCCATGTGCCGATGCTCGCCGATCCGGTCTTCGCCGATTACCTCGCCGCCTATGGTCGTGGCGGGCAGCGGGCGCTGGGCATGGATGCGCTGAAATATCTGGGGCGGCTCTACTGGTACACGGTCGAGTTCGGGCTGGTGCGCGAGGACGGCGACCTGCGCATCTACGGCGCGGGGATCGTGTCGAGCTATTCGGAAAGCCGCTTCGCGCTGGAGGACCCGAGTCCGAACCGAATCGGCTTCGATCTCGCCCGCGTGATGCGGACGGAATATCGCATCGACGATTTCCAGCAGAATTACTTCGTGATCCCGAGTTACGAGGACTTGCTGCGCACCACGCTGGAGACGGATTTCGCGCCGCTTTACGAGGAGATCAAGGCGTTGCCGGATATTCCCGTGGCGGCGATCGTCGACGGGGACGAGGTGATGACGCGGGGGACGCAGGATTACGCCCGGGCGAAGGGTGGATAGGGATTCCCTTGGGCTTCGACTTCGCTCAGCCTGAACGGGGTTAGAAAAGGCGGCTGGATACAAACTTCCGTTCAGCCTGAGCGAAGTCGAAGGCCACGCCCAAGCCTTCGGAACCTTATCCCGCACCCCCGGTTCGCCATGTCATGCATGACCAGCCCAACAGAGCGGTGAAATACCCGCTGCTCGCCCGCCCGCACATCCAGCTTTACGGCACGGTGGACGAGGTGATGTATGCCGGTTTCAAGGACCAGCTTGCCGCCGCGCCGACCGAAGGGCCGCTGGTCGTATCGATCACCACCCTGGGCGGCGATCCGGAAATGGCGCGGGCCATGGGCGACTCGATCCGGTTGCTGCGCGACTATACCGGGCGCGAGACGCTGTTCCTGGGGAAGGTCGCGGTCTATTCGGCGGGAGCGACCTTCATGTCGGCCTTTCCGGTCGAGACGCGCTTCCTGACGCGCGGCGCGCGCCTGATGCTGCATGAGCGACAGATGTCGGGCTCGATCGACCTGACCGGCCCGCTGACCAGCCTGCCTGCGATCCTGAAGGCCAAGCTGCATGAGATCGAGCAGTCGGTCCTGATCCAGGAGGAGGGCTTCCGCGCCATCGTCAACGGGTCGCAGGTATCGTTCGAGACCTTGCGCGAAAAGGCGACGAGCAACTGGTATATCGACGCCGAGGAAGCGCGCGACCTGGGCCTGGTCCTTGATGTGATCTGAGCCAGCGCCTAAATCGCGCGAAGACATTTGCGACAACCGGCCCTGTCATGTATCGGCTCTGCTAATCCTTTGCCGGTCCCGGGACCGGCCCATCCAGCGGGTTAGAGACCATGGCCGAATTTGCCCTGCCGAAGAACAGCGTCATCAAGAAGGGCGAAACGCATCAGGCGACCACCGGAGGCCGCCTGAAGAAGTTCAAGGTCTATCGCTACGACCCTGATTCGGGTCAGAATCCGCGCTACGACACGTTCGAGGTCGATCTGGACGAATGCGGTCCGATGGTCCTCGACGCGCTCATCAAGATGAAGGCCGAGCAGGACAGCTCGCTGACCTTCCGCCGTTCGTGCCGCGAGGGCATTTGCGGGTCGTGCGCGATGAACATCGACGGTCGCAACGGCCTGGCCTGCACCACCGCGATCGAGGATGTGAAGGGCACGGTCCAGATCACGCCGCTGCCGCATATGGACGTGGTCAAGGACCTGGTCCCCGACTTCACGCACTTCTACGCGCAGTACGCCTCGATCAAGCCGTGGCTTCAGACCGTGTCGCCCGCCCCCTCGGGCAAGGAGCGGCTCCAGTCGCCGGACGACCGCGCCAAGCTCGACGGTCTGTACGAGTGCATCCTGTGCGCCTGCTGCTCGACCTCGTGCCCCAGCTATTGGTGGAACAGCGACAAGTTCCTCGGCCCGGCGATCTTGCTCCAGGCCTATCGCTGGCTGGCCGACAGCCGCGACGAGATGACCGGCGAGCGTCTGGACGAGTTGGAGGATCCCTTCCGCCTGTACCGCTGCCACACGATCATGAACTGCGCGAATGTCTGCCCCAAGGGCCTGAACCCGGCCAAGGCGATCGCCGAGATCAAGAAGATGGAAGCCGAGCGGGTCATCTGATCCGAGCGGTTTTGATGGAAACGGAAAGGGGGTCGGAAACGGCTCCCTTTTTCGTTTCTATCTGGTCCGTTGGCCACCCTCACCCTTTCGGCGCTTAAAGCGCCTCCCTCCCTCTCCCGATGGGAGAGGGAAGGGGCCCGCCCGCATTAGCGGGTGGGAAGGGTGAGGGTGGGACTTGACGCGAGAGAGGGCAGGGCAGACATCGCCCCCAACATGCCCGACATCCTCAATCCCTATCGCCGCCTGGTCTCCGCAGAAGAGCTCCGCCCCGATCCCGAACAGGCCGCCGCCGCCGTCCGGCTCGAGCAGCTGGCGACCGAACTGGAAACCCCGCGCAAGACTGGCCTCTTCGCCCGCCTGACCGGCAAGAGCGCCCCAGCGCCCAAAGGTGTCTATCTCTGGGGCGATGTCGGGCGCGGCAAGTCGATGCTGATGGACCTGTTCTTCGACCATGTGGCGGTCGAGGCCAAGCGCCGCGTCCACTTCGCCGAGTTCATGCTGGAGGTCCACGCCCGCATCGCCACCGAGCGCGCCAAGCAGGCGGGTGACCCGATCGCCCCCGTCGCCGCAGCACTGGCCGAGGAAGTGCGGCTGCTGGCCTTCGACGAGATGATGGTGACGAACAGCCCCGATGCGATGATCCTGTCGCGGCTGTTCACCGCGCTGATCGAGGCGGGGGTGACGATCGTCACCACCTCCAACCGGCCCCCAAAGGACCTCTACAAGAACGGGCTCAACCGCGAGCATTTCCTTCCCTTCATCGCGCTGATCGAGGCGCGGTTGGACGTGCTGGCGCTCAACGGGCCGACCGATTACCGGCGCGACCGGCTGGGGCGGCTGGATACGTGGTTGGTGCCGAATGGACCGAAGGCGACGATGACGCTGTCGGCGGCGTTTTTCCGCCTGACCGACTATCCGGTCGAGGATGCCGCGCACGTACCCTCTGAGGACCTGAAGGTCGGCGGACGCGTCCTGCATGTCCCCAAGGCGCTGAAGGGTGTCGCGGTCTTCTCGTTCAAGCGGCTGTGCGGCGAGGCGCGGGGGGCGGCGGACTATCTGGCGGTCGCGCGGCGTTTCCACACCGTCATCTTGGTCGGCATCCCCAAGCTGGGGCCGGAGAACCGCAACGAGGCGGCGCGCTTCGTCCAGCTGATCGACGCGCTCTACGAACACAAGGTCAAGCTGCTCGCCGCAGCCGACGCCCAGCCCGCCGAACTCTATGAAACCGGCGATGGCCGCTTCGAGTTCGAGCGTACGATCAGCCGATTGGAAGAGATGCGGTCCGAGGAGTATCTGGCCCAGGGCCATGGCTCGGAAGGGGCTTAATCAAGCCTTAATGCACTTGCGAACCATTATCGTTTAAAATCTTAAACTCTGTGGAATAACGGTTGCCCCGACGCCGCAATAGGCGTAGGCCGCGTGACCAATCACGTACGTCCACTACGGAGTAGGATTGGAATGGCTCGCAAGAAGATCGCGCTGATCGGCGCCGGTAATATCGGCGGCACGCTGGCGCACCTCGCCGCGCTCAAGGGGCTGGGCGATATCGTCCTGTTCGACGTCGTCGAGGGTGTTCCGCAGGGCAAGGCGCTCGACCTGTCGCAGTGCGGCCCGGTCGAAGGCTTCGACGCGAATATCAAGGGTTCCAACGACTACGCCGATATCGCGGGCGCCGATGTGATCATCGTCACTGCCGGTGTCGCGCGCAAGCCCGGCATGAGCCGTGACGATCTGCTCGGCATCAACCTGAAGGTGATGAAGGCGGTCGGCGAGGGTATCGCCGCCAACGCGCCCGATGCCTTCGTCATCTGCATCACCAACCCGCTCGACGCGATGGTCTGGGCGCTGCGCGAGTTCTCGGGCCTGCCCGCGAACAAGGTCGTCGGCATGGCCGGCGTGCTCGACTCGGCGCGCTTCTCGCACTTCCTCGCCGAAGAGTTCGGCGTGTCGGTGAAGGACGTGAACACCTTCGTGCTCGGCGGCCACGGCGACACCATGGTCCCGGTCCTGGAATATTCGACCGTCAGCGGCATCCCGGTCAGCGACCTGATCGAGATGGGCTTCTCGACCAAGGAAAAGGTCGACGAGATCGTCAAGCGCACCCGCGGCGGCGGCGGCGAGATCGTCGCGCTGCTCAAGACCGGCTCGGCCTATTACGCGCCCGCCACCAGCGGCATCGCGATGGCCGAGGCGTATCTCTACGACCAGAAGCGCATCCTGCCTGCCGCCGCGCACCTGTCGGGTGAGTATGGCATCGACAACCTCTATGTCGGCGTGCCCGTCGTGATCGGCGCCGGTGGCGTCGAGAAGGTCGTCGAGGTCAAGCTGTCGGACGAGGCGAAGGCCAACCTTCAGGTTTCGGTCGACGCGGTCAAGGAACTGCTCGTCGCCTGCAAGGGCATCGACGAGTCGCTGGCCTGATCCATTCCATTGTGCCCCGGCGAAGGCCGGGGCCCAGTTGGGAAGGCATTCGAGATGGAGCGACCGGGCTATGTCTATATCATGGCCAGCGATCGCAACGGGACGCTCTATCTCGGTGTGACCAGCAACCTCGCCCAGCGCGTGCTTCAGCATCGCGACGGGGTGGTCGCCGGGTTCACGCGAAAGCATCGCTGTCATCGCCTCGTCTGGTTCGAGGCGCATGAGAGCATCGAATCAGCACGGCAGCGCGAGCTGCGGATGAAGGAATGGAAGCGGGCCTGGAAGCTGCGGGAAATCGAAGGGCTCAATCCCGACTGGGATGATCTTTACGACCGGATCGCACTGCCATGACCGTTTCCCCAACTGGGCCCCGGCCTTCGCCGGGGAACAAGAGGAAGAGAAGTTAGATGAGCATCCTCGTCAACAAGAACACCAAGGTCATCACCCAGGGCATGACGGGTGAAACCGGCACGTTCCACACCCAGCAGGCGCTGGCGTACGGCACGCAGATGGTCGGCGGCGTGACGCCGGGCAAGGGCGGCACCGAGCATATCGGCCTGCCGGTCTTCAACACCGTCGCCGAAGCCAAGTCGAAGACGGGCGCGGACGCGTCGGTCATCTACGTGCCGCCGCCCTTCGCGGCCGACTCGATCCTGGAAGCCATCGACGCCGAAATCCCGCTGATCGTCGCGATCACCGAGGGCATTCCGGTCCTCGACATGGTCAAGGTCAAGCGCGCCCTGTCGGGTTCGAAGTCGCGCCTGATCGGTCCGAACTGCCCGGGCGTGCTGACGCCGGGCGAGTGCAAGATCGGCATCATGCCGGGTTCGATCTTCAAGAAGGGCTCGGTCGGCGTCGTGTCGCGCTCTGGTACGCTGACCTATGAGGCGGTGTTCCAGACCTCGAACGCAGGACTCGGCCAGACGACCGCGGTTGGCATCGGCGGCGACCCCGTCAACGGCACCAACTTCATCGACGTGCTGGAGCTGTTCCTGGCCGATGACGAGACCCAGTCGATCATCATGATCGGCGAGATCGGCGGCTCGGCGGAAGAAGAAGCCGCGCAGTTCCTGCGTGACGAAGCCAAGCGCGGTCGCAGCAAGCCGATGGCCGGCTTCATCGCGGGCCGCACCGCGCCTCCGGGCCGTCGCATGGGCCATGCCGGTGCGATCGTGTCGGGCGGCCAGGGCGGCGCCGAGGACAAGATCGCGGCGATGGAAGCGGCCGGGATCAAGGTCGCGGCCAGCCCGTCGGAGCTCGGCTCGACGCTGCTGTCGGTGCTGAACAAGTAAGGCGTATCGCGTCACCCCGGCACACCCGCCGGGGTCCGTGGCGGCAGGCGGGCCGCTCGCGGCTGCGGACCCCAGGCGGATGTGCCGGGGTGGCGATCATGAAGAAGACGGGCGGTCGAGGAAGCGTCTCATGGGCTACGAAGGCCAGGAATTCAGCGACATCGCGGCGGGCGTCAGCCCCGCCTTCATTGAAACGCTCTACGCCAAGTATCAGGCCGACCAGTCGTCGGTCGATGCGGGCTGGCGGACCTTCTTCGAAGGTCTGGAGCAGGGCGTGGGCGCCCCCAGCTGGCAGAACAAGCGCTGGCCGCTGACCTCGACCGACGATCTGACGGCGGGCCTCGACCCGACCCAGATGGAACCGGCCCCCAAGCCCGCCAAGGGTGGCAAGCCCGCCGCCGCACCGGCCGCTGCGGCACCCTCGACCGCCGACATCGTCAAGGCGGCGGGTGACGCGATCCGCGCCCAGCTGCTGATCCGTACCTACAGGGTGCGCGGCCACCTCGCGGCGAACCTCGACCCGCTGGGCCTGTCGGGCCTGCGCGAGCTGCCCGAGGATCTGAAGACCGAATATCACGGCTTCACCGACGCCGATATCGATCGCAAGGTCTACCTCGGCGGCACGATGGGCTTCGAATGGGCGACCGTTCGCGAGCTGGTCGACACGCTGCGCAAGAATTACTGCGGCAATATCGGCCTCGAATATATGCACATCGCGGATGTGGAGGAGCGCCGCTTCCTCCAGGACCGGATGGAAGGCCAGGACAAGGCGATCGACTTCACGGTCGATGGCAAGAAGGCGATCCTGAACAAGGTCATCGAAGCCGAGCAGTGGGAAAAGTTCCTCGGCAAGAAATATGTCGGCACCAAGCGCTTCGGCCTGGACGGTGGCGAGTCGATGATCCCCGCGCTGGAATCGGTCATCAAGTACGGCGGCCAGATGGGCGTGCGCGAGATCGTGTTCGGCATGGCGCATCGCGGCCGGTTGAACGTGCTGGCCAATGTCATGGCCAAGCCGCTGCGCGTGATCTTCCACGAATTCGCCGGTGGTTCGGCCAACCCCGATGACATCGGCGGTTCGGGCGACGTGAAGTATCACCTGGGCACCTCGACCGATCGTGAGTTCGACGGCCACAAGGTCCATATGTCGCTTGTCGCCAACCCCTCGCACCTCGAGGCGGTGAACCCGGTCGTGCTGGGCAAGACCCGCGCGATCCAGACGATCGCGGGCGATCTGGAGGATCACTCGGCCTCGGTGCCGGTGCTGATCCATGGCGACGCGGCGTTCGCCGGGCAGGGCATCGTGTGGGAATGCCTCGGCTTCTCCGGCATCCGTGGCTACAATACGGGCGGCTGCGTCCACTTCATCATCAACAACCAGGTGGGCTTCACCACCAGCCCGCAGTTCGCGCGCTCCTCGCCCTATCCGTCGGATGTGGCCAAGGGCGTCCAGGCGCCGGTCTTCCACGTGAATGGCGACGATCCCGAGGCGGTGACCTTCGCCACCAAGATGGCGATCGAGTTCCGTCAGAAGTTCCACCGCGACATCGTGATCGACATGTGGTGCTATCGCCGCTTCGGTCACAACGAGGGCGACGAGCCGGGCTTCACCCAGCCGCTGATGTACAACAAGATCCGCTCGCACCCCGGTGTCGCCGAGACCTATGCGAAGCGCCTTGTGTCCGAGGGCGTGGTCGATCAGGCATGGGTCGACGAGAATATCAAGCAGTACACCACCCGCTGCGAAGGCGAGTTCGAGGCGGGCGCGAGCTACAAGCCCAACAAGGCGGACTGGTTCGCCGGTCGCTGGTCGGGTCTGTCGGCGCCGAAGGAGACCGACCAGGGTCGCCGCAACGTGGAGACCGGCCTCGACAAGAAGCTGTTCGACGCGATCGGCCGCACGCTGACCACGATCCCCGAAGGGCTTCAGGTCCACAAGACGCTGAACCGCGTGCTCGACGCCAAGCGCCAGATGTTCGCCACCGGCGAGAATTTCGACTGGGCGACCGGCGAGGCGCTGGCCTTCGGTTCGCTGCTGTCGGAAGGTTATGGCGTGCGCCTGTCGGGCCAGGATTCGGGTCGCGGCACCTTCTCGCAGCGTCATGCCGTCTGGGTCGACCAGACCGACGAGCATAAGTACGTTCCGCTCAAGACCGTCGAGCATGGCAGCTTCGAAGTGCTCGACAGCCCGCTGTCCGAGTACGGCGTGCTCGGCTTCGAGTACGGTTACGCACTCGCCGACCCGAAGACTTTGGTCATGTGGGAGGCGCAGTTCGGCGACTTCGTCAACGGCGCGCAGATCATGATCGACCAGTTCATCACGAGCGGTGAGTCCAAGTGGCTGCGCGCCAACGGCCTCGTGATGCTGCTGCCGCATGGCTATGAAGGGCAGGGGCCGGAGCACTCGTCGGCCCGTCCCGAGCGCTTCCTCCAGTCCTGCGCCAACGACAATATCCAGGTTGCGAACTGCACCACCCCGGCCAACTATTTCCACCTGTTGCGCCGCCAGATGCATCGTAACTTCCGCAAGCCACTGATCGTGATGACGCCCAAGTCGCTGCTGCGTCACAAGCTGGCGGTGTCGAAGGCCGAGGACTTCCAGGGCGAGAGCCACTTCCGTCGCCTGTTGTCGGACACCAACGGTGCTGCCGACGAGGCCACGACGCGGCTGGTCCTGTGCACCGGCAAGGTCGCTTACGACCTGATCGAGGCACGCGATGCGGCGGGCGACACGGGCACGCAGATTGTTCGCGTTGAGCAGCTCTATCCGTTCCCGAGCGATGCGCTCGCCAAGCGGATCGCGCGCATGCCGAACCTGCAGGACGTGGTCTGGGCGCAGGAAGAGCCGAAGAACAACGGTTACTGGTTCTTCGTCGAGCCGCTGATCGAGGAGTCGCTGGCGGCCGCCGGTGCGAGCGTGAAGCGGGCGCGTTATGCGGGGCGTGCGGCGGCGGCTTCGCCCGCCACCGGCCTGATGAAGCGCCACACCGCCGAGCAGGGCGCGCTGGTCGCCGATGCGCTGGGCCATAATGTCCGCGAGGAAATCCGCCGGACGCGCGCCGAGGGCAGCAACACCACCGCCAAGCCGACCACGGCGGCGGCGGACTGACTTACCGAGTTCCCCGGTTCGTGATCGAGCCGGGGAGGGATGAAATCTGGCGCGGGCGTTTTGCCCGCCCGCGTAAGAACCCCGGCTCGCCGGGTGGAGGAAATGGAAATGGCGACTGAAGTTCTGGTCCCGGTACTGGGCGAATCGATCTCCGAAGCGACGCTGGGCGAATGGCTGAAGCAGCCGGGTGACGCGGTGGCGGTCGACGAGCCGATCGCGAGCCTGGAGACCGACAAGGTCTCGGTCGAAGTGCCCTCGCCGGTGGCGGGTGTCATGGGCGAGCATGCCGTGAAGGTCGGCGACACGGTGCAGGTCGGCGCGCTGCTGGCGACCGTCGAGGCCGGTGGCGCGGCCCCGGCCAAGACCGAAGCGGCGACCCCGGCCGTGACCGCAGCCCCGGCAGCTGCTCCGGCGCCCGCCGCTGCGCCTGCTGGCGACGAGTCGAGCGAATCGCCCGCAGCACTCTCGCCGTCGGTGCGTCGTGCTGTGCTGGAGCATGGCCTCGACCCCGCGACGATCAAGGGCACCGGCAAGGACGGCCGCATCACCAAGGAAGATGTCGCTGCCGCCGCTGCCAACAAGTCGAGCGCACCGGCTCCGGCCGCTACTGCTCCGGCCGCTGCCCCCGCCAATTCGGCGCGCAAGGAAGAGCGCGTGAAGATGACGCGCCTGCGTCAGACGATCGCCAAGCGCCTGAAGGAAGCGCAGAACACCGCCGCGATGCTGACGACGTTCAACGACGTCGACATGACCGCGGTGATCGAGGCGCGGGCCAAGTATAAGGACCTGTTCGAGAAGAAGCACGGCGTCCGCCTGGGCTTCATGGGCTTCTTCGTGAAGGCCGCGACGATGGCGCTGAAGGACATCCCTTCGGTCAACGCCTCGATCGAGGGCGATGAGATCGTCTATCACGACTATGCCGATATCTCGGTCGCCGTCTCGGCCCCGAACGGCCTGGTCGTGCCGGTCATCCGCGATGCGCAGGACCTGACGGTCGCGGGCATCGAAAAGACGATCGGCGACTTCGGCAAGCGCGCCAAGGACGGCACGCTGAAGATGGACGAGATGAAGGGCGGCACCTTCACCATCTCCAACGGCGGCGTGTTCGGCTCGCTGATGTCGACCCCGATCATCAACCCGCCCCAGTCGGCGGTGCTGGGCCTCCACCGGATCGAGGAGCGCCCGGTCGTCGTCGACGGCCAGATCGTGATCCGTCCGATGATGTACTTGGCGCTGTCCTACGACCACCGCATCATCGACGGCCGCGAGGCGGTGACCTTCCTCGTCGCGCTGAAGAACGCGATCCAGGATCCGACGCGCATCCTGATCGACCTCTGATCGCTTTGTGATCTATACGGGCCCTCGAACGGTCGAGGGTCCGTCCTTGCTGTGACAGGCGGGTGCGCCCGCAGGCTGGACCCCGAGAGCCGGGGAACGGGAGAGACAAATGGCTGAGTATGACTATGACGTCCTGGTGATCGGCGCCGGCCCCGGCGGCTATGTCGCGGCGATCCGCGCGGCGCAGCTGGGCCTGAAGACCGCATGCGCCGAAGCGCGCGAGACGCTGGGCGGCACCTGCCTCAATGTCGGCTGCATCCCGTCCAAGGCACTGCTCCACGCGTCCGAACTGTTCGAGGAAGCATCGCACGGTGCCCTTGCCAAGTTCGGCGTCGAGATCGAGGGTGCCAAGCTCAACCTCGACCAGATGCACGCCGAAAAGGCCAAGGCGGTCGGCGAGCTGACCGGCGGCATCGAGTATCTGTTCAAGAAGAACAAGGTCACCTGGCTGAAGGGCAAGGCCGCGTTCCAGGACTCGAGCACGGTCAAGGTCGGCGACCAGACCGTCACCGCACGCGACATCGTAATCGCGACCGGCTCGGTCGTGACCCCGCTGCCGGGTGTCGAGATCGACCAGAAGGTCGTCGTCGACTCGACCGGCGCGCTGGCGCTGCCCAAGGTGCCGGAACACCTGGTCGTCATCGGCGGCGGCGTGATCGGGCTGGAGCTGGGCTCGGTCTGGCGTCGTCTGGGCGCCAAGGTCACGGTCGTCGAATATCTCGACCAGATCCTGCCGGGCTTCGACGGCGAGGTCCGCAAGGAATCGGCCAAGCTGTTCAAGAAGCAGGGCATGGAACTGAAGACCTCGACCAAGGTGACCGGCGTCACCGTCGAGGGCGACCGCGCTACCGTGTCGGTCGAACCGGCGGCTGGCGGCGCGGCGGAAACGCTGTCGGCCGACGCCGTGCTGGTCGCGATCGGCCGCAAGCCCAACACCGACGGGCTGAGTCTGGAAGCGGCGGGCGTGAAGCTGAACGGCCGTGGCCAGGTCGAGATTGACCATGACTTCGCGACCAATGTCGACGGCGTCTGGGCGATCGGCGACGTGGCGCCGGGCCTGATGCTCGCGCACAAGGCCGAGGACGAGGGCGTCGCGGTGGCGGAGAATATCGCAGGGCAAACCGGCATCGTGAACCACGACGTCATCCCCAGCGTCGTCTACACCATGCCCGAGATCGCCGGTGTCGGCCTGTCGGAAGAAGCCGCCAAGGAGCGTGGCGAGGTCAAGGTCGGCAAGTTCCCCTTCATGGCGAACAGCCGCGCCAAGACCAACCGGGACACCGACGGCTTCGTGAAGGTCATCGCCGACGCCAAGACCGATCGCGTGCTGGGCGTGTGGATCATCTCGTCGCTCGCCGGCACGATGATCGCACAGGCCGCCCAGGCGATGGAGTTCGGCGCGACGTCGGAAGACATCGCCTATACCTGCCACGCGCACCCGACCCATGCCGAGGCGCTCAAGGAAGCCGCCATGGCAGTACAGGGCAAGCCGATCCACATCTGATCGGGCATTACCGGATCAACGAAGGGGGCTGGCATCGCGAGGTGCCCGCCCTTTTTGTTTTGGGCAAAAGAATCCTCCCTGGCACGGGGAGGGGGACCGCCGCGAAGCGGTGGTGGAGGGG
>NZ_LDTF01000065.1 GCF_001477495.1 Sphingomonas yabuuchiae
CGATCGACAGCACGCCCGACACCGGACCCGGCGTCGGCACCGCGGCGACGGGCATGGCGAGGATCAGCTGGTCGCCGCTGCGCGTCATCACCTGCGGCGCGGCATGGTCGATGATGCCGCTGCGCTCGGGGTAGAAATAGGCGTCCTTGACCGCGACCGATGCGGGCAGCGGCACGGCGATCCGCACCTGCTTGCCTTGCGTCTCGATCACGCCGTCACCTCCGAGCGGCTTGGGCAGGGCGGCGCGCCACCGGTCGAACTCGGCGCGCCTGGAAGGATCGATGGCACCGTCACCGACCGTCAGCGTCGTCGACAGCGTCTGGCTCTCGGGCACGCAGATGGTGTCCGTGCAAACCAGATAATCAAGCTTCACCGTGACCGGCAGCGGCGTACCCTTCGCCAGCCCGGCGGGGACCGACAGATCGACGAGCAGCGTGAAGGGCCGCTCATAGACATAGTTCATCAACCCGGCGATCTTCAGTCGTCCGGGCACCGGATAGCGCAACTCCCCCGCGCTCGCGCCGCCGGGCAGCGTCCAGTGCGCCTCGGTCGGCAGGCCCGCATCGCCGCCATTCTTCCAGTATCCGTGCCAGCCCTTGTCCGGCGTCGCGACGATGGCCAGCGTGGTGCGGCCGCCCGCCGCCGGGGTTTCGCTTTCGGCGACCAGTCGCATCGCCAGATGGATGGCACCGGGCGCGGGCGCGCTTTCGGCCATGCCGGGGCCTGCCGCCACCAGCATGAACAGAGCCGTCATCAGGATGTAAAACCAACCGCGCATCGACCTTGCCCTAACCCGCTTTCGCGTTCCATAGCGCCCCTGTCCCTGCTTTGCACCAAGGTTGCCCATGAACTCCCTGACTGCCGTGCTCCTGGCCTCCGTCGCGCTTTTTGCCGCGCCCGCCGCCCATGCCCAGACCGCCAGCCCCGCCCCCGGTGCCGCGCCTGCGCCGGTCGTCACGCTGCCGGGCACGCCGCAGCCACCCTTTCCCGCGACGCCGCCCAAGCTGATCGTGGCGATCTCGGTCGACCAGTTCTCGGCCGACCTGTTCCAGCAATATCGCAACCACTTCACCGGCGGCATGGCGCGCCTGCTGACCGGTGCGGTCTTTCCCTCGGGCTATCAGAGCCATGCCGCGACCGAGACCTGCCCCGGCCACTCGACCATCCTGACCGGCTATCGTCCCGCCCATACCGGGATCATCGCCAACAACTGGGTCGACCAGTCGGTGAACCGCCCGGACAAGATCGTCTATTGCTCCGAGGACGAAAGCGTCGCGGGCATGGACCACAATAATTACATCGTCTCGGACAAGCATCTGAAGGTTCCGACGCTGGGCGAGCGGATGAAGACCGCCGATCCCCGCGTGCGCACCGTCTCGGTCGCGGGGAAAGACCGCGCCGCCGTGATGATGGGCGGGCACAAGATGGACGAGATCTGGTGGTGGGACGGCAAGACCTATGTCTCCTATGCCGGACGCACCGTGCCGCCGGTGGTCGAACGCACCCGCAAGGCGGTGGCCGACCTGATCGTCCGGCCGCAGGACGCCATGCCGCTGCCCGGTTTCTGCAAGCCGCTCGACCGGCCGATCACGGTCGGCAGCCAGACGCTGGGCACCGGCCGGTTCCAGCGCGCGGCGGGCGACCTGAAGGCTTTCCGCGTCTCGCCCGCCGCCGATGCGGCGGTGCTGGCGATGGCGGCGGGCTTCGTCCAGGACATGAAGCTGGGCCAGGGGCCGCAGACCGACATCCTGTCGGTCGGCCTGTCGGCGACCGACTATATCGGCCACGCGCTGGGCACCCAGGGCGCCGAGATGTGCATCCAGATGGCCGAGCTGGACCGTTCGCTGGCGGGCTTCTTCGACGTGCTCGACGCGACCGGCGTGGATTATGAGGTCATGCTGACCGCCGATCACGGCGCGCACGACATGACCGAGCGCCAGCAGATTCGCGCCATGCCGATGGAAAGCCATGTCGAGCCCGAGGCCAAGACCAAGGCGATGTCGGCCGCGATCGCCAAGGCGATGGGCCTGCCCAACGATCCGCCGCTCATGATGAGCGCCGAGGGCGACATCTATATCAACACCGCCCTGCCCGCCGCGACCCGCGCGAAGGTGCTGGCGGAGGCCAAGCGCCGCTACGAAGCATTGCCGCAGGTCGCCGCCGCGCTGACCCGCGACGAGATCGCGGCGACGCCCTGGCCGACCACGCCGCCGGAAACCTGGACGCTGAAGGAAAAGGCGCGGTCGTCCTATGACCCGACCCGCTCGGGCGACCTGCTGATCCTGCTGCGCCCACGCGTGACCACCATCGAAGAGCCAGCCCCCGGTTATGTCGAAACGCACGGCTCCCCCTGGGACTATGACCGCCGGGTGCCGATCCTGTTCTGGCGCAAGGGCATGGCCGGGTTCGAGCAGCCGCTGTCGGTCGAGACGGTCGATATCGCCCCGACGCTGGCGGCGACCATCGGGTTGCCGATCCCGGGTGTGGACGGGCGCTGCCTGGACCTCGATCCGGGCGCGGCGGATACGTGCAAGCGGTAAGAATTCCTCCCCGGCACGGGGAGGTGGCAGCGCGCAGCGCTGACGGAGGGGGGGCTTCCACACAGGACGTCCCGTGCGGCGATCCCCCTCCACCACCGCTTCGCGGCGGTCCCCCCCGTGCCGGGGAGGATTTTAAGCCCGCTCCACCCTATACTCGATCGGCTTGAAGCTCCCCCCGTTGGACGCAGGCGCCGAACACGCGGTGAGCCCGATCACCAGGTCCATATGCGCCACGAAGCGGATATGATCCCCGGGCGTGCTCAGCGGGGGCAGCACCTCCAGCTTGCCGGTGGTCCCATCGATCGGCACGTTCATGAAGCAGTTGAACGCCACCGGGATGCGGTCGGGCGTCACGCCATAAGGCTCCAGCGCCGCCGCCAGATTGCCGAAGCACCCGCGATGGCGCGGCAGGTCGGGATAGAAATGGTCGAACGTATCGACCGAACACGGCGTCAGCAGGAAATCGTGCATCCCGACCATGTCCTCGACGATCTCCAGCATCACCCGCGAGCGGTTGGAATAGAGCTTGTGCCCGGTCGTCAGCCGGATCGTCTCGGCATAGTCGAGCGTGCGACCCGACGAGATCACTTCGTCCAGATCGTCCGCATTAAAGGCGAGCAGATCGGCCACCTGCCGCCCGCGTGGATCGATGACGGTCAGGCTGTCGCCCTTGGCCATGCGGAACGCGTCGCCGCTGCGCGGGGGGATTTCAACCGTCTGGCGGCTCATGGCTTGGCCTCGCTCGCACTGCCCGCATAATGGAAGGGACAGCGCCAGCCCTCCTCGACCACGCGCCCGCTATACTGGCGTGCCTCACTCAATTCGCCGTGGCGGGCGAGCATCGGATTGCGGGAACCGGCCAGCGCCTCGTCACGCATCAGGATCTTTTCGCGCATCGTCTCGTATTTCCCCTGCGCGCGCAGAATTTCGAACTGATCGTGCAGGTTGAAGATCATCGCCGGGCGCGGGAAGCGGCGCGCGGGGCGGCTGGCCTTGGGGTGCAGCCCCACGACGAAAAACGCCTCGCCGCCAAAGGACAGGGAGAAATGCGGGTCGTCGGGATCGGCACTGACCCGCTCGTCCCAGTCCTGGCCCAACCAGACATCCTTGTCCGACAGCGACTGGATGCGCGACCAGACCGCCCGCTCGAACGCGGCTTCGTCCAGCGTATCCGGCCCGGCAAACACCACGGCGAGGCTGCGGAAGAGCTGTGGCTCGGCCCGGTAGCGTTCGGCGAAACGGCGCAGGCAATCGTGAATGCGCAAATCGTCCCAGGCGCTGGCGATGTCGCGCGCACCCAGGATTTCGAGAGTCCCGCGCGCCATCGCCGCCTTTGCGCCGACGCAGGGAAAATCGACCTCCGCAATATGGGCGCGAAGCATCGCGGAGGATTCCGGCTCGCTGGGGTCCTGAGCGGGAAAGAGGCTGCTGATCGTATCTGACATGGCATGACCCAACGCCGCGCCGAAACCGGACGTTCCGAAAGATGACCCAATCCCAATAAATTGCAGATCATTTCTCAGTGATATTGATAAGGATCAATCCTACAGTTGATCGAGGTTGTTCAGCCCTTGCCGGCCACGATGCGCGCCACCGGTTCGACCTGTTCGGTGCCGCGTCGGGCGGCGGAGGGGCGGCCGTGATGATAACCCTGCTGCCACACCGCACCGCTGACATAAGCGAGGTCGGCCATGGTCTGGGTTTCGACACCCTCGACGATCACCGTGCCCCCCAGTTCGCGGATCAGGCCGACCAGATGCGGCAGGCTGTGACAGGGTTCGCGATCGCGCACCGCCCGTTGCAGGAACAGGCCGTCGACCTTTACCAGCGCGGGGACCAGATCCATCAACTGGCGGATCGAGGTGAAGCCCGCCCCGAAATCGTCCAGTGCCAGCGTCGCCCCCGTCGCGCGCAGCGCGCGGGCAAAGGTGATCGCGTCATGGATATGCGTGATCGGCTCAGTTTCGGTGATCTCGACGACCAGCCGTGCGGCAAGGTCGGGCTGCGCGGCCAGCATGGTCAGGACGCCGCGCCACCATCCGTTCAGATGTGCCGAGTTGGCCGAAATATTGACCGCCAGCACCGCATCGGGATGCGCCCGCAGTTCATCCAGCACATGGCGCACCATCACCCGGTCGAAGGTCGAAGCGATCCCCGTCCGCTCCAGCGCCGGAAAGAGCGTCGAGGGGGACAGCCCCGCGCCGGGGCCGTCGAAGCGGACCAGACCCTCATGATAGAGGATGCGCGACGGGTCGGCATGATGACGGACCGGCTGCCAGTGCGCCACCATCCGCCCCTCGGCCGCGCAGCGAAAGGCCCGGGCGATCAGGTGCATGTCGTTCCTGTAAAGCGACAATCCGTCATCGCCATGATCGCGGCGCACGTCGCGCGGCCCGCGATAGCGGGGCGGCTCGTCATTCTGCCAGGTCATCACCGCATGGACACCCGCACCGGGTTCGCCGGTCATCGCCTCGATACCGATCGGTTCGGCGGTCAGATGATAGGACAGATCGGCCAGGTGGTCCCAGGACACGGGCCCGTCATGCGCGGCGTCGCCCAAGACTCGAAAGCGCCGGTGCGCCGCATCCTGCTCGATCCGCAGCCCGAATTCGCACAGCCGGGTTGCGATGCGGTGTGCGACATGGTCCGCCACGCCCGGCCCCCAACATGCCGCAATCAATTCGAGATTGCTGATCTCGATCTCAAACGCCCTGCTCGGCACCTAACCCCCGTTCCCCGCCAACGGGGACGCCGCCTTGCCGCAACGGCCTCGGCAACACCCCCCGGTCAAGCGTCAAGGGTAGCAACCATACCTACACTTGCAAGGGCACAGAACGGTCCGATCAACCATGAAATTCTGATTTTTTAGGAACTTAGCCGCGATCAAATCCGAGATTATCAATCCAGGTTAGGACGCAACCAGCGGGTGGCCTGCGCCACATCGACGCCGCGCCGCGCGGCATAGTCCGCCACCTGATCCTCACCGATCCGCGCCACGCCGAAATACTCGGCCTGACCATGGCCGAAATAGAAGCCGCTGACCGCCGCCGTCGGCAGCATGGCAAAGCTGTCGGTCAACTCCAACCCCACCGACTGTTCCGCGCCCAGCAGGTCGAACAGCGTCCGCTTGATGCTGTGTTCGGGGCAGGCGGGATAGCCCGGCGCGGGACGGATGCCGCGATACTGTTCGCGGATCAGCGCCTCGTTGGTCAGCTGCTCGCCCGCCGCATAGCCCCACAGGTCGGTGCGAACATGCGCGTGGAGCCGCTCGGCAAAGGCCTCGGCCAGACGGTCCGCCAGTGCCTTGAGCAGGATGTCGTTATAATCGTCATGACCCGCACGGAACCGCTCGATATGCGCGTCGATGCCGTGGATGCCGACCGCAAAGCCGCCGATCCAGTCGCCCGCCGGATCGATGAAGTCGGCCAGGCACATATTCGCGCGCCCCTCGCGCTTGGCGATCTGCTGGCGCAGGAAGGGGATGCGGGTTTCCCCGTCCCCGGCGGTCAGGATCACGTCGTCGCCGTCGCGGCGGCACGGCCACAGCGCAGCGACGCCGCGCGCGGTCAGCCACTTCTCGGCGATGATCGTGTCGAGCATGGCCTGCGCATCGGCATAGAGCCCGCTGGCGCTCTCGCCGACCACTTCGTCGGTCAGGATCGCGGGGAAGTTGCCCGCCAGTTCCCAGGCGCGGAAGAACGGCGTCCAGTCGATATAGTCGCGCAGGTCGGACAGGTCCCAATCCTGATAGACATGCACGCCCGGCTGCCTGGGCTCGCCCGCCTTCAAGGCCATGTCCGCGACGAAACCGCGCGCACGGGCGTCCTCCAACGGCAGGAGCGCGTTCGCCCCCTTCCCTTCGCGCGCCTTGCGGACGGCTTCGTAATCCGCCGCGACTTGAGCGACATAGGGGTCGCGCTGGGTATCGGACACCAAAGTCGTCGCCACGCCGACCGCGCGGCTGGCGTCCAGGACATGGACCACCGGCCCCTTATAGGCGGGCGCGATACGCAGCGCGGTGTGAACCTTGGAGGTCGTCGCACCGCCGATCAGCAGCGGCATGGTCATGCCCGCCCGCTGCATCTCCTCGCCGACCGTCACCATCTCGTCCAGCGAGGGGGTGATCAGGCCCGACAGGCCGATCATGTCGGCGTCATGCTCGACCGCCGAGGCGATGATCTTCGACCAGGGGACCATGACGCCGAGGTCGACCACCTCGAAGCCGTTGCACTGGAGCACGACGCCGACGATGTTCTTGCCGATATCGTGCACGTCGCCTTTCACGGTCGCGAGCACGATCTTGCCCTTGCCCTTGGCGCCCGGCTCCTTCGCTGCCTCGATGAAGGGCAGCAGGTGCGCGACCGCCTTCTTCATGACGCGGGCGGACTTGACCACCTGCGGCAGGAACATCTTGCCCGATCCGAACAGGTCGCCGACGACGTTCATGCCGTCCATCAGCGGGCCTTCGATCACCTCGATGGGGCGCGCGAACGCTTGCCGGCACTCCTCGGTATCGTCGACGACATGCGCGTCGATGCCCTTGACCAGCGCATATTCCAGCCGCTTGGTCACGGGCAGGCTGCGCCATTCGGCCGCCTGCTTCTCGGCGACCGCATCGGTGCCGCGATAGCGCTCGGCCAGTGCGACCAGCCGCTCGCCCGCATCCGGGTCGCGATTGAGCACGACATCCTCGCAGGCGGTGCGCAGTTCGGGGTCGATCGTGTCGTATACGTCGAGCTGGCCCGCATTGACGATCGCCATGTCCATCCCCGCCGGAATGGCGTGGTAGAGGAACACCGAGTGCATCGCGCGGCGCACCGGCTCGTTGCCGCGGAACGAGAAGGACAGGTTGGAAAGGCCGCCCGAGATATGGACATGCGGGCAGCGCGCCTTGATCTCCCGGCATGCCTCGATGAAGTCGACGCCGTAATTGTTATGCTCTTCGATGCCGGTGGCTACCGCGAAGACATTGGGGTCGAAGATGATATCCTCGGGCGGAAAGCCGATCCCCATCAGCAGGTCATAGGCGCGCGCGCAGATCTCGACCTTGCGGTCCTTGGTGTCCGCCTGGCCGACCTCGTCGAACGCCATGACGACCACCGCCGCGCCATAGGCCATGCAGCGGCGGGCATAATGGAGGAACGCCTCCTCGCCTTCCTTCATGCTGATCGAATTGACGATCGGCTTGCCGCTGACGCACTTCAGCCCCGCCTCGATCACGCTCCATTTCGAGCTGTCGATCATGATCGGCACGCGTGCGATATCAGGCTCGGCGGCGATCAGCTTGAGGAAGGTGGTCATGGCGTATTCGGCGTCGAGCAGCCCTTCGTCCATGTTGACGTCGACCACCTGCGCGCCATTCTCGACCTGGCTGCGCGCCACCTCCACCGCGCGGGTGTAATCGCCCGCCAGGATCATCTTCTTGAACGCCGCCGAGCCGGTGACGTTGGTCCGCTCGCCGACATTGACG
Source organism: Sphingomonas yabuuchiae (assembly GCF_001477495.1). GTDB lineage: Bacteria > Pseudomonadota > Alphaproteobacteria > Sphingomonadales > Sphingomonadaceae > Sphingomonas > Sphingomonas yabuuchiae_A. Next base: position 8,011 of record NZ_LDTF01000065.1, read on the forward strand.
AAATTGGTGGAAGAGGCGGTCTGGGTCATGATGTCTTCTCAAATCCTCCCCGCTCGCGGG
>NZ_LDTF01000066.1 GCF_001477495.1 Sphingomonas yabuuchiae
GTGGATAAGAGAGCAGCATGGTGGAGGGGGCGGGCCGCAAAGGGAGTCCAGTGAGGAGGACCCCTTCCGTCAGCGCTATGCGCTGCCACCTCCCCGGAGCGGGGAGGAACTTACGCGATCAGCAGACCGGCCAGCGCCGCCGACATCAGGTTCGCCAGGCTCCCCGCGATCAGCGCGCGGATACCCAGGCGGGCGATGGTCGGGCGCTGGTTGGGGGCGAGGCTGCCCGTCACCGCCATCTGGATCGCGATCGACGAGAAGTTGGCGAAACCGCACAGCGCGAAGGTGATGACCGCGACGGTGCGCGGCGAGAGCTGAGCGGCCTGCTTGCCCAGGTCGATATAGGCGACGAACTCGTTGAGCACGATCTTCTCGCCGAACAGGCCGCCCGCGATGCCCGCTTCCTTCCACGGCACGTTGAGCAGCGCCATGATCGGCTGGAACACATAACCCAGCAGCGCCTGGAAGCTCAGCCCCGGAATGCCGATCAGATTGCCCAGCCCGCCGAGCAGGCCGTTGGCGAGAGCGACCAGCGCGACGAAGGCCAGCACCATCGCGCCGACCGCGACGGCCAGCTTCACGCCGGTCTGCGCACCCTGCGCCGCCGCCATGATGATGTTGGCGGGCTTTTCCTCGTCATGCGTGGCTTCCGGCAGCGAATCACCTGCCGCCCCCTCGCTAGGCAGTGCCGCTAGTCCCAGACCAGGGCCGATGCGACGGCTTGCGGCCAAACGAATCTCACGGTCTTCGGCCGACATATCTTCCAGTGGCAATTCGCCCTCGGGCGGCTCGATCCGGTCGGGCATGATGATCTTGGCCATCAGGATGCCGCCCGGCGCCGCCATGAAGCTGGCCGCGAGCAGATATTCGATCGAGATGCCCATCGAGGCATAGGCCGCCAGGATCGTGCCCGCCACGCCCGCCATGCCGCTGGTCATCACGGTGAACAGCTGCGCCGGGGTGAGACCGGCCAGATAGGGGCGGATGACGAGCGGCGATTCGGACTGGCCGACGAAGACATTGGCCGCCGCACAGAGCGATTCGACCTTCGACACGCCGATCACCTTCTCGATCGCGCCGCCCAGCCAGCGCACGACCAGCTGCATGATCCCCAGATAATAGAGGATCGATACGAGCGCGGCGAAGAAGATGATGACCGGCAGCGCCTGGATCGCGAAATTCCGGCCCAGCGGGTCGGATGCCAGCGCGCCGAACAGGAACTTGGTTCCCTCGTTCGCATAGCCGAGCAGCCCGGCGACCCCGCCCGACAGCCATTGCAGCACCCGCTTGCCCCACGGCACATAGAGGACGAGGACCGCGATCCCCGCCTGCAAGGCAAAGGCCGCGCCGACGACGCGCGGACGGATCGCCCGGCGGTCGGAAGACAGGGCAACGGCGATGCCCAGAATGACGAGAATGCCGGCGATACCGATGGCGAAACGATTCATGCGCGCTGCTTAACTATCCCGCTTGGGGCGATGAGACCATGACGCGGCCCCCCGGCTGCGCGGAGGACGATCATAAGCAAGGTACGGGGGGACCGCCATAGTTTTGATCGCGGGGGCAAGTTGCTCCTCCCCGGCACGGGGAGGGGGACCAGCCGAAGGCTGGTGGAGGGGGAGCGCCCCAAATAGACTCGCCCGGTGGAGAACCCCCTCCACCACCGCTTCGCGGCGGTCCCCCTCCCCGTGCCGGGGAGGATCAGAAGATCCCCAGGAATTTCTTGCGCTGCGCCTTGGCCTCGCCCGGATTGCCTTTCCCGTCCTCGGCCTTGGCGGTGGTGCCGCGCCCGACATCGTCGCGCGGAGCGCCCTTGCTGGTACGTTGCGCACTCGCCCGCGCGCCCGATAGGACCGGGCCGCAGGCCGCAGCCTTCGCGTCGCCGACATCGACAAAGGCCAGCACGCCCGCCAGCGGTGTCGCGACGACCGCCAGTCCCAGCCCGGCCCCGGCGCGCGCCAACAGGCTGCCGCTGATCGGGTTGATGCCGGGATGCGCGAAGCTGCCGGTGATGCCGACCGGCGACTGGCCGGAAAACAGGCTGAAGGTCTTGGCATCGGCGCGGACCGCCATGTCGAGCGCTTCGTTGCGGAAGCTGAACCCGCCGCGCCCGGTGATGACGTTCTTCGATGTGTCGATCAGGATCGGGTCCGCCGCCGCCACGCCGCCGCGCACGGTGAAGGCGATCAGGCCGCAATTGATCTGGACCGGCTCCTTCAGTTCCTTTTCGAACATCTTCTGGACGAAGGTGCCGATGTCGAGCTCGGCGAGCTGCGCATTCTTGGTCCATAGCGAGCCCGCCGGCAGGATGAACGCCATCCGCCCGTTCGCGCTGGCGAGCGAATCATGGATGGTGTCGCCGCGCCCGGTCAGTTGGACGCGGCCCTTGACCGTGCCGGTCGTCCCCGCCTCCGCCACGCCCCAGCCCGCCAGCAACCGCCCCAGCGGGGTCGGCGACAGGCGGATGTCGTAGCGCACCAGGCTGGGCCGCTTGCGTGTGTCGAACAGCAGGTCGGACGACACGTCGCCCCGCGCCATCGCGAAGCGCAGCGGCGACAGAGTCAGCTTGCCGCGATCCAGCGCCAGCGTCAGGTCGACGTTCGAGATCGGCACCCGGCGCGACCGCACGGTGCGGATCGTCCATTTCAGATCGGCATCGAACCGCTGCATCGTCGCCACGGGCAGCGCGGCGTCGGGCAGCAATCGCTGTGGCCCGACGCCGGTCGCGGCGGCGGCGGCCTCCGCGCCCTTGGTCGCGACGATATCGGGGTTGTAGCCGATGAAGGGCGCGGCATCGATGATGTCGAGCTTGTCGGTCGTCAGCGTCGAATCGAGGTGCAGCCGCTCGCCATGCGTGACGGTCAGCTTGCCCGCCAGGTCGCTGTCGCCGAAATTGCCCTTCATCCTGGTGAAGCGATAGACGTCGCCGTCCTTCACCAGTTGCGCATGCAGGTCATAGGTGCGGGTGCGAGGGATGACGACGCCGATGACGTCGAGCAGGGTGGACAGGTCCTTGCCGCGCGCGCGGGTACGTAGCGGCACATTCTCGACATCGGCGATGGAGGGCAGGGTGCCGGTGATATCGACGATATTGCCCGCCGCGCGCATCCGCGCGACCAGTTCGTTCTTGCCGCGATTGGCGGTGGCGTCGGGCGAGAGCAGTTGCGCGTTGAGCAAGAACGGCGTCTCGCGGATCACGCCCTTGCCGCGCACGCCGACCGCTCGACCGATGCGGGCGTCCTGCGACCGGAAATCGGCCAGCGCCAGATCCGCCGTCACCTGCATCCGGGGGTCGCGGTAGCGGATCGTGGTGCCGTTCACCGCGGCCACGTCGATACGCGGGAACTCCAGCCGCTTGCCGCCCTTCTTGTCGCTGAAGGTCCATGTGTTGGTGCGGTGGTCGGGCGTCCATTCCAGATCGACCGCGCCATTGGTCAGCTCCAGCCAGGTGAAGCGCCGCCTGCCGAACAGCAGCGACAGCGGAGCAATGCGCGAATCGATCCGGTCGGCGGTGAACAGGTTTGGCCGGGTCGCCCAGCCGGGGTTGGAGACGGCGATCTTCTCGGCGACGAACTTGATCCGCCACGGCGCGAAATAGAGCTGGAAATCGCCGCCCACGCGGACGGTCCGATGGGTCAGCTCGCCCGCGATCGACTCGAAGGGGTGGCGCAGGAACCGTCCCTTGGTGACGAACAGCACCAGCCAGATCGCGGCGATGACGGTGATGAGGCCGATGACGATGCGAATCGCCCAGACACGCCACCCATGCCGGGCAGCGGTCGAACGCGCGGGATTATCGGCCGCAGGTGCCTGATCCATGGCAATCCCAAGCGCGCAAGCGAGGCGCTGGTTCCCTTTGGGGTTCCCTTTGGGGTTCCCGATGGGCGATCGGTTGCATTCTTCCCCCGCTTCGTCTATGCGGCCCGCTTCCCGAGCGAGGTGTCACGAACGGCCCGGCCATCAGGGCTGCCGCGGCCGTTTCTGCCTTAGCTCTAGCGAAAGGAAAAAAATGCCCAAGCTCAAGACCAAGAGCGGCGTCAAGAAGCGCTTCAAGCTCACTGCGACCGGCAAGCTCAAGCACGGCGTCGCCGGCAAGCGCCACCGCCTGATCAGCCATAACGGCAAGTATATCCGCCAGAACCGCGGCACCTCGGTCCTGTCCGATGCCGACACCAAGACCGTGAAGGCCTGGGCGCCTTACGGCCTGAACTGATTTCTGGAAGGGTAGAAAGATATGGCACGCGTCAAGCGGGGCACGACCACCAAGGCGAAGCATAAGCGGATTTTGGATCAGGCGAAGGGCTATTATGGCCGTCGCAAGAACACTATCCGCATCGCGCGCCAGGCCGTCGAAAAGGCCGGTCAATATGCGTATCGCGACCGCAAGGTTAAGAAGCGGACCTTCCGTGGTCTGTGGATCCAGCGCATCAACGCGGGTGTCCGGGCCGAGGGCCTGACCTATTCGCAGTTCATGCACGGCCTGAAGCTGGCGGGCGTCGAACTGGACCGGAAGGTCCTGGCCGACATCGCCATGCACGAGGGCGAAGCCTTCAAGGCGATCGTCGCTCAGGCGAAGGCCGCTCTGCCGCAGGCTGCGTAATTCGCGACCGACGGACTAGCGCCGGAAATCAGAAAAGGGCGTCGGTGGGTTTCCACCGGCGCCCTTTTCTGTTGCCATCATCCTCCCCGGCACGGGGAGGGGGACCATGCGACGCATGGTGGAGGGGGCTCTCCACATAGGTCGTCCCTGGCGGCGACCCTCCCCCGTCAGGCCTGTCGGCCTGCCACCTCCCCGCGCCGGGGAGGAATAGAATGGGTTCAATACCGGACCGTCACCGTCCCCAGGATCGAGCGCGGTGCGCCGTAATAACCGCCGTCGAAGGTGAGCGCGGTCAGATACTTGGCATTGGTCAGGTTGCGCAGGTTCGCCGACAGCGCGATCCGCCGGGTGATGTCGTACTTGGCCATCAGGTCGACCAGCGCATAGCCGTCCTGCCGGACCGAGCGGGTCTGGGTATAGATCACGCTCTGATACTGGGCGGACGCACCCACTTTGAGTTCAGGCAGCGTGGGTGGCGAATAGACGATGTTCAGGCGGCCGGTATTGCGCGGCACGAACAGGCGGGCGGGATCGCCCTTCTGATCCTCGACCCGCATCAGCGTATAGCCGCCGGTCACCTGTACGCCCTCGGCCAGCCGTCCGCCGACCTCCAGTTCGATACCTTCCGACTTGGCGTTCACCCCGCGCGAGACGAAGCGGCCGTTGACGAAGCCGATGCTCTCGGCGGTGTTGTTCTGGTGGACGCGGAAGATCGCCGCGCTGGCGTTCAGCCGTCCGCCGAACCAGTCGCCCTTGATCCCGGCCTCGATATTCTTGCCGCTGACCGGTGCCAGGATACGGCCGTCCTCGCCGATCGCGTCCTGCGGATTGAAGATCGTCGTATAGCTGGCATAGGCGCTGAGCGACGGGCTCAGGTCATAGGTGACGCCCGCGAAGGGCGAGAAGCGCGTCGTGTCGTAATTGGTGTCGACACCGTAGGAAAAGCCTTTGCTGCGCGCATGGGTGACGTTGCCGCCCAGCATCAGCTTCAATGGATCGGCCAGGCTGAAGCGGACCAGGCCATAGGCGGTTTCGCGCCGGGTCTGGGTGTTCTGGCTCGATGCATAAGCGGTCGAGAAGGTCGTCGGGAAGTTGACCTTGGGGAAATTCCCCTGGAACAGGTCGGGGAAGGGCAGCAACAGGTCGACCTGTGAATAGTCATAGGACGACCCCTGCTTGTAATCCTGCGCGCTGCGGTTGACGCCGAACATCAGCTGATGCTCGCGCCCGAACAGCGTGAACGGGCCGGTGGCATAGGCCTCCATGGTCAGGTTGCGCGTCTGCGCGCGGAAGGCGCCGGGATAGCTCTTGATCCCCAGGAATTCGCCCGGCTTGGTTGGGTCAGGGGCGATGCCGTTGGGTGCCCCGCGCACCGGATTGCCATAGACGTAGAACAGCTCGTCCGCCTCGCTGGTCGCGCGGCGCACCGCGCTGATCCGTGCGACCCAGTCCCCGGCGAAATGATGGGTCAGGTCGCCGAAGATCTGCCGGTCGATCACGTTCCAGCCCGACCATTCGGGCGCGACATTGGTCGATCGCGGCATGTCGATGCGGGTGCCGTCGGTATAGGTCAGCGGCAGCGCGCCCCACATCGCGCCATGGCTCTGGTGATCCTGATGCCCGTAACCGCCGCTCAGCACGGTGTCGGGGCCCAGGTCCGCCTCGACCACGCCGTACCCGGTCCAGCGGCGCAAGGAATAGCGATCGAGATAGCTGTCGGCGTCCGACAACACGCCGACGACACGCGCGCGGACATGGCCGTCCTTGGTCAGCGGCGTGCTGACATCCGCATCCAGGCGCAGGCTGTTGAACGAGCCGTATTGGACGCTGGCCGTCGCCTGCAAATCCTTGGTCGGGCGTTTGCGGACGAAGTTGATGACGGCGGACGGGTTGCCGGTCGGCGACAACAGGCCGGGCGCGCCGCGCACCACCTCGATATGGTCATAGATGGCGGTGTCGATCGATCCGGTCTGGATGCCGAAGGCGAAGGGCACGCCGATGCCGTCGATCTGGAAGGTCTGGATGTCGAAGCCGCGCGCCGAATAATAGACGCGGTCGGTTTCATTTGCCTGGACGTTGATTCCGGGCACCGTGGTCAGCAGTTGGTTGACGTCGTTCAGCTGGAAATCGGTGATCTGCTGCCGCGTGACGATGCTGACCGATTGCGGCGTCTCGCGCAGGGTCAGGGGGATGCGCGTCGCGGTCGTCTGGCCCTCGATCGTATAGTCGTCCTTGCCCTCGGTACGTTGGCCGGTGACGACGATGTCGTCGCGCGAGACCTGAGGATCGGCCGCCACGGGGGTGGAGGTCGGGGCGGTGATGGCGGCGGCACCGGCCGCGAGCGTCATCAGGATCGGCATTGCGGGAACTCCCTGTTTTTCCGCCTCCTATGAATGATGGCATGTTATTGCAAGTCAGTATCGAAAGCAAAAAGTGCCGCCAGAAAGGACGGGCCGACGAACGGGCGGTCCGCCTGCAAATCGCCTTCACGCGGCCCTAGCCGTACCGGACACCCGTCCCCACATCGGGGCCGACATGGCGCTTCATCTGACCAAGGTCGCATTCGGGGCGACCAGTATCGATCACCTGGCCGAACGACTGAAGATGCGCGCGCAGGACGGGCCAGTGTTCCTGACTACGCGCTATCTGCCCAAGCGGCATGAGGAAGTGGCGGGGCAGGGATCGCTGTTCTGGATTCTGAAGCACCAGCTGATCGCGCGATCGCCGATCCTGTCCTTCGGCGAGGCCGAGGGCGGGCGCTGTGCGATCCATATCGATCCCGAACTGGTGCTGGTGCAGGCGCTGCCCCGGCGCGCGCATCAGGGCTGGCGGTATCTGGAGGCGGCGGATGCGCCCCCCGATCTAGGCGGGGCGGCGTCGGGGATCGACACCATGCCGCCAATGCTGGTCGGCAAGCTGGTGGAACTGGGGCTGATCTGATTCCTCCCCGCTTGCGGGGAGGGGGACCTTGCAAAGCATGGTGGAGGGGGCGTGCCAATAGGGGCATCCTATGGGGAAGCCCCCTCCGTCAGGCCTCCGGCCTGCCACCTCCCCGTGCCGGGGAGGATCGACGATATCAGAACTTCGGGCCGGCCACCGCCGCGCGGGTCTTTTTCGGGGTATCGGCGAACAGCTTGGCGATCGCGGTGTTGCGGGCGTCCTGCGACGCATATTCGCGGGCCGAGAGACCGGCGACGCTGTCCGCCATGTCGGGATCGGCTCCGGCGTTCAGCAATTCGCGGACCATGCCGATGTCGTGGCGCTGCACCGCGCGGATCAGCGGGGTCTCGCCGGAGGCATTGCCGATATTCGGATTGGCCTTGGCCGCCGTCAGCACGCGGATCATGTCGGGCTGCCCGCCCGCCACCGCCAGCAGCAGCGGCGTATTGCCGCGCCCGTCGCGCAGGTTCGGATCGGCGCCCTTCTGGAGCAGGAAGCGCAGATAGGTCTCGTCACCGCGCTTGATGACGATGTGCAGCGCGCCCTCGCCGCTGGTCACGTCGCGAGTGTTGATGATGCTGGCGCCGGGGCGGTCCAGCATGTTGGTGACGTCATTGCCCTTGGCCTCGCGCACGGCCTGAAGGAATTTGTAGCTTTCCGACTGCATCATCTGCGCTCCGGCCGGCATGGCGAGGGCGCCGAGCAGCATGGCGGCGAGCAGGGGGCGAAGGGACATGAAACGAGATCCTGAGCAATGGAGCATGGCTTGCGCCGAGCGATTTATCACAGCAAGGCTGTCGGCGTCATGACCCGATTGCTCCTGTCCCTTCTGACCCTGCTGGCGCTTCCCCTGGCCGGTTGCGGTCCCTCCCAGCCCGAAGCGCAGGCCCCGCTGGCGGGGGCGAAGATCGGCGGACCGTTCCAGCTGACCGACGCGAAGGGCAAGACCGTCACCGACCGCGATTTCGCCGGGCGCTACCGCGTGATGTATTTCGGCTATACCTTCTGCCCCGATGTCTGCCCCACCGACATGCAGGCGATCGCGGCGGGCCTGAAGCGGCTCGACAACAGCGCGCCCGCCAAGGCGAAGAAGATCGTCCCCCTCTTCATCACCGTCGATCCCGAACGCGACACCCCCGCAGTGGTCGGTCGCTTCGCCGCTGCCTTCGACCCGCGCATCGTCGGGCTGACCGGCACGCCCGCGCAGATCGAGGCGGTGAAGAAGGCCTATGCCGTGTGGTCGGCCAAGGGTGATACATCGCCGGGCGGCGGCTATCTGGTGAACCATAGCCGCCAGGTCTATCTGATGGACCCGTCGAACAAGCCGCTGGCGCTGGTCCCCGCCGATGAGGGGCCGGAGGCGGTCGCCAGGTCGCTCGACCAGTGGGTCCGCTGATGGAGCGGTGCTGATGGAACGGTTCTGGGAAAAGCCGATCGAAAGCCTCGACCGCGCGCAATGGGAGGCATTGTGCGACGGCTGCGGCAAATGCTGCATCCACAAGCTGGAGGATGAGGAGACGGGCGAGCTGGTGCCGACCAACGTCGCCTGCCGCCTGCTCGACCGGCGCAGCGGGCAATGCTCCAACTATCGCCACCGCCGCGCCTTCGTCTCCGAATGCGTGCGGTTGACCATGGGCAATGTCCGGTCGATCGACTGGCTGCCCACCACCTGCGCCTATCGCCTGCGCGCCGCGAACGAGCCGCTGCCCGACTGGCATTATCTGATCTGCGGCGACCGCGAGGCGGTGCACCGCGCGGGCCAGTCGGTGCGCGGCTGGACGATCAGCGAGGATGATGCGGGCGATTTCGAAAACCATATCGTGGACCGGGAATTGTGATCGACGAAGTCGTCCGTCATCCGACTGCCAAGACCATCCGCCTCAGCGTCGATCCCGCCACTGGCACCGCCCGGCTGGTCGTGCCCAAGCGGGCTGGGCTGAAAAAGGCGCTCGCCTGGGCCGAGGACAAGAAGGACTGGATCGCCGCGCAGCGCGCGCGCCTGCCGCATCCGCAGCCTTTCGTGCCGGGCGGGGCGATCCCGTTCGGCGATACGGTGCTGACGCTGGAATGGGAGGAAGGGCGTGCCCGCGTCATCCAGCGTGACGGCGACCGGCTGCTAGCGTCCGGGCCGGTCGAGACGCTCGGCCGCCGGGTCGAGGCTTGGCTGAAGCGACAGGCGTTGGAGACGCTGGCGCGTGAGACGGCGGAAGTCGCGCGTCTGGCGGGCGTCACCGTGTCCAAGGTCAGCGTCGCCGATCCCAAGGCGCGCTGGGGCAGCTGCGCCTCGACCGGTGCGATCCGCTATAGCTGGCGGCTGATTCTGGCGCCCGGCTATGTCCGCCGCGCGACGGTGGCGCATGAGGTCGCGCACCGGGTCCATATGAACCACGCCCCCGCCTTCCATGCGCTCGTCGCCGAACTGCTGGGCGAGGATCCCGCGCCCGCCACCGCCTGGTTGCGGCAGCATGGCGCGGGGCTTCACTGGTTCGGTCGATCGTCCTGACGCTCGCGGATTGAGCCGCGCGGACCGTTGGCGGGCGCGCGCGGATCGCGCGTTGCCCCACCCGCGCCCCGACCCGTCACCCGGTCGATCCAGGCCTGGTCCAGCCGCTGCGGCTGGGCGGGGGCCTGTGGCGGCTGCTGCGGGTCTGGCGCCCCCGGCTGCGGCTGCTGGATCGGGACCGGAACGCCCGGTTCGCGGCGGGTCGGAATCTCGACCGCCTCGCTGCCATCCTCCGGTGCGCCCGCGCTGGGCGGGGGCAGCGGATTGCCATCGGCGTCCACCGCCGACACGCCGTTGTCGGGCTGGCCGAAATAGCTCTCCTCATCCGGCTCCAACTGCCATTCGGGCAGCGTGACCTGGGTGTCGAACTGCTCGATCGGGCGGCTGGCGGTGGCGACGCGCATATAGTCGGCAAAGGCCTTGGCGGGTGCGGTGCCGCCGTGCAGCCCGGCGACCGGCTTGCCATTGTCGCGGCCCATCCACACGCCGGTGGTGATCCCGCTGGAGAAGCCCAGGAACCAGCCGTCCTTCGAGCTGGTCGTCGTGCCCGTCTTGCCCGCGACCGGCCGTCCGATCTGCGCGGCGCGGCCGGTACCGGTGTTGACCGCGGTCTGGAGCAGGTCGGTCATCTCGGCGGCGACATAGGGCGCGACCAGCACATGGCTGCGATCCACCTCATGCGTGTAGATGGTCTGGCCGTTCGCTACGACCTTGGTGATGCCATAGGGCGTCACCTTCACGCCCTTGTTGGCGATGCTGGCAAAGGCGCTGGTCATGTCGATCACCCGCACTTCCGAGGTGCCGAGCACCATCGAGGGATGGGTGTTGACCGGGGTGGTGATGCCGAAGCGTCGCGCCATGTCGGCGACCGTCTGGAACCCCACCTCCTGGCCCAGCTTCGCCGCCACGGTGTTCAGCGAATAGGCGAAGGCGGTGCGAAGCGAGACGCTGCCCGAATTGCGGCGCGAATCGTTGCGCGGGGACCAGCCGTCGATGGTGACGGGCTCGTCGACGACCTGGTCCTCGGGCTTGTGACCGGCTTCCAGCGCGGCGAGATAGACGAACAGCTTGAACGCCGAACCCGGCTGGCGGACCGCCGTCGTCGCGCGGTTATAGTTGGTCGAGACGTAGTCGAGCCCGCCGACCATCGCACGCACCCCGCCGTCGCGGTCCAGGCTGACCAGTGCGCCCTGCGTTCCGGGCGGGGCATCCTGGCGAACCGCGGCATCGGCGGCGCGCTGCATATTGAGGTCGAGCGTCGTCCACACGTCGAGCGGTGCGCTCTGCTCGTCGATCAGCGTGTCGAGCTGGGGCAGCGCCCAGTCGGTGAAATAGCGGACCGAATTCTGCCTCGGCTCGGGTGCCAGCTTCAGCGCCTGCGGATCGGCATTGGCGGCCTGGGTCGGGGTGATGAAGCCGTTGCGCTCCATCTGCTGGATGACCACGCCCGCGCGGCCCACGGCGGCCTCGGCATCGGCGGTCGGCGAATAGTTGGACGGCGCCTTGACCAGACCCGCGATCACCGCGGCCTCGGACAGGCTCAGATGCTCGGCACCGTGGCCGAAGAATTTGCGGGCCGCCGCGTCGATGCCGTACGCCCCGCCGCCATAATAGACCTTGTTCAGATACAGTTCGAGGATCTGGTTCTTGGAGAATTTCAGCTCCATCGCCAGCGCCAGGATGGCCTCGCGGAACTTGCGGCCGAACTTCTTCTGGTTGTTCAGGAAGATGGTGCGCGTGATCTGCTGGGTGATGGTCGAGCCACCCTGTTTCCAGCGACCCTTTTCCAGCCGGACCTCGACCGAGCGGGCGATGCCGACCGGGTCGACGCCGGGATGCTGGCGGAAGCGGCGATCCTCGACCGCGATCGTCGCGTCGCGCATGACGATCGGTATCTGGTCGTAGGACAGCCATTCGCCATAGCTCGGCCCGAGCGAGACGATCACCGTGCCGTCGGCGGCATGGACGCGGATCATCTGGCCGTTGGGCGAGGATTTCAGTTCCTCGAAACTCGGCAGCTGCGACTTGGCGACGAAGACCGCGATGAGCAGCGCACCGACCGCCAGGACGGCGAGCCCGATCAGGACCTGCAGGGTTACGACGATCCGGCGCCGCCAGGGAGAGCGGGGCTTGGAGGAGCGGGGCCGGGTGGACCGGGAAGACGACGCGCGAGGCATGGGACGGATCGCGAATTACAGGGCTTTGGACATGACCACAAGCGGCCGATGCCGCATCGCGTCTTGCGCTCGGCTGAACCGGCCGAATGTCGAGGGGCGTCCCGCAAAGATATCGGGTCAAACGTGTTAGTCTTTTATACGGGATCGGCTAATAGAGAAGAACAAGCCGAATTCAGGGGAGAGATCGGTGGAAAGGGCAGGGATGGAACAGGTCGAACAGCAGCAGGGCGCGTCGGCGGAACGCCGTACGGGCAAGCGGCATTCGGCCGTCCTCCTTCTCGGCAAGGTCTGCGGCGATGTGCCGGGCGTTTGCCTGGTCCACAATATCTCCGCCTCCGGGCTGATGGCGCGATTCGTCGATGTGCCGAATGTGGGGGATCCGATCACGATCGAGGTGCGCGGACTGTCGCCCGTGTCCGGGACCGTGCGTTGGGTGAACGGGCGCAAGGCGGGTATTCAGTTCGACTCGCCGCAACCCTATGAGCAGATATTCTCGCACGAGAATGAGGACGACACGGTTCCGCGTCCGCCGCGCTTCCCCGTCGCACTGACCGCCGATGTCCGGCTGGGCACCCACAAGTTCACGACCGCGATGCTCGACATTTCGGCGGGTGGCGCGAAGTTGCAGGTCGAAGGACCGGTGCAGACGGGGCTGGCGGGGCATATCGTCGTGAAGCCGCTGGGTACCGTGATTTCCGGCACCGTCTGCTGGGTGCAGGATGGCCGTTTCGGTTTCCGATTCGTCTCGCCGCTGTCGATGGATACGCTCGCGGCCATCGTCGGGCTGCGCTGAACGCACGCAGACGGCCAAACAGACCGGGCGACGGTGTCGCTCGGGGCTGATTTTAGAAGATTTTCTGAAAAAATCTGGTGCGGTCGAGAAGACTCGAACTTCCACGGCCTTTCGGCCACAACGACCTCAACGTTGCGCGTCTACCAATTCCGCCACGACCGCACTCGATAGTCACCACCGGCAAGCCGGAGGGCTGGTAGGCCGGTGCCCCTAGCAAAGCGATACGGGCAGCGCAATGCCTTTCGTCCGGCCTTTTGTCGGATGCGCGCATTTGTCGGTCCGCGCCGCTGCTTCTTTCTGTCGCTTTCAGGCTTTAGGGATCCGGTATGATGCTTTCCCTTCGCCCCGACCGAGCCGAGGCGCGTCGCCTGCTGGGCCTTGCCTGGCCGGTGATGCTGACCAGCCTCAACTGGACGATCCTGCACGTCACCGATGTGATCGTGGTCGGCCGGGTGGGCGAGCATGAGGTTGCCGCGCTCTCGGCCAGCCGGTCGCTGACCTATGTCGCGATCGTCACCGGGCTGGCCTGGCTGTCGGGGGTGCTGGTCCGCGCGTCGCGCGCCGACGGGGCGGGCGACCTGGCGGAAACGGGCCAGGCGCTGCGCGACGGTATGGTGCTGGGGCTGATCCTGGGTGTGACGGCGATGCTGATCCTGGGGCTGGGCGGCGCGAGCCTGCTGGCGGGGATCAGGGTCGCGCCCGCGCTGGTCGAGCCGGGTGCGCGCGTCGTGGGCGTCATGGCGCTGGGCTATCCGTTCCAGATGGTCATGATCGCGGCCAGCTTCTTCCTGGAGGGGATCAGCCGCCCGCGCCGGGTGACGATCGTCAATCTCTCGATCCTGCCGATCAACGCCCTTCTCGCCTGGACGCTGGCAGGCGGCGAATGGGGGCTGCCCGCGCTGGGCGCGGTCGGCGCGGCATGGGCGACGGTGATCGCCTCGGCCCTGGGGGCGGTGGCGATGGTGGCTAGCGCGATGCGGCTGCCGCGCGGCGGGCAGCGCGGCGTACGGCGGCTGGACCGGGCCGCCTGGGCGCCGACACTGGCGGGGGCGGCCGGGCTGGCGCGATTCGGGCTGGTGCCCGCCATCGCCTCGGGCCTGGAACTGGCCGGGTTCGCGATCCTCATCGCGCTGTCCACCCGGCTGGGCGATGCGACCGCGCACGGGTTCCAGATCGTGTTTTCGGTCCACAACGTCACCTTCGCGCTGGCGATCGGTCTGGGTTCGGCGGCGGGGGTGCGCGCGGGCAATGCCGTGGGTGAGGGGGCGGCCCCGGCGGCGGTGTCGCGCACCCTGCTGGCGGTCGGGATCGCCGCGCTGACCATGGGCGCGTGCAGCGTGATCCTATGGACGATGCCCGCCGCGGTCGTCGGGGCCTTCCCCGCACTGCCCAACGCGCATGCGGCGGCGGTGGCGATGCTGATGATCTGGGCGCCCTTCATCCTGTTCGACGGGGTGCAGGTCGTGCTGGTCTATGCGCTGCGCTCGCTGGGCGATCAGGTGGCGGCGGGGATCAACAGCATCATCGCCTATTTCGTCGTCACCGGCGGCGTGGGCTGGTGGCTGGTCGCGAGCGGTTGGGGCGCGCCTGCGCTCGCCTGGGCATCGGGGGTCGGGATGCTGGTGGCGGCAATGCTGCACGGGGTGCGATTTGCGGTCATCGCGCGGCGGCTCAGGGCGTAGCGTGGCCTTCGACTTCGCTCAGGCTGAACGG
>NZ_LDTF01000067.1 GCF_001477495.1 Sphingomonas yabuuchiae
GCCCCGCCCCGCCCCGCGCTGGCGGCACTGTGCCGGGTATTCGACGGAGTGATCGCGGCCTCCTCGCTGGTGTCCAACGACCCGGTACTCGACGTTCGCGACTTCGACTGGACGGCCGGGCTGCGGCGGCAATGGCGCGCGATCCGGGACGAGGCGGTCTTGGTATCGGGTCCGGCGGCGACCAGCCGGATCGTGCCCCTGCTGCGGGGTGGAGAAACCGCGAATCGCTGTCCCGTCGCGACGGCGGCACTGGCCGAGGTGCCGGGGCTGCACGACGCCGCCTTCGCGCTGCTCGCGCCCGGCGCGCATGTCGCGACGCGGCGCGGCGCGACCAAGGGTCTGCTGACCTGTCACCTGGGGCTGGCGGTGCCGCGCGACGGCGGTGCGCGGATGCGGGTGCGCGACCGGATCGTGCGCTGGGCGGAGGGGGAGACGCTGATCTTCGACGACAGCTATCCGCATGAATTGTGGAACGAAGCCGAGGGCGCGCGGATCGTCCTGCGGCTGCGTTTCGCCCGCCCGCTGCGCCAGCCCGGCCGCACGGTCGCGGATGGCCTGCGGCGCCTGCTGGGCGACACAGCCTGACCGTCCGACATGGCCGATGCGGTATGAAATTGGTTTTATATTAACCTTTTGGTAACCCGTGACCAACGACAAGCCGCGCCGCTTGCCGACCTCGGCTTTGTCACGGAATTGTCATGTTTATCAAGAGCGTAGCAGCCCGTCTCATCGCGCCCGTGCTGGTATCGATGCTGTTGCTGGCGATCCTGTCGGCCGTCACCCTTCAGACCGAAGGGCGGGTCGCCCGCGCCAATCAGGATGCCGCCCATGCCGAGGCGGTGATGCTGCGGCTGGCCGAACTCCGCTCGCTCAGCCGGTCGTTGCAACGCGACGCACTCAACCTAGTGATCGAAAGCGATCCCGCCGAACGGCAGGTGATTCAGGGCAAGTTCGACACGCGGCTGGGCAAGTTCGCCGACCAGCTTGCCGCGCTGCGCGGCGACGCGGCGCGCTATGCGATCACGCCTGCCTATTTCACCTCACAGGCCCGCGTCCGCCGCGAACTGACCGCGGTCGGCCGCCTCGCAGGCACCGGAGACCGCGCCGCCGGTCTTTCGCATTTCCGCCAGCGGGTACGCCCGGCCGAGCGACTGGCGTCCAAGATCGCCGACACGCGGATCGATGCGCTGACCGACGAGGTGAAGGTGCTGCACGTCCGTGCCGATGCCGTCGCCGAACAGGGACGCTGGATCCTGATCGGGGCAACCGTGCTGCTCGCCATCGCCGGGCTGGCGACCGGCCTGTACATGGCGCTGCGCACCGTCGTCCGGCCGCTGCACGAGCTGCGCCAGGCCATGGGGCTGCTGGCGGAAGGCCAGACCGGGCGTGCCATTCCCCATGCCGAACGCGAGGACGAAGTGGGGGAGATGGCACGCTCGATGGTCGCCTTTCGCGACCAGCTCGCTCGCGCCGAGGCGGAAAAGACCGACCAGACCCGGCTGATCGTCGCCAGTATCGGTCAGGGCCTGGCGGCGCTCGCCAAGGGCGACCTGACCGCGCGGATCGACGCGCGGCTGGAGGAGCCCTTCGCCCGGCTGAAGAACGACTTCAACATGGCGATGGCGGCGCTCCACGCGACCATGGCACGCGTCGCGGGCGCGACCAGCGGCGTGCGGGCGGGCGCGATGGACATCCGTCAGGCCTCGGACGACCTGTCTCAACGCACCGAACAGCAGGCCGCCAGCCTGGAGGAAACCGCCGCCGCGATGGATGAGATCACCGCGACCGTCCGCCATGCCGCGACCGGCGCAACCGATGCCGCGTTGGCGCTGGAAGAGACCCGCACCGATGCCCGCGACGGCGGCGCGGTGGTCGTCCGGGCCCGCGCGGCGATGGTCGACATCCAGCGTGCCTCGTCCGAGATCGAGGAGATTATCGGCGTCATCGACGGCATCGCCTTCCAAACCAATTTGCTGGCGCTCAATGCCGGGGTCGAAGCGGCACGCGCCGGCGAGGCCGGGCGCGGCTTTGCGGTAGTCGCTTCCGAGGTGCGTGCGCTGGCGCAGCGTTCGGCCGATGCCGCACAGGACGTGAAGCAGCGCGTGCTGGCCAGCGCCAGCGGCGTGCGGAACGGCGTCGCGCTGGTCGAAGAGACGGGCGTGGCGCTGGAGAAGATCAACGACGGCATGGGTCGGCTGGGCACGCTGATGACCGGCATCGCCGACGATGCGAATCGTCAGGCCAGGGGGCTGGGCGAGGTGAACACCAGCCTGGCGCAAATGGACATGGTGACGCAGCAGAATGCCGCGATGGTCGAACAGGCCACCGCCGCCGCGCGCAGCCTGGCCGAGGAGGCGGAGCATTTGTCGCAGGCGGTCGAGCGCTTCGTGCTCGACATGGCCCCCGCACCGCTGCGGGTCGTCGGGTCGGTGAAGGAACGGATCGCGCCGCTGCCCGTTCGGCGTGCGGCGAACGAGGACTGGTCGGCTTTCTAACGGCC
Organism: Sphingomonas yabuuchiae; assembly: GCF_001477495.1. GTDB lineage: Bacteria > Pseudomonadota > Alphaproteobacteria > Sphingomonadales > Sphingomonadaceae > Sphingomonas > Sphingomonas yabuuchiae_A. The sequence continues at coordinate 2,501 of NZ_LDTF01000067.1, forward strand.
AGCCATAGCGGGTAGGCCGGAGCAAGCCGATCAAAGCAGGATTGCCTCTGCGGAAACGCATCCTTTCCCGCGTCCTGCTTGATCCCCATCGCGACCCGCGCCACATGGGGGTCATGCTGATCGAGACCGAACCGACGCCCAACCCGGCGACGCTGAAATTCCTGCCCGGCCGCAAGGTCATGGACAGCGGCACGCGCGACTTCGCCTCGCCCGAGGAAGCCGCCGCCAGCCCGCTGGCCGAGGCGATCTTCAACCTGGGCGACGTGACCGGCGTGTTCTTCGGCCGCGACTTCGTGTCGGTCACGGTCGCGCCCGGCACCGACTGGTCGGACGTGAAGCCCGATGTGCTGGGCATCCTGCTCGACCATTTCTCCGCGCAGATGCCGCTGTTCCGCCAGGGCGCGGCGGACTTCTCGGTGCCGTCGGAGGACAGCTTCACCGACGATCCCGAGGATGCCGACATCGTGGCCCAGATCCGCGAGCTGATCGACACGCGCGTGCGGCCAGCGGTGGCCAATGATGGTGGCGACATCGTCTATCGCGGCTTCGACAAGGGCAAGGTCTATCTCAAGATGCAAGGTGCCTGCGCCGGTTGCCCCTCGTCCACCGCGACGCTGAAGAACGGTATCGAGCAGCTGTTGCGCCATTATGTCCCCGAAGTCACCGAAGTGAGGGCCGTCTGATGAACCCGATCGACGATTCGAGCCTCGACCGGCTGTTCCGCGAGGGACGGACGTTCAACCATTATCTCGACACGCCCGTCGGCGAGGACGAGATTCGGGCGATCTGGGATCTGATGAAGATGCCGCCCACCTCGACCAACCAGAGCCCGGCGCGTATGGTCTGGTGCCTGAGCGCGGAGGCCAAGGAAAAGCTCGCGGCCTGCGCCTCGGACAGCAATGCCGACAAGATCCGCAACGCGCCCGCCGCCGTCATTATCGGCATGGACGTGAATTTCCACGAAACCCTGCCCCAGCTGTTCCCGCATGTGGATGCCAAGAGCTGGTTCGAGGGCAATACCGAACTGCGCGAGGCCTCTGCCTTCCGCAACAGTTCGCTCCAGGGCGCCTATCTGATCCTCGCCGCGCGCGCGCTGGGGCTGGATACGGGTGCGATGTCGGGCTTCGACCAGGGCGCGGTGGACAAGGCGTTCTTCGCCGACCAGCCGGGCGTGCGGTCGAACTTCATCGCGACGCTGGGTTACGGCGATACGTCCAAGCTGCACCCGCGCAACCCCCGGCTGGCGTTCGAGCAAGCCAACCGGATCGCCTGAGCCGAACTTGCGCACGCTGATCATCGACACCGCCACCGCCGCCTGCTCGGTCGCCCTTCTCGACGGCGACCGGGTGGTCGCGCATGGCCATGACGTGGTCGGGCGCGGCCATGCCGAGCGGCTGGTGCCGATGATCGCGGCCTTGCCCGATGGGGGCCGGGCGGCGCGCATCCTGGTCGATTGCGGACCGGGCAGCTTTACCGGGATTCGCGTCGGCATCGCGGCGGCGCGCGGGCTGGCGCTGGGCTGGGGCGTGATCGCGACCGGCTATCAGTCGCTGGCGCTGGTCGCCGCCGCCGGGTTCGCCGCGCACGACGACGCCGCACTGACGGTCGTGCTGGAAGGCGGGCATGGCGAGGTCTTCGTACAGTCCTTCGCGCGCGATCTGACCATACTCTCCCCCTTCGCCTCGATGAAGCCCGATGCCGCGCTTGCCGCACTCGAAGGCCGGGTCGCGATCGGCAATGGCGTGCGCTGGCTGACCGCATTGTCACCCGATCTGCCGGTGGTCGAGGCATTGCCCAATGCGTCGGAGGCATGGCGGCTGCCCGCCGACCTCACCGCCCTGCCACCGCGCCCCGTCTATGGCCGCGCGCCCGACGCCAAGCTGCCTGGCGGCATCACGCCGCCCGACGCCGTCGGTGTAGGGGCCGCCTGATGGCCAGCATCGGCATCTCGCTTCGCCCCGGTGACGCGCGCGACGCCGGTGTCGTCGAACAGGTCATGACCGCCGCTTTCGACCCGCAATGGGGCGAGGCCTGGAACCGTTCGCAACTGCTCGGCGTGATGGCATTGCCCGGTATCAAGCTGCTGATCGCCGAGGCGGGCGAGGAACCGGCGGGCTTTGCGCTGACCCGTTCGGTGCTGGACGAGGCAGAACTGCTGCTGCTCGGCGTCACGCCGGAGCATCGCCGTGCACGGATCGGCAGCCTGCTGGTCGAGGCGGTCGTCACCGACTGCGCCGCGCACGGGGTGGAAACGCTGCATCTGGAGGTGCGGTCGAACAATCCCGCCGTCCAGTTCTACGCCGCCCATGGCTTTGCCAAGTGCGGCGAGCGACGCAATTACTATAAGGGTGCCGACGGGCGGCAGTACGACGCGCACACCTATCGCCGGGCTATCGGCTGACCCGATCACAGTTTCCGGGTTATTGCGAGTCGCTATCCCCTTTTCGCAATTAGGCTTTAGGGGTAGAGAGGGGTTTGCCCGAGGAGTTGAAACGTTACCATGGCCCGCAAAATCGATCTCGAAGCGCTGTGCGCCCAAAAAGGTCTGCGCATCACCGAACAGCGCCGCGTGATCGCCCGCGTTCTGTCGGAGGCGGAGGACCATCCCGATGTGGAAAAGGTCTATGAGCGCGCCGCCAAGATCGATCCCGGCATCTCGATCGCGACCGTGTACCGCACCGTCCGCCTGTTCGAGGAAGCGGGCATCCTGGACCGCCACGATTTCGGCGACGGCCGCGCCCGTTACGAACCGTCGCCCGAGGCGCATCACGACCATCTGATCGATGTCGAGACCGGCCGCGTGATCGAGTTCGTCGACCCCGAACTGGAACAGCTGCAAAAGGCGATCGCCGAGAAGCTGGGCTTCCGCCTGGTCGATCACCGGATGGAGCTTTACGGCGTCAGCCTCGACCGCAAGGGATGATGGCAGCGGCCGTCCCCGACGACGCCGACAGCAAGGGCGGCCTGCGTGCAGCGGGTCGCCTTTTGTGTATTGCGGGCGTGCTGCTGATCGCGCTGGCGCTGCACGGGGCGTGGCGGCTGGCCGGACGCGCCTCGCCTTGGCCGCCCCACTTCCTGCGCCGGGTCGCCATGATCCTGGGCGCGGATATCCGCGTCGTCGGTACGCCGATCCGTCGCGATGTGATGATCGCGGCCAATCATCTGAGCTGGATGGATATCCTCCTGCTGGCGGGGACGTCGGGCACGCGTTTCGTCGCCAAGGCGGAGGTGGCGGCGCTGCCGCTGGTCGGTTGGCTGGCCAGCCTCAACCGCACTCTGTTCGTTGAACGCGGCGACCGGCTGGGCGTGGGCGATCAGGTCGCGACGATCCGTACCGCCCTGACCGAAGGGCAGCCGCTGGCGGTGTTTCCGGAGGGGACGACCGGCGACGACCTCAACCTGCTGCCCTTCAAGCCCGCGCTGTTTGCTGCCCTGGTGCCGCCCATTCCCGGTATCCGCGCGCAACCGGTGCGGATCGACTATGGCGCGGCGGCGGGCGACCTGGCCTGGCTCGGTACCGATCCGGGGGACGCCCATGTCAAACGGGTGCTGCGGCGGCGGGGGCGGTTCACCGTCACGCTCCATTATCTCGCGCCGTTCGACCCTGCGGACTTCCCCGACCGCAAGGCGATCGCGGCGGAGGCCCGGCGACGGATCGCCGCGACCTGACCGCCGTCATCGCCGGCGCGCCTTCCCGAAGCTGGCGAGCGGGCGACTTTTACGATAAGGGCCGCGTCATGCCCGCATCTCCCAAGACCTTTCACGTCAAGTCCTTCGGCTGTCAGATGAACGTCTATGACGGCGAGCGCATGGCCGAACTGATGGCCGCGCAAGGCCTGTCGACGACCGACGATGCCGCCGCCGCCGATCTGATCGTCCTCAACACCTGCCACATCCGCGAGCGCGCGACCGAGCGGGTCTATTCTGAGATCGGTCGCTTGCGGAAGGACGCGGGCGAGCAGGGTCGCAAGCCGATGATCGCGGTCGCGGGCTGCGTCGCCCAGGCCGAGGGAGCGGAGATCGTCCGCCGCGCCAAGGTTGACGTCGTGGTCGGCCCGCAGGCCTATCACAACCTGCCCGACCTGGTCGCCAAGGCCGCGGCGGGCGAGGCGGCGCTCGACACCGACATGCCGGTCGAGTCCAAGTTCGTCCACCTGCCAGGCCGTCGCAAGGTGAACCCCTCGGCCTTCCTAACCGTGCAGGAAGGCTGCGACAAATTCTGCACCTATTGCGTGGTGCCCTACACGCGCGGCGCGGAGGTCAGCCGGTCCTATTCGGCGATCATGGACGAGGCGCGGTCGTTGGTCGATGCGGGCGCGCGCGAGATCACGCTGCTGGGCCAGAACGTCAATGCGTGGAACGATGCCGACGATCGCGGCCTGCACGGCCTGATCCGCGAGCTGGACCGGATTCCCGGGCTGCACCGCATACGCTACACGACCAGCCACCCCAACGACATGACCCAGGGGCTGATCGACGCGCACCGCGACGTCGAGAGCCTGATGCCCTTCCTGCACCTGCCGGTCCAGTCGGGCAGCGACCGCATCCTGAAAGCGATGAACCGCCAGCACACGCGCGACAGCTATATGCGGGTGATGGACCGCGTGCGTGCGGCCCGCCCCGATATCGCGCTGTCGGGCGACTTCATCGTCGGCTTCCCCGGCGAGACGGAAGCGGACTTCGCCGACACGTTGAGCCTGGTCGACGCGATGGGCCATGCTCAGGCGTTCAGCTTCAAATATTCGCCCCGCCCGGGCACCCCCGCCGCGACGATGGCGGATCAGGTTCCGGCCGACGTGATGGACGACCGGCTCCAGCGCCTGCAGGCGGCGCTCAACCGCGACCAGCATGCCTTCAACCTCGCCAGCGTCGGGCGGACCTGCACCGTCCTGCTTGAACGGCGCGGCAAGCTGCCCGGCCAGATGCTCGGCAAGTCGCCCTGGCTTCAGTCGGTCCACCTGATCGGCGACCATCAGATCGGCGACCTGGTCGAGGTGGAACTGGTCGCGGCGGGCCCGAACTCGCTAACAGGGCAGGCGAAGGTAAAGGCGGCGGCCTAACACGAAAACCGTTCGGGCTGAGCGCGGTCGAAGCCTGCGCCCGCATTTCCGCGATTTTGTTCACGCGGAGACGCGGAGACGCGGAGGCGCGGAGATGTCTGGCCTGCCGATGGTTCATCCGGCCTCCGCGATCGGGAGACGTTATCCGACCGCCTGAGGCAGACAGGCCAAAATTGCGGCTGGATACACCCTCTGCGCGCCTCCGCGTCTCCGCGCGAACAAATCTTCTTAGTCGCGCACAGGCGCGGAGACGCGGAGGAAGAAGAATGTTTCCCGACCGCCACGCAGGGCTCTTCTTCTCCGCGCCCTCTGCGCCTCTGCGCGCAAAAAAGCCTCATCCCGTCACACCCATGTCACGCAATTTCGCTGGCGTTCCGACCGAGGCCACCCCATCTTGGGGAAACCACAGACGGTGAAAGGACCGCATGAGCCGCAAGCCCCTCCCCGCCCAGGCCGGTGAACGCAGCCGGGCGGAACTCAGCTTCGACAAGCCGCAAGTGCTGGCGCAGCTGTTCGGCCAATATGACCGCAATCTGGTCGCATTGGAGAATCGCCTCGGCGTGTACATCACCGCGCGGGGCAATCGGGTCGGCCTAGAGGGTACCGCCGAGCAGGTGGCGCTGGCCCGCGATGTGCTGAACGACCTCTATGCCCGTATCCAGCGCGGCGAGGAGGTCGATACCGGCCTGGTCGACGCCTCGATCGCGATGGCGTCCGAGCCGACGCTCGATGGCATCCTCAGCGCCGAGCGCAGCTCGACCCCGTCGGTCATGATCCGCACGCGCAAGAAGACGATCGTGCCGCGCACCCCCGCCCAGGCGCATTATATGAAGGAGCTCGTGTCCAACGACATGATCTTCGCGCTCGGCCCGGCCGGCACCGGCAAGACCTATGTCGCGGTCGCGCAGGCGGTAGCGCAGCTGATCACCGGATCGGTCCAGCGCCTGATCCTGTCGCGCCCGGCGGTCGAGGCGGGCGAGAAGCTGGGCTTCCTGCCCGGCGACATGAAGGAGAAGGTCGATCCCTATCTCCGCCCGCTCTACGACGCGCTGCACGACTGCCTGCCCGCCGAGCAGGTGGAACGGCGGATCGCCAGCGGCGAGATCGAGATCGCACCCATCGCCTTCATGCGCGGCCGGACGCTGGCCGATGCCTTCGTCATCCTCGACGAGGCGCAGAACACCACGCCCGCCCAGATGAAGATGTTCCTGACCCGCTTCGGCCAGAACAGCCGCATGGTCATCTGCGGCGATCCCAACCAGGTCGACCTGCCCGGCGGCGTGGCGGCATCCGGGCTGGCCGATGCGGTGCGTCGCCTAGAGGGGGTCGAGGGCATCGCGATGAGCCGCTTCACCGCCGCCGATGTCGTCCGCCATCCGATCGTCGGACGCATTGTCGATGCCTATGAAGGGCCGAACGCCTGAGCCTGCTTTCGCCAACACCTGCTTTCGTTGGCGTAACGATGGAACTGTTGGTAGGGGGCGGCGATTTTTACCATCACCGCCACGCTGCCCTGGAAAGCCTCCCATGATCGAAATCGCGCTGATCCATGAAGAGCCCTGGTCGGGGGACGAGCAGAGCTGGGAAGTGCTGGCCACCCGTGCCGCGCGTGCCGCGATCGAGCGCACGCCGTACGGCCCGCTGCTGACCACGCCCGCTCTGATCGAGATTTCGGTGCGGCTGACCAGTGACGACGAGGTTCAGTCGCTCAATCGCCAGTACCGGCAGAAGGACAAGCCGACCAACGTCCTGTCCTTCCCGATGGTACAGCCCGACCTGATCGAGACGGTGACCCAGAATTCCGACGATGGCGAGGTTCTGCTGGGCGATATCGTGCTCGCCCACGGCGTCTGCGTTGCGGAAGCGGCCGAACGCGGGATTTCCGCCGAAACGCATGCGACTCATCTTCTGGTGCATGGCGTCCTGCATCTGCTAGGCTATGACCATATGAACGATGACGAGGCAGAGGCGATGGAGGCGATCGAACGCGACGCGCTGGCCAGTCTCGGCATCGCCGATCCCTATCTGATACGCGAGGACTGACACCCCCCGATGGCCGACGGCCCCAGTAGCAGCACCGGCAACGGTGACTCCAACGAATCCAGCATCTGGCACGGGCTGAAAAGCCTGATCTTCGGCGGCGAGCAGGAAGAGTCGCTCCGCGACCAGCTGGAGGATGCGATCGACCGGCACGAAGGCGATCCCGGTCCCGATGCCAAGGGCGACCTGACCCCGCTGGAGCGTCAGATGGTCCGCAACCTGCTGCATTTCGGTGAGCGCGACGCCGGTGACGTGGGCGTGCCCCGTGCCGACATCATCGCGGTCGAGGAGCGCACGACCTTCGACCATCTGGTCCAGATTTTCGCGGAGGCCGGGCACAGCCGCCTGCCCGTCTATCGCGAGACGCTCGATTCGATCATCGGCATGGTCCACATCAAGGACGTGTTCAACATTCTGGCGACCGGCGCGGAGCATCCCGCCACCATCGCCGGGCTGATCCGCGATCCCCTCTATGTGCCCATGTCGCGCGGGGCGCTCGACCTGCTGGCCGACATGCGCCAGAAGCGGGTGCACCTGGCGGTCGTGCTCGACGAATATTCGGGCACCGAGGGCCTCGTCACCATCGAGGACCTGATCGAGGAAATCGTCGGCGAGATCGAGGACGAGCATGACGAGGCGCCACAGGCGCTGCTCGTGCCGCTCGATGGCGGCGCGTGGGATGCGGATGCCCGTGTCGGGCTGGAGGAGGTCGGCCGCGCGGTCGACCCGCAGCTCGAAGAAGCGGAGGACGATGTCGACACGCTGGGCGGCCTGACCGCGGTGCTGGCGGGCCAGGTGCCTGCTGTCGGCACCTGCATCGACCATCCCAGCGGCTGGCGGATCGAGGTGACGGAAGCGGATGAACGCCGCATCCACCGCCTGCGCCTGCATCCGGCGGTGGCAACGGCCGACGAATGAGCCGCGCCTGTCGGGCCGGGGGATCGAGCGCTTCGAAAGAGCGCCGGTCTTCGGAAACAGGGTGAGGCCGTTCCTTGTCGGATATTTCCTACGGGAGGGCACCCCTTGGCCATTCGAAAGGGTGAATGGTCGATGCCGTACACTACAACGACGGACATATCGCTGCTGGGTTAAGCCTGTAACAGCCGTCCAGTTCAGGCTCTCCCCCTCCCACAGCAAAATCATTCAATCGATTACAGAGCGCACTTTAATCTATTATCCCATGTGATATCCGTGCCCTATACGTCGTGGCACAGACGATACTTCCCGGTTCGCGGGCGCGGATAAACTCCCTGACATTCGCGTCCTCGACGGCCGCCGGTGCGCTCCCCGTGGCACCGGCGGCCAAAAGTTGTACGCGAGGGACGCGACGCCCGGCTCACCCGACCGGCAGCAGGGTATCGACGCCGCGCGCCGCCACGACCCAGCGATAAAAGGCATCGGTCAGCGCGTATCGAAAATAGAGCGGTTCGACTTCGATCGGCCCCTGGCGACCCAGGCAATGCCGCCCCTGATCAAGAATGCGATAGACATATTGGGTCTGAAGTGCCGGATGGCCATGCGCCCGGACCATCCGGGTGGTGTTCTCCGGTTCGGACCGTACGAGACATTGCAGCGCCCGGGCACGAAGCCGTTCGTCGGAATAGGCCAGTGACAGCCGGTTTGCTTCCATGGCCTCCAGCCGCGCCTGCACGGCGGGATCATCAACCTGTCGGGTCGTCAGCTCCGCATCGGGTGCGAAACGGGCGATGGCCGCCTCCAGGACGGCACCCCGATCATAGACGCTGCGGCATACCGGCAGCCCCATACTAGTATTGACCGCCCAGCAGCTCGCCAGATCGGGCGGTGCAGGCATGGGCGAGAGCGGAAGATCGGGCCAGCAGGCCATGTTGGCTCGGATGAAGCCGTCCATCGCAAACAGGGATGCCGGACTGTTCGGCTTTCCGTCGATCACCCGGTGCAGCAGCTTGACCGGAAAAAACCGGGCGCAGCGCACGAACATCTGCGCCTTGTCGTCCAGAATGCGGTTCGTCAGCCGATCGGGCTGGATCGTGATACCCGGCGGGGGTGGAGCGCCGGTCGGCGGAAGCCTCTCCGCCTCGACGACGACTTCGCGTCCCTCGACGGGCGCGGGCCGGTCGTGATCCTGAACCGCCCCTATCGCCGGAACGGCCGCCATCATCACGGCCGCCAAACCCCATTCGATCGATCCCATGCGCATGACATGCCCTCCCAAGCCTTCAGAACGCGCCCGACATGATGGCGACAAAGGCGATCCAAGGCCAGCGCGCCGTCACGCTTTCCCCTTCCCCCCGCGCCGCGCCCACCCTATCCTTGGGTCATGCGCAAACATGTCCTGATCGTCCTTGGCATCATCGTCCTGATCGGCATCGGTGTCGTCACCTGGCTCGCCTGGCCCGACACGGCGCGGTTGAGCGTCGATCAGGTTGCGGGCGCGCGGCCGACGATCGAGACACCGCGCGAGCAGACGATTCCCACGGTCGACATCGCCAAGCCGGTCGGCTGGGCGAACGGCGCCAAACCCAGCGTCGCGCCGGGCCTGGCCATCCAGCCCTTTGCAAGCGGCCTCGACCATCCGCGCTGGCTGTACCAGTTGCCCAATGGCGATGTGCTGGTCGCCGAAACCAACTCGCCACCGCGGCCCAGTTCGGGGATCGTGCAGCGGGTGATGAACTTCTTCCTCGGCCGGGCGGGCGCGGCGGTGCCGTCGGCCAATCGGATCACCCTGCTGCGCGATACGAACGGCGACGGCGTGGCGGACGTGAAGACGCCGTTCCTGACCGGGCTCAACTCACCCTTCGGCATGGTGCTGTTCGATGGGCAGCTTTACATCGCCGACACCGACGCACTGGTCCGCGTGCCCTATCAGGAAGGCGCGACGAAGATCACCGCCAAGCCTGAAAAGGTCGTGCCCCTGCGTCCGGCAGGCAATCACTGGGCACGCAATGTGATCGCTTCGGGCGATGGCAAGACGCTGTTCGTGTCAGTCGGCTCGTCGAGCAACGTCGCCGAAAACGGCATGGCGATCGAAAAGAACCGCGCCGCGATCCTGCAGGTCTGGCCAAAGGACAAGAACTGGCGAGTCTATGCGGGTGGGCTGCGCAACCCGAACGGCATGGCGCTGAACCCGGTCAACGGGCGGCTGTGGACCGTGGTCAACGAGCGCGACATGCTCGGCTCCGACCTGGTGCCCGATTATCTGACCCAAATCGAATTCGGCGATCACTTCGGCTGGCCCTGGTATTATTGGGGCGGCTATCCCGACAACCGGGTCCAGCCGACCAATCCGCCGCTCCAGCAATATGTAAAGCGCCCCGACTATGCGCTGGGACCGCACGTCGCCGCGCTCGGCCTGACCTTCTCGGAGGGTGCGAAACTAGGCGACCGCTTTGCGCGCGGTGCGTTTGTCGGCGAGCATGGATCGTGGAACCGCAAGCCGCCCTCGGGCTACAAGGTCGTGTTCGTGCCCTTCGCGGGGGCGTTCCCGGTGCCGAACGCCAAGCCGGTCGAGGTGGTCGGTGGCTTCCTGAACGCCAAGGGCCAGGCGCAGGGACGTCCCGTGGGCGTGATCGTCGACAAGACCGGCGGCCTGCTGGTCGCGGACGATGTCGGCAATGTGGTGTGGAAGGTCAGCGCGGCAAAGTAATCATTGAGCTGGAAATAATCCCCGCCATGGCGATCGTTACAGGGCTTCCCCCGAAAATTGCCGTCCCGGCGATCGTTGCTCTGGTTGTGATCGCGCTCTCTGCTGGCGTGCTCAGCATGACCAGCAGGAAGGCGGGACCAAGCTATGATTGGGGTGAACAGGTCCCGGCATCCGTCTATGAATGGCCGCCGGGCTGCCTGAAACGGGATTACCGAAAGCTTGATCGTCTTCCGAAGACATGCACGTACCGCCGCCGGTATAGGCTGACCAATCAAACTGACCTTGGCTTATCGGCCGGCAAGGGTGAAGTCTGGTATCGGGTTGGAGACGACGCGCTGTTGTTGGACTGTCAGACTTGGGGACGGGCCTGCATCATCAGGAATAGCGTTCCAGGCAAATTCACGACCCGGCGACAATAATAGAGATTGCTTGCCGCCCCGCTCGCAGCGCTACTTCAACAGCTTCGGCGCCTCTGACCGGATCACCGCCTCGAGCTGGCTGGAAAACAGCGACAGGAAGGCGGGCAGGTTCACCACCGCATGGACCTTGTCCTCATAGACCGTCGCCTGCGCGCCGATCGACTGGCCCATCGCGCCGACGGTGAAGTACATCGTGTCACCGTCCCAGCGATGCTCGACGGTCGCGCCGCCGGGGATCATGCGGCCGATCTTGCCGATGCCGCCGTCCAGCCGCTGGCGCACGCCCTCCTTGCCGAGCTTGTGCGGGATATCAAGCGAAATGGGGGCGCTCATGCGGTCATCTCCGTGGCAAAGAGCATTGCGTCGTCGGCAAAGGCCTTGAACTCCAGCGCGTTGCCGCTGGGGTCGCGGAAGAACATCGTCGCCTGCTCGCCCGGCTGGCCCTTGAAGCGGACATAGGGGGCGATGCCGAAGGAGACGCCCGCCGCCTCGACGCGGGCCGCGAGCGCTTCCCAGTCCGCCATGGTCAGGACCACGCCGAAATGGGGCACGGGCACCTGATGGCCGTCGACCGCATTCTCGACCGCGACCGGCTTGGCGGCCGGATCGAGATGCGCGACGATCTGATGGCCGAACAGGTCGAAGTCGATCCAATGATCGCTCGACCGGCCTTCGGAGCAGCCCAGCACTTCGCCATAGAAATGGCGGGCGGCGGCCAGGTCGTGGACCGGGAAGGCGAGGTGGAAGGGGCGCAGGGTCATGAGGAGAAGCTAAGGGGGCGGGTAGCGTTTTTCCACCTTTGGTTTTGGGAATTGCCCCTCGACGATGCTGCTCATGGTGGCGGAGGGGCATGGCCCCACATCCCGCATTGCTCCTGTCACAGGGCCGCGCCATATCCTGCTGCCGTGACCCGCTATCCCGCTCTTATCGCCCTGATCGCCGGGGCCGTCGCCGCCTGCGGCTTTGCCCCGCTCGACCTCTGGCCACTGCTGCTGGTCGGGCTGATCGTCCTGCTCGCACTGGTGCAGGATGCGCCGAGCATCCGGGGCGCGCTGTGGCGCGGTTGGGTGTTCGGGGTCGGGCATTTCACCGTCAACAACAACTGGTTCCAGCACGCCTTCGACTTTCAGGACAAGATGCCGCCGGTGCTGGGCTATTTCGCGGCGGTCGGGCTGGCGCTGTATCTCGCCATATTTCCGATGGCGGCGGCGGGCGTCGCGTGGCGCTTGCGCGGGCGGCGACCGGATGCGGCCTATGTGCTGATCTTCGGGGCGACGTGGATCGCGACCGAATATCTGCGCGCGCGACTGTTCACCGGCTATGCCTGGGACCCGTTGTCGGTCGCGTGGTTGCCGGTGATCGGCGTGGCGCGGATGACCGCATTCGTAGGCACCTATGCCCTGTCGGGGCTGACCGTGGTGCTGGCGGGCGCAATCTGGCTGGCGCTTCGGCGGCACTGGCATCTGGCGGCGGTGATGGTGCCCGCAACCGGCCTCGCGGCCCTCTCCGCGCCCCTCACCCGTGCACCCGAGCCCGCCGCCGGCGCGCCGCTGGTCCGCGTGGTCCAGCCCAATGTCAGCCAGGACCAGCGCGGGCAGAGCGACGGCCCGCTGCTGCTCGAACGCCTGACGCAATTGTCGGGGCGTCCCGGCCCCCGCCCCAAGCTGATCGTCTGGCCCGAGGGCGTCGTGCGCGACATGATCGAGGACGGTTACCCCGAATGGGCCTATTTCGGGTTCAACTATGCCCCGCCCTTCTGGACACGCCGCCAGATCGCCCGCGTGCTCGGCCCGCGCGACACCGCGCTGGTCGGGGGAACCGCGCTGATCTTCTCGCCCGACCGCGCGCGGGTGAGCAGCGCGACGAATAGCGTCTTCGCGATCAACCCGCGTGCGCAGATCACCGGCCGCTACGACAAGGCGCATCTGGTGCCGTACGGCGAATATCTGCCCATGCCATGGCTGCTCAAGCCGCTGGGCCTTGCCCGCCTTGTCCCCGGCGACATGGACTTCACCCCCGGCCCCGGCCCCCGCAATCTGCGCGTGCCCGGCTTCGGGCCGGTCGGGGTGCAGCTTTGCTACGAGATCATCTTCTCCGGCCAAGTGGTGGACGAGGCGCATCGGCCGCGCCTGCTCTTCAATCCGTCCAACGACGCCTGGTTCGGCCGCTGGGGCCCGCCCCAGCATCTGGCACAGGCGCGGATGCGCGCGATCGAGGAGGGGCTGCCGATCATCCGCGCCACCCCGACGGGCATCTCGGCCATCATCGCCGCCGATGGCCGCCTGATCGCCACCGTCCCCCACGAGACGGCGGGCGCGGCCGAAGCGCCCCTGCCCGCCGCCCTGCCGCCGACGCCCTTCTCGCACCTCGGCAACATGATGGCGCTGGCCATCGCCGCAGGGCTGGCCGCGATCGGCGTTGCCTTCCGCCGCCGTCATCGCTAGAGGACATATAAAGCTATCTTTATATCCTTATGAGGACGGGAATGCGGAACTCGTACATCTTTACCTCGGAATCGGTTTCCGAAGGTCACCCCGACAAGGTCGCAGACCAGATCAGCGACTCGATCGTCGACCTGTTCCTGTCCAAGGATTCGGAAGCGCGCATCGCGTGCGAGACCCTGACCACCACCAACAAGGTCGTGCTGGCGGGTGAAATCCGCTGCAAGGGCGTGTTCGAGAACGACCAATGGGCCGAGGGCGCGCTGGAAGAGATCGAGAAGACCGTGCGCGATACCGTCAAGCGGATCGGCTATGAGCAGTCGGGCTTCCACTGGCAGAACTTCGACTTCTCGAACAACCTCCACGCTCAGTCGGCGCATATCGCGATGGGCGTGGACGAGAGCGGCAACAAGGACGAAGGCGCCGGCGACCAGGGCATCATGTTCGGTTACGCGACCGACGAGACGCCCGGCCTGATGCCCGCCACCCTGTACTACAGCCACAAGATCCTGGAAAAGATGGCGGCCGACCGCCACTCCGGCGCGGCCCCCTTCCTGGAGCCCGACGCCAAGAGCCAGGTGACGCTTCAGTACGAGAACGGCGTGCCGGTCCGCGCGACCGCGATCGTCGTGTCGACCCAGCACTCGGCCGAGCTGTCGAACGAGGCGGGGCAGGCCAAGCTTCGCGACTATGTGAAGTCGGTCCTGACCGACATCCTGCCCGAGGGCTGGCTGCCGGAAGAGAAGCAGATCTACGTCAACCCGACCGGCCTGTTCGAAATCGGCGGCCCGGACGGTGACGCCGGCCTGACCGGCCGCAAGATCATCGTCGACACCTATGGTGGTGCTGCTCCGCATGGCGGCGGCGCGTTCAGCGGCAAGGACCCGACCAAGGTCGACCGCTCGGCCGCTTACGTCGCGCGCTACCTCGCCAAGAACGTCGTCGCGGCGGGCCTGGCCAAGCGCTGCACCATCCAGCTGTCCTATGCGATCGGCGTGGCCGAGCCGTTGTCGGTCTATGTCGACCTGCACGGCACCGGCCAGGTCGAGGAAGCCAAGCTGGAGGCCGCGCTGCCGAAGCTCGTCCGCCTGACGCCCAAGGGCATTCGCGAACATCTGAAGCTGAACGCGCCGATCTATTCGAAGACCGCCGCCTATGGTCACTTCGGCCGCGAAGCCGAGGGCGCGCTGTTCACCTGGGAAAAGACCGACCTGGTCGACCAGATCAAGGCCGCCGTCGCCTGATCCCGTCCATTCGGTAAAGCAAGGACGCCCGTGCGGAGACGATCCGTGCGGGCGTTTTTCTTGGTCCCGTCTTGCGCCCGAACCGCTATTTCATCAGGCCTTAACCCATATGGGGCCTGATGGGGTCGATGGCATCGAAGTCGACATGGGGGAAAGAGGGCGGCCCGGTCCGTTCGACGCCGGACGCCCGTGGCCGTGGCCGTGGCTATCCCGCGCTGGATGGCCTTCGTGGCCTGGCAGCGATCATCGTCGTCTATTACCATGTCACGGGCGTAGCGACCGGGTTTCAGGGCGGGATATTCGGCCATGGCTATCTGGCCGTCGACCTGTTCTTCGCCCTGAGCGGCTTCGTACTGTTCCATGCCTATGACGACCGGTTCCGCCGGGGCCTGTCGGTCGGCACATTCCTGCGGCTGCGGCTGATCCGGCTCTATCCGCTCTATGCGGTCGGCCTGTTGATCGGTCTGGCGGCGAACATGCTGATCCTGCTGATCGATCCGCCACAGGCCATGACGGGGGGACGTTTGCTGTCGAGCATCGCGACGGGGCTCGTCCTGCTACCGTCCCTGCCCCCGACGGGCGACCTGTTCCCGCTGAACGGGCCCTGCTGGACGCTGATGCTGGAATTGATGGCCAATATCCTGATGGCGATCCTGTGGCGGCGCATCGGCGTGCGGAGCATGGTCGTCCTATGCGCCACGCTCGCGGTGATCCTGACAGTTTACGGCACCGCCCATGGCGATGTGGCGGCAGGCGACAAGTGGAACAGTCTTTTGTTCGGCCTTGTCCGCTGTGCCCTGTCCTTCTCCATCGGGATTTTGGTTCGCCTTCTCTCCGGCGGCCGGGCGACCGGACCGGCTCCGGGCAATGTCATGGTCGGCCTGCTGTGCCTTTCCCTGGCCGCCCTCCTGATCTGGTCGCCGCCTGCGCAATATGCGGCACTATACGACTTGGGCTTCATTCTCGTCGCGTCGCCGCTCTTCATCCTTCTGGGATCGCGCATCACACCGTCGGGCCCGACTGCGCGCCTTTGCACGCTGTCAGGCGGGACGTCCTATGCGCTTTACGTCACGCATTGCCCCATGATCGGCGTCGTCCTTCTGTGGAGCTACACCACGGGTACGCTCGTCTATCGGGATCACCTGTTGTTGTTTGCCAGCGGCTATACGCTCGTCTTTGCCGCGCTGGCCTATGGCCTGGACCGTCTATACGACGTTCCGGTGCGGCGTTGGCTGGGACGGCAACAGGGTCGGACGGCCTCGAAGGCTAGTCCCGCGTCTCCCCCTGTACCTGACCATGGGCGAGCAGCGTAAACAGCCCCGCACCGCCGACCAGATTGCCCAGGATCGCCGGGATCAGCAGGCCGAACACGGTACGCCCGGCATCGACATGACCGGTGAAGAGCAGCAGGAACGCCTCGTCCGCGCCGACGATCGAGTGGCTGAATCCGGCGATCGCGATGACATAGGTGATCGCCAGAATGATCCAGAAGGCCTGGGTCCGGCCATTGGGCAGGATCCAGGCGACCACCGCGATCAGGAACCCGGCGGGGATGGCGTTGACGAACGTGTCCCAGCCGCTCAGTTCCAGAATACGCATCGACACGGCGACCATCGACTCGCGGATCTCGGCATTGCCCAGCGCCCCCGCCGCCACCATGCCCGCGGCCAGCGCCGTGCCGATCAGGTTGGCGACCAGCACGATCCCCCAGAGCCGCAACGTCCGCTGAAGCGCCCAGCCCGATGGCTTCGTCACCAGCGGCAACATCGCGGTGATGGTGCTTTCGGTGAATAGCTGCATCCGTCCGAGAATGACGACCAGAAACCCCACCGGATAGCCCAGCGCCGCGACCAGTCCGCGCCACGGCGCCTCGGGCAGCCCGGCATGGAGCGCGCCCTCGGCGATCAGTGAACTGTGGATCGCGATCCCCGCCGCCAGCCCCGACCAGAACAGCGCACCGGCCGGGCGATCGAGTTCGCTCTCCCCCGCTTCACGCACCGCACGGTGCAGGTCCTTGGCATCGGCGGCCTTTTGCGCCTTGCCATCGGTTTGGGGAGCGTCGTTTTCCATGGTGCATGGCCAACGAGCGACCCCACCCTTGGCTCCCTGTGCGACTAGCGCTAAAGGCCCGGCGATGAACGATCCGACGACGATCCGCCGCCTTTATGGTCGGCGTCAGGGCCATAAGCTGCGCCAGGGCCAGGCCGCACTGGTCGAAGATATGCTGCCGACGCTGAGCGTGCCCGAGGAAGGCCCGCTGGATGCCATGCGTCTGTTCGGCGAGGATCGGCCGCTTCAGGTCGAGATCGGCTTCGGCGCGGGCGAGCATCTGGCCGGGCAGGCCGAGGCGACGCCGGGCACCGGCTTCATCGGCTGCGAGCCGTTCCTGAACGGCGTGGTCGGCGCGCTCGGCCATATCCGCGACCGCGAGCTGACCAATGTCCGCCTGCACATGGGCGACGCGCTGGAAGTGATCGAGCGGCTGCCCGATGCCAGCCTGGAACGCGTCTATCTGCTCCATCCCGATCCCTGGCCAAAGGCCCGCCACGCCAAGCGGCGGATGATGAATCACGGCCCGCTCGACACCATCG
>NZ_LDTF01000068.1 GCF_001477495.1 Sphingomonas yabuuchiae
ATCACATTCTTTCTGTTTTACAGAAATTCATAATCATCATACATCAACCTTCATAGGGAATCGATGGGGAGCCCCTATGACCAAAGGACGTTTTCGATGCACCTCCAGTTTGCCGCCGCCCTGCTGATCTGCCTGCCCGCGACCGCCTTCGCGCAGGACAAGCCCGCCTTTGCCGGCCCTTATGCGGGACTGGAGGCCGGAGTCCTGATCCATGGCTTCCGCCTTGGCGATGACGTCAGCAGCCGCAAATATGTGGGGGCGGGGCTGGCCGGGGGTGGCTTTGCCGGGATCATGCTGCCCGCCAGCGAACGCCTGCTCTTGGGGGGCGAAGTAGCGGTCCAGGCTGGGGGCGGCACCGTGCGCAGCCAGGAGATTTTCGCCTTCTACGAACAGAAGGCGCGCTGGGGCTATAGTGTGACCGCACGGGCAGGATATGTGCTCGGCGATCGCACCATGGTGTTCGCCGAGGCGGGCTATGGCGGCTATCGCTACGACGTGCGGCTGGCGAACGTCATCGACGATGACGGCAACGGACCCAGCGGGCTGGTCGGCGGCATCGGGATCGAGCGGCAGATCGGCCGCAACGTCGCGGTTCGCCTGCGCGCCCAGGCGGGATCCGAGCATGGCCGCGTCCTTATCGGCCTGCCGATCCGCTTCTGAGGATAAGGCGGCGCGTGGCTTGCCTTTTGCGGGCTTTGCGGCTATGCGCCGCCGCTTCCGGTCATGGTCATCCCTGGAGGCGTGATCGGAAGCATATATCCATTTTGTTTCGGAGTTACTGGAATGAGCGACACCCTTACGCTCGCCGCCGAGACGCGCGATCAGGTTGGCAAGGGAGCCTCCCGTTCGCTGCGTCGTGAAGGCCGCGTCCCCGCCGTGATCTATGGCCAGAACAAGGCCGCCGCGTCGATCCATCTCGAAGAGAAGGCCCTCGTCAAGGCGCTGATGACCGGTCATTTCTTCACCTCGGTCATCATGGTGGACGGCCAGCGCACGCTGGCGAAGGACGTCGCGTTCCATCCCGTCACCGATCGCCCGCTGCACGTCGACTTCGTGCGCATCGGCGAGCATGAGACCGTCACGGTCGCCGTGCCTGTCGTGTTCACCGACGAAGACCAGAGCGGCGTGAAGCAGGGCGGCGTCCTGAACGTCACCCGCCACGAGATCGAGCTGGTGGTCGACGCCGCCAACATCCCGACCGAAATCAGCGTCTCGCTGAAGGGTCTGGCGATCGGCGACTCGATCCACATCTCGGACGTGAAGCTGCCCAAGGGCGCCGAGCCCGCCATCGACGACCGCGACTTCGCGATCGCCACCATCGTTGCCCCGACGGTCCTGACCGCCGAGGACGAGGCGATCGACGCCGAGGCGCAGGCCACCGACGCGGCCGAAGGTTCGGAAGAGGCCTGATCCGGCCTCGCCGTCCCATCCGGGTCAGTGAACGACAAGAAGGGCAGGTGGCGGTGACGCCCCTGCCCTTTTTCGTTGCCGTCTCAAATCCTCCCAAGCAAGCTCGGGGCGGAATATGAGGACAGCAAAAGGGCCGCCGAACCCGAAGGTCCGACGGCCCCGCTCATCCCCGCTCGGGGAATCGTCGGAACGGAGGGGGTGTTCCGATATCAGCCCTGACCCTGGCTCAGAAAGCCGGTCAGCTCGGTCTTGGATACCGTCTTGTCCTTGTCGGTATCCGCCTGGGCAAAGGCACTGCCGACCCACTTCTTCGTCGCGGGCGCATCGGCCTTCGTCGACGGGTCGGTCTGGGACTTCAGCGCGACCATCCACTGGGCGAATTCGGCCTTGTTCAGCTTGCCATCACCGTCCTTGTCGTAGGTCGGGAACTGCGTGTCGACGACCTGGGCGATCTGGCTGCCGTTCGCCTGCACCTGGCCTTGAGTGGATGCGGACGCATCGGCAGCGGGCTGCGCAGTCTGCGCTGCGTCCGCGGTGGTTGCCGGGGCAGCTTGCGGTGCGGCCGGCGTGGTCTGAGCCGGAGCAGGCGTGACCTGAGCCAGAACGGGGGCAGACACCATCATTGCGGCGCCAAGAAAAGCATATTTCATCATCTCGTCTCTCCCTTACGTTGGTCGATCGATGACTGTGAAGATCAGAAACGCATCTTCATCATTAGTGATACGGTCCTAAACTCCATTATGCCAGATGGGGATCCGTCCTTGGGATTTGAAGGCTCGGCTCGTCCCTGCTAACGGCACGGTACGCCGTGATTCCGAGAGGGAGTGCACGGTGAGCCGTGCCGTTTCCACGACCTGAAGGTGCCCCGATGATTCCGCGCTATTCCCGTGCCCCCATGACCCGGATCTGGGATCCCCAGACCCGCTTCCGCATCTGGTTCGAGATCGAGGCGCACGCCACCGACGCGCTCGCCGAGCTGGGCGTCGTACCCAAGGAAGCCGCCGCGCGCATCTGGGAAGCCGACAAGGCCGCCGGGGACTTCGACATCGAGCGCATCGATTCGATCGAGGCCGAGACCAAGCACGACGTCATCGCCTTCCTGACCCATGTCGCCGAGCGCACCGGGCCGGAAGCACGCTTCCTGCACCAGGGCATGACCTCGTCCGACGTGCTCGACACCTGCCTCGCGGTGCAGCTCGCCCGCGCCTCGGACATCCTGCTCGAAGACCTCGACGCGCTGCTCGCGGTCATCAAGCGTCGCGCCTATGAGCACAAGCTTACCCCGACCATCGGGCGCAGCCATGGCATCCATGCCGAGCCGGTGACCTTCGGCCTGAAGCTGGCGCAAGCCTATGCCGAGTTCGACCGCAACCGCGCCCGCCTGGTCGCCGCGCGTGCCGACATCGCCACCTGCGCCATCTCGGGCGCGGTCGGCACCTTCGCCAATATCGATCCCAGCGTCGAGGCCCATGTCGCCGAGAAGATGGGACTGACCGTCGAGCCCGTCTCGACCCAGGTCATCCCGCGCGACCGCCATGCGATGTTCTTCGCCACGCTGGGCGTCATCGCCAGCTCGATCGAGCGCCTGGCGACCGAGGTCCGCCACCTGCAGCGCACCGAGGTTCTGGAAGCCGAGGAATATTTCTCGCCCGGCCAGAAGGGCTCGTCGGCGATGCCGCACAAGCGCAACCCGGTGCTGACCGAGAATTTGACCGGGCTCGCCCGCATGGTGCGTGGTTACGTGACCCCGGCGCTGGAGAATGTCGCTTTGTGGCATGAGCGCGACATCAGCCACTCCTCGGTCGAGCGCTATATCGGCCCCGATGCGACCATCACCCTGGATTTCGCGCTGGCCCGCCTCACGAGCGTGATCGACAAGCTGGTCGTCTATCCGGCGCGGATGGAGAAGAACCTCAACAAGATGGGCGGCCTCGTCCATTCGCAGCGCGTGCTGCTGGCGCTGACCCAGGCGGGCGTGAGCCGCGAGGACAGCTATCGCCTGGTCCAGCGCAACGCGATGAAGGTCTGGGAGTCCGATGGCGCGCTGTCGCTAATGGAACTGCTCAAGGCCGATGCCGACGTGACCGCCGCGCTGTCGGTCGAGGAAATCGAGGCGCGCTTCGACCTCGATTACCATTACAAGAATGTCGACACGATCTTCGCACGGGTGTTCGGCGAGGCGTGATGTTTGAGGGAGTCCCCCAAGCGCGATGACGCTTGGATAGGGACTCCCCTCCCCCAGCCCCTCCCGCAGGCGGGAGGGGCTGGGGGAGGGAAACCCCGCTGTTATCTGAGCGATCGACCGATGGGTCTCACCCCACCCACCCCGCCAACCAATCCGCCACTGCCTGCGGCGTCATCGCCCGCGCATCCGCCAGCGCCGTCTCGCGGCCCGCATTGATCAGCTTGTTGGTCTTCGGATCGACGATCAGCACGGCCGGCACACCGGCGAGCCGTCCCTTGACCCCGTAGGACGCCGGAATATCCATATTCTGGTCGAAGCGGCCGACATCGACCGTCACCACCTCGAAATGCCTGGCGACGAAGGGACGCATCTGCGGCGTCTCCATCACCCCGGCCAGCAACCGGCAGTCGAGGCACCAGTTGCCGCCCAGATCGATCAGCACCCGCTTATGCGCCTTCGCCGCCCGCACCCGCGCCGCCGCGATCGCGGCCTTCGCATCCCCTGCATGATAGGGCAGCGGCAAAGGCTTGGCCAAGGCCTCGAAACTGGCGATCCCGACACGCGGAGCCGAAACCGGCGCGGCGGCGGTGGAAACCATGGCAATGGCGGCGAGCGCCGGAACGATCATGGAGCGATAGGACATGTGGCATTCCCTCTGAACGGCAGGAGGCAGATGTCTCCCAAGCCCACGTCCTTGGCAAGCGATGCTCCCATGCGCCGCGACAATCAGAAGTTTTGCAGGCCCGTGACGCGGCCATGCCAACTTGCCATCATCGCCGTCATCCGCCCGTCAGCATCCCGTGATCCGCGGTGCGTCATATGCCGCTTAACGCGCGATCCTCGCGTATCTCAGGAGACGTCGATGGGCGGAGATTCCGGTGTCGCCGAGGGCATTGTCGGCAAAAAGGGATCGGCCCGGCAAGCCCTCCTGCTGCCGCTCGTCGGCGGTGTCATCGCATTCGGCCAAGGCGCCCTGCCGATCATGCTGTCCAAGGATTGGCATTGGTCCGACCTCGTCCGGGGCACGGCCCTTCTGGTTCCGGCGGCAATCATGCTGCTGCTCTTGGTCATCACCATGGGCTTGAGACTGACGGCCATACGCGCCCGTACCCATGATCCGGCACGTACGGTCGATCATGGATGCCTTGCGATCATCGGCGCGATCATCGTCATGACAGAGGCTTGGCTCATCGTCCCGGTGATGCTCGATCAGAGACTGGCAGCCGATCTCATGGCCCATGGCGTGGCGGCCGATGCCCAACTCGTCCGTCGCTTCACGGCTGGCTGCGGCAAAGCGGCATGCACGGACAAGATCATCTATCGGTTTACCCCGCGCGGGCAGAGCAAACCGATCGAAGGCCGGTTGAGTCTTTCGACCAGCCGACACGATCATGAGGAATATGATTATGTGACGGCAACGAACAACGTGCCCATCCTCTATGACCCGCGCGACCCCCACCGGGCGATGTTCTTCTGGCGCAATCAGATCGCGAACCGCGCTTCGCAGCGTAAAATGTGGGACTTCATACTGATCGTCAATCTGATCGCGGCGGTCGCCGCCACGCCCATCATCCTGATGATAGCCTTGAGCATCCGTCGGCAAAGGGCCAGGGCAGGCGCGGCGAAAGCCGAACCGACCTGACCCCCTGCCCGGTCGCGATCACTCGCCCGCGAAGACGCTCTTCAGCTTGGCGAAGAAGCCCTGGCTTTCGGGGCATTCGTCGCCCGTCTCGGTTTCGCGGAACAGTTCGAGCAGTTCGCGCTGGCGGGTCGACAGCTTGGTCGGCGTCTCGACCTCGATCTGGATGACCAGGTCGCCGGTGCCGCGCCCTTGCAGCACGGGCATGCCCGCCCCGCGCTGGCGGAGTTGCTTGCCCGACTGGATGCCCGCCGGAATCTTGATCTCATGGCTACGGCCGTCGAGGCCGGGGATGGACAGCGATCCGCCGAGCGCCGCCGTCGTGAAGCTGATCGGTG
The DNA here is from genome assembly GCF_001477495.1 of Sphingomonas yabuuchiae. Classification (GTDB taxonomy): domain Bacteria; phylum Pseudomonadota; class Alphaproteobacteria; order Sphingomonadales; family Sphingomonadaceae; genus Sphingomonas; species Sphingomonas yabuuchiae_A. The sequence goes on from NZ_LDTF01000068.1 coordinate 5,573, forward strand.
CGCGTGCGAACAGGGTCGTGCCCTCGCGCTCGAACAGGGCGTGCCGCTTGACGTGGAGGAAGATGTAGAGGTCGCCCGCAGGAGCCCCCCGCGCGCCTGCCTCGCCCTCGCCGGTCAGGCGGATGCGGGTGCCTTCGTCGACGCCCGCCGGGATGTTGACGGCCAGCGTCTTGGTCTTTTCGACCCGACCCTCGCCGCGACAATCGGGGCACGGATCGGCGATGATCTGGCCCGCGCCCTGACAGACCGGGCAGGTCCGCTCGACCACGAAGAAGCCCTGCTGTGCGCGCACCTTGCCGTGGCCGCCGCACTGCTGACAGGTCTTGGCGCTGGTCCCGGCCTTGGCGCCCGTGCCGTCACAGGTCTCGCACGCCGCCGAGACATCGACGGTGATCTCGGTCTGCTTGCCGTGGAACGCCTCTTCCAGCGAGATTTCCATGTCGTAGCGCAGGTCCGCGCCGCGACGCGGGCTTTGCCGCCCGCCGCCGCGTCCGCCGCCCATGAACTCGCCGAAGACGCTTTCGAAAATATCGGAAAAGGCGCCGAAATCCTGTGCCCCGCCGCCACCGCCGCCGCCCATGCCCTGCTGGAACGCGGCATGGCCATAGCGGTCATAGGCGGCCCGCTTCTGGGGGTCCTTCAGACAGTCATAGGCTTCGCTGATCGCCTTGAACTTGGCCTCGGAGTCCTTGCAGCCCGCATTGCGGTCCGGATGGTACTGCATGGCCAGCTTGCGGTAGCGCGACTTGATCGTCGCATCGTCCGCCGTGCGCTCGCATTCGAGCAGTTCATAATAGTCGATCGTCGTGCTCATGCCCGGTCTCGCCCCTGCGCTGGTGGATGGTGCGGCCGCCGACCATGCCGTCAGGCCGGACGGAGCGACCGCCCAAGCGCTTCGCCACTTCATGCCCCGACAAATCGGTCGGGGCGGTATTCGCAAATTCCAAACCGAAGGCCCGGCCCCACCGACAGGGGGACCGGGCCGACCGTCTTATTTGGTGTCGTCGACTTCCGAGAATTCGGCGTCGACCACATCGTCCTGCTTGGCCTGACCGGCATCAGCGGCGGGCGAAGCCTCGCCCTGCTGCTGCTTTTCGTAGATGGCCTGGCCCATCTTCATCGCGACCTGAGCGAGGGCCTGCGCCTTCTCGTTCATGGTGTCGGGGTTGCCACCCTCGACCGCCGTCTTGGTCTCGGCGATGGCCGCCTCGATTTCCGACTTCAGCGACGCGTCGATCTTGTCGCCATTGTCGGCCAGCTGACGCTCGGTGGTGTGGATCAGCGACTCGGCGTTGTTCTTCGCCTCGGCTTCGGCACGACGCTTCTTGTCCTCCTCGGCGAACTTCTCCGCGTCACGGACCATCTGGTCGATGTCGTTGTCCGACAGACCGCCCGATGCCTGGATGCGGATCTGCTGCTCCTTGCCGGTGCCCTTGTCCTTGGCCGAGACGTTGACGATGCCGTTGGCGTCGATGTCGAACGTGACCTCGATCTGCGGCACGCCGCGCGGTGCGGGCGGGATGCCGACCAGGTCGAACTGACCCAACAGCTTGTTGTCCTGCGCCATCTCGCGCTCGCCCTGGAAGACCCGGATCGTCACCGCGTTCTGGTTGTCGTCGGCGGTCGAATAGACCTGGCTCTTCTTGGTCGGGATCGTCGTGTTGCGGTCGATCATCTTGGTCATGATGCCGCCCAGCGTCTCGATGCCCAGCGACAGCGGGGTCACGTCGAGCAGCAGCACGTCCTTGACGTCGCCCTGCAGCACGCCCGCCTGGATCGCCGCGCCCATCGCGACGACTTCGTCGGGGTTGACGCCGGTGTGCGGGTCCTTGCCGAAGAAGTTCTTCACGACCTCACGGACGCGCGGCATGCGGGTCATACCGCCCACCAGCACCACGTCGGCGATCTCGTCCGCCTTCATGCCCGCATCGGCCAGCGCCTTCTTGCAGGGCTCCAGCGTGCGCTGGATCAGGTCCTCGACCAGACGCTCCAGATCGGCGCGGGTGATCGTCTTGACCAGATGCTTCGGGCCGTTCTGGTCGGCGGTGATGAAGGGCAGGTTGACCTCGGTCGACTGGGCCGAGGACAGCTCGATCTTCGCCTTTTCGGCCGCTTCCTTCAGACGCTGGAGCGCCAGCTTGTCCTTGGTGAGGTCAATGCCCTCATCCTTCTGGAAGCCCGAGGCCAGGAAGTCGACGATCTTGTTGTCGAAGTCTTCGCCGCCCAGGAAGGTGTCGCCGTTGGTCGCCTTCACCTCGAATACGCCGTCGCCAATCTCGAGGATCGAGATGTCGAAGGTGCCGCCGCCAAGGTCATAGACCGCGATCGTCTTGCCGTCCTGCTTCTCCAGGCCGTACGCCAGAGCGGCCGCAGTCGGCTCGTTGATGATGCGCAGCACTTCCAACCCTGCGATCTGACCGGCGTCCTTGGTCGCCTGGCGCTGCGCATCGTTGAAGTATGCAGGCACCGTGATGACCGCCTGGGTCACCGTCTCGCCGAGATAGGACTCGGCGGTTTCCTTCATCTTCTGGAGCGTGAAGGCGGAGATTTGCGACGGGCTGTAATCCTTGCCGCCCGCATTCACCCACGCATCGCCGTTCGGGCCGCGCGCGATGGCGTACGGCACCAGCTCGGTGTCCTTCTTGGTGACGGGGTCGTCGAAGCGACGGCCGATCAGGCGCTTCACCGCGAAGATGGTGTTGTCGGGGTTGGTCACCGCCTGGCGCTTGGCAGGCTGGCCGATCAGGCGCTCGCCATCCTTGGCGAAGGCGACGATCGACGGCGTGGTGCGCGCGCCTTCGGCGTTTTCGATAACCTTGGGCTTGCCGCCCTCCATGACAGCGACACAGCTGTTGGTGGTGCCGAGGTCGATGCCGATCACTTTTGCCATAAGTCTCTAAATGCCCCTCAAGAACATAGTCTGGAAGTCAGATGCCGGAGCCGTCCGGTCCCGAAAGCGGCAACCGAAAACCCCGTTCACGAGGCGGATATAGGTGGGCGATCCGTTGCCGCAAGATTGGATGGAACCTAGTGTCGCGTCAGGATTTGCCGAAACGGGAGGGTTTGTCATGCGTCGCGCCATTTTTCTGGGCCTCTGGGCCACGGCCGGGGCCATGGCATTGGGGGCGCTGGGCGGCTGTTCGACCAAGCCCGAGCTTTATGCCGAGGAGGGCTGGGTTCGCCTGGCGGCCGTGCCGGGGCGTCCGGCGGCCGCCTATTTCATCGTGCATGGCGGCCCCAAGCCGCTGAACCTGATCGACGTCAGCAGCGATGTCGCGATCACCAGCGAAATGCACGAGGGCGGCATGGCGATGAAGAAGGTCGACTCCGTGCCCATCCCGGCCGGGGCCACCGTCGCCTTTCAGCCGGGCGGGCGGCATGTGATGCTGTACGACATGAACCAGGGCGTGAAGCCGGGGCGCATCCTGTCGCTGCTCCTGACCTTTTCGGACGGCACCCGCCTGCGCCAGGGCGCGCGGGTGATCGCGGCGGGCGATCCCGCCCCGGGGCAATAAGCGCCTAAAAAGCGCGTGGTCTTCGCCGACACGCATGCGCCGATCCTGTCGAATAGATGACGGGGTATCGCGCGCTTTTTTCACGTCAGACCAAAATCGGTAATAATTCGGTCCTTCATGTGTCAAAGTCGCGCCATACAGCGCGGCCCGCTCGCTCGTTGGAGCGAAAAGTGGGGGATTTTTGACCATGTCCGATACGAACGAAACCCAATTCACCTTGCGACGGATCGCCGATCGGCGGCAGCTACTGCGCGGCGCGGCGGGTCTGTCGATGCTGCCGCTGACGGGGGCGCTGGCGGCGTGCGACGACGATGCGATGCTGAACGCCAAGCCGACGACCGCCACGGGAACGGCCGCCGCCACGCCGGTCGGCACCACCAGCTTCTCGATCGCGGTGTTGCCCGACACGCAATTCTATTCGCGTTACGCGACGGCCGACGAAAACCGTCAATTCCAGCGCAAATATGGCTCGGAGCCGTTCGCGGCGCAGACCCAGTGGATCGTCGACAACGCCAAGGCCTATGCGATCCCCTTCGTCATCCATCTGGGCGACGTGGTGGACCAGGTACGCAAGCCCGCGCAATGGGCGGTGGCCGATGCCGCGATGAAGCGGCTGGAGACGGCGCGCATCCCCTATTCGATCCTGGCGGGCAATCACGACGTCCTGTACGATGTCGATTACCACGTTCCCGCCGACCAGCAGGCGGGCACCGACAGCCAGCGCACCTTGTCGTCCGAACCCTATCTGACCTGGTTCCCGACCTCGCGCGCGCAGAACCAGTCGACCTTCCGTGAGCGCGACCGCACCGGCTTCCACGAATATCACATCTTCGAGATGTACGGCGTGAAGTTCATGGTGCTGTCGCTGTCCTGGCGCATCTCGGACGCAGGGATATTGTGGGCGCGCGACGCGATCCGTCGCAACCCCACCCTGCCGGTGATCCTGGCCAACCACCAGCTGCTCAACATCGACAAGGACGGCAAGAGCCCGCTGGAGACCGATTACGGCCTGATGCTGTGGAACAACCTGATCCGCGACAACGACCAGATCTTCATGACGCTGAACGGCCACCACCACGGCGCCGCGCTGCTGACCAAGACCAACGACTTCGGCAATCCGGTCCATGAGATGGTCGTCGATTACCAGATGGCCTATCAGGGCGGCAACGCGCTGATGCGGCTGTACGAGATCGACTTCTCGGCCAACAAGATCGACGTCATGAGCTTCTCGCCCTGGGTCGCGCAGAAGCCCAAGGCAACGCTGAACCAGTTCGACCGCGCGGTGCTGGAGGATGCAAACAACCGCTTCACCATCTCCATGGACTTCAAGAAGCGCTTCGCCCGCTTCCTGCCCAACTTCGCCTATACCGAGATGACGGCGGGCGTGCCGATCCTGCCGCGCGTTCGTACCGCGCTGCTGTCGGGCTATACCGAGCCCGCCGCCCCGGCCGAGGTGCTGCCGCGCGATGCCGACGACTATCCCAAGATCGCCGAGACCGCCGCGCACTGGCGCGTGGCCAGCGGCATCGTCGACGGCAAGATCGTCCAGGTCGGCGAGACGCTGCCCGATGCGACCGGCCGCAACCCGATGACGCGCGTGCCGCTGTCGGGCCCGGCGATGGTCGAGGACGTGGTCTGGTCGACCGACCGCCACCGCCTGTCCTCCGCACCGGGCAGCGTCCGCTTCCGCAACACCGACAAGGTGACCGCGCGCAGCAGCGCCTTCGCCACCGCCACCAACGCCCCGATCAACGCGGCGACCTTCGGCGCAGGCTATACGGTCGAGGCGTTCATCAAGATCGACGCGAACTGGACGGTGACCAACCACCGCTGGGGCAATATCCTGACCCGCAACGGCAATCGCGGCAAGCTGCCCGGCTTTGCGGGCGGCGACAGGGAAGCGCCGCCGATCCTGTTCGCGATCTCGTCGCTGCGCGAAGTCCAGTGGGAGGTCGTGCCCGCCTCCAACACCGCCTATCCGCAGGCCAACTGGTCGGGCGAGGTGATGGTGGACACCTGGTATCACATCGCGATCGTCAACGATCCGGTGGCGAACGAGACCATCCTCTATGTCGACGGTGCGCCGGTGCTGCGCAACAGCGCGGGCCAGGTCGGCATCGCGACGCTCGCCGCCGACATGCCCTGGGTGCTGGGGGCCGCCTGGTGGGACGGCGCACGCAAGGACGGCTATTTCGGTCATATCGGCGAGGTCCGGATCGTCGCCAAGCCGCTGGCCAACACCCAGTGGCTGACCGCCCGGCGGAGCTGATGCGTTGGGGGCGGGCCGTTGGGACGTCCCGCCCCTTTCCCACCCGCGCCATGCGCCCCATCTGGGCGTCATGACCAAGCGCCCCCTCACCCCGGCGGAAGAGACGCTGGCCCGGTCCGTCTTTGGCGATGCGATCGACTATACGCAGGTTCGGCTGTCGCCGACCAAATGGGCGTTCTTCCAGCCGCGCGACACGGTGATGGCACCGACGGGCTGCATCCATTTCCATCCCAAGGGCGATTTGTGGCGCGAGGATTTCGGCACCTGCCCGCTGCATGAGCAGGGGCTGTTCATCCATGAGATGGTGCATATCTGGCAGCATCAGCGAGGCCTATTCCTGCCGCTGAAACGCCATCCCTTTTGCCGCTACACCTATTGCCTGAAGCCGGGGCAACGCTTTGATCGCTACGGGATCGAACAACAGGCCGAGATCGTCCGCCATGCCTTTCTGCTGAAACGCGGCGCGGTGGTCGCGGGGGCGCCGCCGCTGGCGCAGTATCGGACCTTGGTGCCGTTTCGGGGTGCCGACTGACGGAGTTCGGCCTGGGGCGAGCGCCCTCCCCCATCCCCTCCCGCCTGCGGGAGGGGCGTGCCTGCCGCAACGGCAAGCGCCGCCTTGTCGTTAGTTCCCGAGGCAGCCGAGCATCACCCCCCTAACATCCGGGAAAAGCCCGGATTGTTTGATCATGGTTAATTTCGTCAACCATCTTTTCCGTGCGCGGGGCGTCCCGCGCTCGTCAGGGGATGGGAGTTACCATGACGGTCATCAATACCAACGGCGCCGCGCTTCGAGCGATGGCGGCCACGCAGCGCGCCAATACCGATCTGGCCCAGTCCATGGCGCGGCTATCCTCGGGCCAGCGGATCAATTCGGCCAAGGACGATGCGGCGGGGCTGGCGATCAGCAGCTCCATGACGGCGCAGATCCGCGGCATGACGCAGGGCATCCGCAACGCGATGGACGGCGTTTCGCTGGTCCAGACCGCCGACGGCGCGCTGACCGAAGTGTCCAACATGCTGCAGCGGGTGCGCGAACTGGCGGTACAGGCGGGATCGGGCACCTACAGCATGAGCGACCGCGCGGCGCTTCAGTTGGAGGTGAAGGCGCTATCGACACAGATCGACCAGACGCTTCGCAATGCCTCGTTCAACGGCGTTTCGTTGTTCAACGGCAATGCGCCGGTTTACGACAGCAACAACCAGCTGGTCGATGCCAGTGTAAAGCTGAACGTACAGGCGGGGCCAAACACGACCGATACAATCCCGATTTCAATTCCCCCCATTCCCATCAACTACATACGTGATGATATCGGCACTTATTGGAATAGCTATGACGGCCGCCTGACGCCACCACTCAATATAGCAAACCCCTATACCGGCCCATCATCGCATCTCGTTACGTTTGATGACTACATGGCTGGAGGCAAGATTGCGGGCAACGCCATTACGCGTGATGATATTGGCAGGATCACTTACCCGAATGATGGCGATCAATGGTATGATCCCAACGGATCACATTATGACAACATCAATTACGACACATATTACCAACGTCGTCAATTTCCGCTGACGGACGAACTGAACGTCACCAATCGTTACCGGACAGACCACACGATGAAGCGCGTCGACGAACTGCTCGGCACCGTGGCCAGCGTTCAAGGGCAACTCGGCGCGACGGCGAACCGGCTGCAATCCGCTGTCTCCACCCTGACCAGCGGCACGACCAATTTGTCGGAGGCGCGCTCGCGCATCGCCGACACCGATTACTCGGAAGAGTCCGTCAAACTCGCCCGCGCCCAAATCCTGGCCCAGGCCTCGACCGCCATGCTCGCCCAGGCCAATCAGAGCCAGAAGGACGTGCTGAAACTGCTCGGCCAATAACGAAAAAGGGCGACCCCGCAGGATCGCCCTTTCGTCATCCTACCGAAAACTCGATCAGTCGGGCTTCTTGGCCACCGCGACCAGCGCGGGGCGCAGCAGGCGGTCCTTGATCATATAGCCCGACTGCATTTCCTGCACGATCGTGCCCGGCTCCTGGTCGGAGGGCATTTCGATCATAGCCTGATGCTTGTTGGGGTCGAGCGGCTGGCCCATCGCCTCGATCTTGGTGATGCCGTGACGGCCGAGCACGCTGTCCAGCTCGCGGCCGGTCGCGTCGAGGCCGGTCACCAGTCCCTTCCACTTGTCGTCGGTGCGCAGGTCGGCCGGGATCGCCTGAAGCGCGCGCTGGAGATTGTCGGCGACCGACAGCACGTCACGCGCGAACGCGGTCGCGGCATAGTTGCGCGCGTCGACCGCTTCCTTCTCGGCGCGGCGGCGGACATTCTGGTTCTCGGCCTGGGCATAGAGATATTGCTGCTTGGCCTCGGCCAGCTGGTTCTCCAACTCGGCGACGCGGTCCTGCACCGCCACTTCGGGCGCGGCCTCCGCCGTTTCCCCGCGCAGATCATTGTGCAGGTCGTTCTGGGTTTCGTTGGTCGTGTTATCGCTCATCATAATCCCTGTTCAGCCCATCATCCGGGCAAGCGTTGCCGCCGTGAAATCCACCATGGGCACGACGCGGGCATAGTTCAACCGCGTGGGCCCGATTACACCCACCACACCGACCACTTGGCCGTCGAGGCCGCGAAACGGCCGGGCGATCACCGAAGACCCCGACAGCGCAAACAACTTGTTCTCCGCGCCGATGAAGATGCGGGTCGAATCGCCGGCGCGCGCCGAATCGAGCAGGCTGGCAATCTCCTGCTTGCCCTCCAGATCGTCGAGCAGGTCGCGAACCCGCTCCAGATCGGCGGCGGCGGCGGCATCGATCAACCGCCCCTGCCCGCGCACGATCAGGATCGGGCGCCGCGCGCCATCCTCGCTCCAGACGATCAGCCCCTGTTCGACCAACGCCCGCGCCGCACCGTCCAGCGCCGCGCGCCCCGCCGCAAGCTCGCGCTCCAGCCGGTCGCGGGCCTGGCCCAGCGTGAGGCCCGCCAGCGTGGCGGACAGGAAATTGCCCGCCTCGACCAGCGCCGACGGCGTCATGCCGACGGGCAGTTCCAGCACGCGATTCTCGACCGCGCCGTCCTCCGCCACCAGAACCGCCAGCGCCTGGGTCGGTGACAACGGCACGAAGCCGATCGAGCGCAGCTTCATCTCGCGCTTGGGCACCATGACCAGCCCCGCACAGGCCGACAGCCCCGACAGCACCGCCGTCGTCGCGGCCAGCGCCTCCTCGACCGGGCCGGAGCGAGCGGCGCGCGCCTCGATCGCGGTGCGCTCCTCGATGCTGGGCTCCATCGCGTGCATCATGCCGTCGACGAACAGGCGCAAGCCGACATCGGTCGGCATTCGCCCCGCGCTGGTGTGCGGCGCGGCGAGCAGGCCCCGCTCCTCCAGTTCCTGAAGGACGTTGCGGATCGAGGCGGGCGACAGGTTGATGCCCGACAGAGCGATCGTCTTGGACCCCACCGGCTGGCCGCTGGTGAGATAGCTGTCGACCACCACGCGAAAGATATCGCGTGCCCGGTCGGTCAACTCGGTGATCGGTGGGGTGACCATGCTGGAAATGTAGGCGTTGCAACGCACCCACTCAACCGCGATCGGAAGACCTCTCTTCTTCTCCGCGTCCTCTGCGCCTCTGCGCGCAAAAAAGGAATGGTTCACGCGGAGACGCAGAGAAGAAGGGGAGTGTCTTCCGATCGGCGCTGTCCCATCTGGCGCTCTACGCGGGGGCCGGTTAGGGCTGGGGTCAAGGAACAAGGAGAAGACTATGCGCCCGTCCGGCCGGATGCCCGACCAGATGCGTCCCATTACCATCGAGCCGAATTTCACCCGCCACGCCGAAGGTTCGGTGCTGATCGGGTTCGGTGATACCAAGGTGCTCGTCACCGCCAGCGTCGAGGAGCGCGTGCCCCCCTTCCTGCGCGGCAAGGGCGAAGGCTGGGTCACGGCCGAGTATGGCATGCTCCCCCGCGCCACCCATACGCGCGGCAGCCGCGAGGCGGCCAAGGGCAAGCAGTCGGGCCGCACCCAGGAAATCCAGCGGCTGATCGGCCGCTCGCTTCGCGCCGTCTGCGATCTGAAGGCGCTGGGCGAGCGGCAGATCACCATCGACTGCGACGTGATTCAGGCCGATGGCGGCACCCGCACCGCCGCCATTTCGGGCGCCTGGGTCGCGCTGCGCATGGCGGTCAACAAGTTGATGGCCGAGGGCAAGCTGGCCAGCGACCCGATCCGCAACAAGGTCGCCGCCGTCTCCTGCGGCATCCATCAGGGCACGCCGGTCCTCGATCTCGACTATGTCGAAGATTCCAACGCCGATGCCGACGCCAATTTCGTGCTGATCGAGAATGGCCACATCGCCGAGGTCCAGGCGACCGCCGAGCACGCCACCTATGACGAAGAGGCGCTGCTGCGTCTGCTCCGTCTCGCGCGCATGGGCTGCACCGAGATCTTCGCGGCGCAGGACCGGGCGATCCGCGCATGAGCGGCGAGGGAAACGGCCGTCAGGCGATCCGCAAGCTGACGCCGGGCAAGCTGGTCCTGGCCAGCCACAACAAGGGCAAGATCGTCGAATTCCGCGAACTCCTCGCCCCCTATGGCATGGAGGTGATCGCGGCCGGTGACCTGGACCTGCCCGAGCCCGAGGAAACCGGCACGACCTTCGTCGCCAATGCCGAACTGAAGGCGCTGGCGGCCGCCGACCTGTCGGGGCTGCCCGCCCTGTCGGATGACAGCGGTCTGTGCGTCGAGGCGCTGGGCGGCGATCCGGGGCTGTTCTCGGCGCGCTGGGCGGGGCCGGAAAAGGACTTCGCCATGGCGATGCGCGCGGTCGAGGATCGGCTGAACGAGGAACCGGACATGAGCCGCGCCGCGCATTTTATCTGCGCGCTGGCGGTCGGCTGGCCCGATGGCCATGTCGAATGGTTCGAGGGCCGGGTCGACGGCACGATCGTCTGGCCGCCGCGCGGGGACAAGGGCCATGGCTATGACCCGATGTTCCAGCCGAACGGCTATACCGAGACCTTCGCCGAGATGGACCAGGACGAAAAGAACCGCATCAGCCACCGCGCCGACGCGTTCGGCCAGCTGGTGAAGGCGGTGTTCTGAACAATCCTCCCCGGCACGGGGAGGTGGCAGACCGCAGGTCTGACGGAGGGGGATTTCCACACGGGACGTCCCTGGCGGCAATCCCCCTCCACCACCGCTTCGCGGCGGTTCCCCTCCCCGTGCCGGGAAGGATCGGATTTACCCCTTCGCCAGCCGCTTCTGGTTGGCCGTCACCGTCCGATGCACCGGGGCCATCGCCTGGACCGGCATCGACGCGCCGATCAGCATCGCGCGTGCCATTGACTCCCATGCATGAAGCATCCCGCCCTGCGGATCGTGCCGCGACAGCCGCGACAAGGCCGCCTGATCGCGGTTCCAGACCTTCGCCGACTGGTCGAAGGCCTTTACCTTCTCGCTGACCATCAGGGTCATTTCCGCCGCCGAAGACGTGCCCGTCGCCATCGCCCCCATACGCGAGGCCATGACGCTCTGCGCGCTCAGCATCGCCTCGCCCGCCATCACCGCGAATCGCGCAGGCGCGGTCCAGAAGGTGATCCACGCCATCGGATCATAGGGATTCGCCATCGCGTCAGTACCTTCCCGTCATGCCCGGCCGAGTCAGAAGGCCCGCTCGCCGAAGACGTTGCCGGTCGGGCTATAGCGGCAAACGAGGAAGTCGTCGCGCGCATTGCTCGCCATCGCACAACCGACCGCCGTGGACCGCGCCCAGACGATTTGGGTATAATGCGCGACATCGCCGAATTGGCCCGTCCGGCTCGACTGCGGCACGGGAACGTTCACAAAGTCGCGCTTTTCGGCGACCCAATGCCCCATCATCTCGTCGTAACGATAGGCGCCGCGCGTGCCGGTCCACAGATTCTCGCCCTGCCGCGTCGGCCCCTGCGGCTGTTCGGCATGCTGAAACCGCCCCGTACGCGCCAGTTCCTGCGCATAGGCCAGCGCACTCGCCGCCAGCCCCTCGTCCCAAACCAGCGGGCGCAGACCGACCTCGGCCCGCGCCGCCCGGTGCCCGTCGAGCATCGCCTGGCGCAGCAGTCCGGCCCCGCGCGGCGCGGGCGCGTCGGAGGTCCGCTGCTCGACGATCCGGGGCGGCGGCCGTTCCACCCCGCCGGTCTGCGAAGGGATCACCGGCCCACACCCCGCCAGCAGCAGCATGGCGGGGACGAACGATAAGAGATGGCGAAGCGTGCGCATCGCCGCCATATCGGCGCCCATCATGTCCTCCGCAATATCGTTCACGCCCAGCCCGCTCGCGCTCTACGTCCACTGGCCCTTCTGCGTGTCCAAATGCCCCTATTGCGACTTCAACAGCCATGTCCGCGAGTCGGTGGACCAGGCAGCGTGGCAAAAGGCGCTCCTCGCCGACCTGGCCCATGAGGCGGCCATGTTGCCGGGGCGGCGGCTGACATCGATCTTCTTCGGTGGCGGCACGCCCTCGCTGATGCCGCCTGCCACGGTGGCGGCGATCCTGAATGCGGCCGAGCGCCATTGGGGCTTTGCCGAGGGGATCGAGATCACGCTGGAGGCCAATCCTTCTTCGGTCGAGGCGGCGCGCTTCGCCGACCTCGCCGCCGCCGGGGTCAATCGCGCCTCGCTGGGCGTGCAGGCGCTGGATGACGAGGCGCTCCACTTCCTGGGCCGCGCACATGGCGTGGACGAGGCGCTGCGCGCGCTCCAAACTGCGCAAGAGCAGTTCGGCCGCGTCAGCTTCGACCTGATCTATGCCCGTCCCGGCCAGCCGCTGGAGGATTGGGAGGCTGAACTGACCCGCGCCATCGGCTATGGCACCGAGCATCTGTCGCTCTATCAGCTGACCATCGAACCGGGCACGCGCTTCCATACCGAAGCGGCCGCCGGGCGGCTGGTCATCCCGGACGGCGATGCCGCCGCCGACCTGTTCGAGACGACACGCGCGATCACCGCGGCTGCGGGCCTCCCCGCCTATGAGACCTCCAACCATGCCCGGATCGGCGCGGAGAGCCGCCATAACCTGACCTATTGGCGTTACGGCGATTATGCCGGAATCGGCCCCGGCGCGCATGGCCGCCGCGAAGGCGTCGCCACCGCACGCCGCAAGAAGCCGGAAAACTGGATGAGCGCCGTCGACCGCAACGGCCATGGCATCGAGCTGGAGGAAACCCTCCCCCCGACCACCCGCGCGACCGAGGCACTGGTCATGGGCCTGCGGCTGGCCGAGGGCGTCGACCTGTCCCGCGTCACCGCACTGGCCGAGGGGCGCGAGATGGTGAACCATGCCGCCATCGGATCCCTGGCCCAACAAGGGTTGGTCCGGCTTGACGGCGAACGGCTGATCGTCACCGAAGCGGGGGCGCTCCTGCTCGACGCGATCCTGCGGGAAGTCGTGCTGACGGACGACTGATTCGCCTCAGCAGACCGACTGGCGCACCCATTCCAGGTAGCGCGGCGACGCGTCGGTGATCGGCAGCGCGACGATCTCCGGCACGTCATAGCTGTGCAGCGACTCGATCGTCTCGCACAGTTGGGCGAAGCGGCTGCGCATCGTCTTGATGTGCAACATCGCCTCCGTCTCATGCTGGACCGCGCCGTCCCAGCGATACCAGCTTTCGATCGGCGTCATCTGGACGCACGCCGCCAGCCGCCGTTCGACCAGCGCCCGCGCGATCCCCGACGCTTCGTCGCGGCCGCCGACCGCGCACAGGACGACGATGGCGGTGTCGGTCACCCCCCGAACCCGGTCGGTGCGGGGCTGACGGTCACGGCGGTGCCGTCGCGCAGTTCCTGCACCTCCAGCGCGCGTTCGGCCACGCCGTCGCGGCCGAAGCGGAACGCGCCGTCGATCCCGGCAAAGCCGTCCGATGCGCGCAGCCGCGTCTCGGGGAAGGGTGCATTCATCTTCCAGTCCCGCGCGATCCGCACGGTCAGCAGGACCGCATCATAGCCCAGGCTCGACAGGCGATAGGGCGCGGCGCGGAAGCGGGCGCGATACTTGGTCGCATATTGGCGGTAGAGCGTGTTGGAAACGCTGGCGAACCACGCGCCGTTCAACCCGGCCCGCGAGGCGATGCCTGATTCGGAATTCCACAATTCGGTGCCCAGCAACCGCGTGCTCGCGCCCGAACCCCGCTTGAGGATCGGTGCCGCCCCCGCCGCCGTCGCGCCGCCATCGGCGATCAGCACGGCGTCGTACGGGGCCTTTGCGTTCAGCCGCTGGGCCGCCGCACCGATGCCGCCCGCGACCCGACCATAGGGCTGGAGCGAGACGACCTGCCCCCCTGCCCCTTCGACCGCGCGCAGAAAGGCGGTGGAGGCCCGCTCCCCATAAAGGCCGTTGGGGACCAGCCCCGCAAAGGTCGTCACGCCGCGCCCGCGCGCATAGGTCACGACCCGGTCGATCGACTGGGCGGGCGTATAGCCCATCAGATATGTGCCGTTCCCGGCCACGCCCACGTCGTTGGAGAAGCTGATGACCGGCACCCGCGCGGCACGCGCCACGGGCCCGACGGCGCGGACATCCTCGGACAAGAGCGGCCCGAGGATCAGCTGCGCGCCCTCGGCGATCGCCTTCTGCGCCGCCGCGGCGGCACCGTTCGTGGTATCGTAATTGGTGATGCGGATCGTATCGGCCTGCGCATCGAGCAGCGCCATCATCGTCGCATTGGCGATCGACTGGCCGACCCCGGCATTGCTGCCCGACAGCGGCACCAGCAGCGCGATGCGATGGCGCGCGGTGTCACGCGGCAGTCCGGCCTCCGGTTCCGTCGAGGGGCGCGGAGTGGTCGGCACCGGCCGCGTCTCGGGCTGGTCGACGGGCCCGCGCGGCACGATCGTCTGACAGGCGGCCAGCGCCAGTGTCGTCGCCAGCGCGACGGCGCGGCCGATCCGCCCCGCGCCATAGGAATGGAAGCGGCCCCGAATGACGGCCCCCGGTTGTACGAACAGCCCTGCCTCTGTCATGACGATCCCCGTGACCCAATCCGAAAACACTCTCGAACCCGGCCTGTACATCGTCGCGACCCCCATCGGCAATCTCGGCGATCTGTCCCCGCGTGCGGCCAACATTTTGACAAACGCCGATATCATCGCGGTCGAGGACAGTCGCGTGACGGCCGGTCTGCTCCGCCATATCGGGGTGAAGCGGCCCATGCAGCCCTATCACGATCACAATGCCGAGCATGTCCGCCCCGGCCTGATCGCGCGCATGGCGACCCAGGCGGTGGCGTTGGTGTCCGACGCCGGGACACCCTTGATCTCGGACCCCGGCTACAAGCTGGTGCGCGACGCGCGCGCGGCGGGCCATGCGGTGGTGACGATCCCCGGCCCCTGCGCCGCGATCGCCGCGCTGACGCTGGCCGGGCTGCCGACCGACCGTTTCCTGTTCGCGGGCTTCCTGCCGCCCAAGGAAAAGGCGCGCGCCGACGCCATTGCCGAGATCGCTGGCATCCGCGCGACGTTGGTCCTCTACGAATCGGGGCCGCGCCTGGCGGCGACGTTGACCGCGCTGGCAAACGGACTGGGCGACCGCGAGGCGGCGGTGACGCGCGAGATCACCAAGAAGTTCGAGGAGGCGGTGACGGGCACCCTCTCCACCCTGGCCACGCGCTATGCCGAGGGCGGACCGAAGGGCGAGATCGCGATCGTCGTCGCGCCCCCCGGCGAAGCGCCGCCCGCCACCGAACAGGATGCCAACGCCGCGCTGGCCGAGGCGCTCACCCGCCTGCCCGTCGGTCGTGCGGCCAGCGAGGTCGCCAAGGCGCTGGGGCTCGACCGCAAGGCGCTATATGCCCGCGCGCTGGCGATGAAAGACGGAGGTCCAAGCGACTAGCAGCCCGTATTAGCGATTCCGCAAGGATCGACGGCGCAGGGAGGACATGGGGACCGCCATGTACGCCTTTCAGTTTCGCCACGACATCAACCTGCTGGACATCCAATGGACCGGGCATTTCACACCCGAGGTCGCAAACCGCTATGCCGAGGAACTGGTCGAGGCGTTCCGGCGCAGCGGCTTCCGCCCCGGCTATCGCCTGCGCATCGACATGTCGGCGATCAACGTCCAGCCGAAGGAAGCGGTCATGACCATCCACGAAGCGCTCGGCGACTTTCCCCGCGCCAGCCGGATCGCGATGATCAACGGCAGCGCGATCGGGCGGCAACAGATCAGACGGCTCATGACGCAGCCCTATTTACGCGTCTTCGATCCCGCCGAGGACAGCCTGGCCTGGCTGACCGCGCCGGAGTAACCGCTCGCCCGCGCCGCCATCCTTGGATAGCATGGCGCCATGTCGCTACCCTCCGCCCGCCCCCGCCGCGATCGCCGTGCCGCCGAAGAAGCGGGGCGCCGCGGCGAACGCCTCGCCGCCTGGTGGCTGCGGCTGAAGGGCTGGACGATTCTCGATCGCCGCGTCCGCACGCCTGCGGGCGAGGTCGATCTGGTCGCGCGGCGCGGGTCGCTGGTCGCCTTTGTCGAAGTGAAGACGCGCAAGACCGCCGCCGAACTGGATTTCGCGATCGACGCGCGGCGGCTGGCGCGGGTGGCCGCCGCCGCCGAGGTGCTGATGGCGACCTATGCCGCGTCGGGCGATGACATCCGTGTCGACGTTATCCTGCTCGCGCCGGGCTCGCGACCGCGCCATATCGAAAACGCATGGTGTGGGTGACAGGCGCGCGGGCAGCGATTACCTCCCGTCCGCAACACCCCAAGGAAGGAAGCCCCCATGTCCAAGCCGCTGACCGTCGCCGTCCAGATGGACCCGATGGACCAGATCAACATCGCGGGGGACTCCAGCTTCGCGCTGATGCTGTCGGCGCAGGCACGCGGGCACAAGCTGTTCCATTATGACGCGGGCGACCTCAACTGGTCGGACGGGCATCTCTGGACGAGCGCGCATCCCGTCACCGTCCAGCGCGTCGCGGGCGACCATTACCGCTTCGGCGAGCCGGTCAAACTCGATCTGGGCGACGAGGCCGATGTCGTACTGATGCGGCAGGATCCGCCCTTCGACCTGGGCTATATCACCGCCACCCATCTGCTGGAGCGGGTCGCCGAGAAGACGCTGGTCGTGAACAATCCGCGCAGCGTGCGCAACGCGCCGGAAAAGGTCTTCGTCCTCGACTATCCGCAATTCATGCCGCCGACGCTCGTCACCCGCTCGCTGGACGAGGCGCGCGCCTTCTTGGCGCAGCATGGCGAGATCGTCATCAAGCCGCTGCACGGCAATGGCGGCAAGGCGATCTTCAAGGTTGGGCGCGACGGCGCGAACCTGTCCGCGCTGATAGAGGTGTTCAATACCGCCTATCGCGAGCCGCATATGGTGCAGGCCTTCCTTCCGGCCGTCGCGAAAGGCGACAAGCGCATCGTCCTGATCGACGGTGAGGTCGCGGGCGCGATCAACCGCCTGCCGGGCGAGGGAGAGATCCGATCCAACCTGGCGGTCGGCGGTTCGGCCGAGAAGACCGAGTTGACGGAGCGCGAGCGCGAAATCTGCGCGGTGCTCGGGCCGGAGTTGAAGCGGCGCGGGCTGTTGTTCGTCGGCATCGACGTGATCGGCGGCGAGTGGCTGACCGAGATCAACGTCACCTCGCCGACGGGCATCGTCGCGATCGAAAAATTCGACGGGACGGATGTCGCCGGGATGATCTGGGACGCGATCGAAGCGAAGGTCGCGGGCAAAAATCGACCGTAATCCTCCCCGGCACGGGGAGGGGGACCGCCGCAAAGCGGTGGTGGAGGGGGCGCGCCTCATAAGGCAACCTTTGAGGAAGGCCCCCTCCGTCAGGCCTGCGGCCTGCCACCTCCCCGTGCCGGGGAGGATTGCCCCTGACGGAACCCATCCCCCTTCCCATGCTTTGTTCGCCCTGAGCAACGAAGGGCATGAGCATGGGTGCAACGACCATCGGCGCCATGGTGGGCGCCGCCATCGACGGCATGTCGGGTGACGACGGCGTCGCGGACGGCGCGATCATCGGCGCGGTGACCGCCAACGTCCTGAAGGTCGTGCTGCCGCTGGCCATCACCTATGCGGTGGGTTGGGCGGTGCTGCGCGGCGCGGGCGAGATCAAGGACCGGGTTTTCGGAGAAGCAGCATGATCGGACGTATTATCGGCGCGCTCGTCGGGCGTGAAATCGGTCGCCGCGAAGGCAATGACGGGTTCAAGGGCGCGGCGCTCGGCGCGCTGGCGGTCGGCGGCATGCGCCGCCTGGGGCCGCTCGGTCTGCTGCTCGGCGGAGGCTATGCGGCCAAGAAGGCCTATGACCGGCGCAAGGCGGGCAAGGTCGCGGGC
Organism: Sphingomonas yabuuchiae; assembly: GCF_001477495.1. GTDB lineage: Bacteria > Pseudomonadota > Alphaproteobacteria > Sphingomonadales > Sphingomonadaceae > Sphingomonas > Sphingomonas yabuuchiae_A. The sequence goes on from NZ_LDTF01000068.1 coordinate 23,675, forward strand.
AACCGCTACTAAGCCATCGCACAGAGCCAAAGCGATACCGCAGCGCGTCAAGCATCTCTTGACGCGCTGCAACTGCGTGCGTCAAAGGCAGACATGCCCAACTCGCCCGCCACCCCCGACGATCCCCACAAGCTGAAGCGCCGCGGCATGTTGTTCGTGCTGTCCTCGCCATCCGGCGCGGGCAAGTCGACGATCGCGCGCAAGCTGCTCGCCGATGACGACGGCCTGCAGATGTCGGTGTCGGCGACGACGCGCGGCATCCGGCCGGGCGAAGAGGATGGTCGCGACTATCATTTCGTCGACCTCGAGGAATTTCGCCGCATGGTGGCGAATGACGAGTTCCTCGAATGGGCGCACGTCTTCGACAATCGCTACGGAACCCCGCGCGCACAGGTCGAGGCGATGCTGGCCGCCGGCAAGGACGTACTGTTCGATATCGACTGGCAGGGCGCGCAACAGCTGTTCCAGATCGCGGGCGGCGACGTGGTACGCGTGTTCATCTTCCCCCCCTCGATGGAGGAACTGCGCCAGCGACTCGAGCGCCGCGCGACCGACTCGGTCGAGGTGATCGACGCCCGCATGGCTCGCGCGACCAACGAGGTCAGCCACTGGGACGGATATGACTATGTCCTGGTCAATGACGATGTGGAGCAGTGTTTCCAGGGGGTGAAGACGATCCTCCAGGCCGAACGTCTGAAGCGCTCGCGCCAGACCGGGCTGATCGGGTTCATTCGGAAGCTGACGACGAAATAAGCGCGGGGCCGTTCGGGGCGTACACTTCGACTTCGCTCAGTGCGAACGGGGTGCGGCGTGAGCGGCCACCGGTGCTGGGGATGCCGTCCGCATTCCCAACCCCCGTTCAGGCTGAGCGTCGTCGAAGCCCACGCCCAGCCCCCGAAGTCTCACTTAACCCAGCGCCTTCAAGAACCGCACCGCCGCGTCGAATTCGCGCCGCTTGGCCTCACGCGCCTCAACGGCGAGGTAATCCTCACCCCATTGCTCCGCCTGGAAATCCTCGTCGACATGCGCGGCGGTCCAGATCGTGTCGGCATCCGCCGCATCCTCCAGCAACGCCAGCGCCAGCACCAACGACCCCGTGATCGTCACCACCGGCGACAGCGCGGCCAGACGGAACGGATCGAGCGCCGCCACCGCCTGCGCCAGCCGTTCGACCGTCGCCTCGGGCTGGGGCCGGTGCATGATCCCCGTCACATTCGTGAAATGCACATCGTAGCGGTCGCGCGCCCAGTCGAGCAGCGGGTTCCACACCGCATCCTGCCGCTCCACCAGCTCCGGCGGCGAGTCGGCGCGGTAACAGAGCAAATCGCTCTCCGCGTAGCGCGCCAACCCGTCCGCGAACGGCGCGGGGTCCGCACCGATCCGGTCGATCGCCGCATTGGCGAGGCCGGTCAGCGGCATGGCGCGCGGATCGACCGCTTCCCCGACGTCGCGCCACTCGCCCGCGACCGCCTCGGCCAGCGCAGGCGTCGGCAGCGCCAGCGGCACCCGCCCCGGCGTGCGCACCGGCCGGTCGTCGAGCCGTACCACCCGCTCGGCATCGACCGAAACATTTGTCCAGAACCGCTTCATTCGCCCCCACTCCGCCAGCGATGCGCCAGACCGGCGGGCACGATCGCGATCATGGCCAGCGCCGACAGGATGATGGCGACGCCCAGCGCCTTGTGCGGCCATGCCACCCCGCGCGAGGCGAGCACCACGCCGAACAGCGCCCCCGCCACGCCGATCAGGCGCACCCCCATGATGATGAACCAGTGCCGCCGCGCGCGCGTGTCGCCGCTCATGACCACACCAGCAGAGCGGGTAGCTCCGCAACCTCCTGCGCCACGACTTCGGCGCCCGCGTTCACCAATTCTTTCACGTCATGATATCCCCAGGCGACACCGACCGCGAAGGCGCCCGCCGCCTTGCCCATCGCCATGTCGAAGCTCGTATCGCCGATCATCGCGACATCCTGTGCCGCGACGCCGGTCTCGGCCATGGCGGCCAGCACCATCGACGGGTCGGGCTTGGACGGATGGCGGTCGGCGGTTTGCAACGTGACGAAATGATGGCTGAGGCCATGTTCGGCCAAGACCCGCGCCAGCCCGCGATCGGACTTGCCCGTCGCCACGCCCATCAGCCAGCCCTCCCCCGCCAGATGGTCGAGCAGGGCGGGGATGCCCTCGAACAACGGCTCCGGCTCCATCGCGCCCGCCGTGCGCAGGCGGAAGAAGGCGTCCTTATAATCGCGGGCCAACTGGTGGTGCATCGCGTCGGCTTGGTCGGGGGCCAGCACGCGCATCGCCTCGACCAGGCTCAACCCGACGATCCGGCGAATCGCGGCGGCGGGCGGCGGAGGAAGGTCCGCCATGGTGAACGCCTCTACGGCAGCGAGACAGATATTGGCCTGGCTATCGACCAGAGTACCGTCACAATCGAACAGGGCAAGGCGCGGGCGCGTCATCGCCCCCTCCTATCGGCAAGGCTGCGGCGGGGGAAGCATGACGTTTCGGATGAACAACAGCTAACAGACGCATTCAGCATCCGAACATGGCGAATCACCCATAAGGGCTCCAACGACGACGGGAATCACCCCGCCGCCGCCGGTTTGAAGATCAAGGGAGATCGTGATGTTCAAGAAGCTTTCGCTCGCTGCCGCCGCCCTTGCCGTCGGCGCCACGGCCATGGTTCCGACCGCTGCTTCGGCACAGCGTTATTACGACCGTTATGACCGCGCTTATGGCGACGCCTATTCGGACGGTTACAATCGCGGCCCGCGCTATGATCGCGGTTATTACGACCGTGGCGGGTACAACCGTGGCTATTACAACCGTGGTCCGCAGCGCTGCAACAACGGCACCACGGGCACCATCGTCGGCGCGATCGCCGGTGGCCTGCTGGGCCGCACGATCGATACGCGGGGCGATCGTACCCTCGGTACGATCCTGGGCGGTGGCGCTGGTGCGCTGGCCGGTCACGCGATCGAGAAGTCGAACAACCCCGGCTATTGCCGGTAACGGTGCGGGTCGAGGGGGTATGCCCCCTCGCTCCTGGGATCACGGAAACCCCGTCGACTACGCGTCGATGGGGTTTCTCGTACTTCAATACCTTGCATAACATGGTACATGGCGTTACCATTTGCTGATGGATATCGGAAGCTGGCAGTCTCAGTTGCGCAAGGGAGCCGCCGAGCTGGTGCTGCTGTCGGTCCTGTCGCGCGGTGAAGCCTATGGCCTGGAGATTCTCGCGCGCATCCGGGCTGGCGGTGATCTGGTCAGTGAGGGCAGCCTCTACCCCCTGCTTGCCCGCCTGGAGAAAGCCGGCCGAATCGCAGGACGTTGGGAATTACCCGCCGAGGGCGGCAACCCACGCAAATATTACAGCCTCACCCCGGAGGGCGCGGCCCTGGCGGAGGCGATGCGCGCGGCCTGGATCGATTTCCGAACCACCATCACCACCCTAGTCGAGGATCAGCCATGACCGAGCCCGTCCGCATCATCGCCGATTATGTCCGCCGCCTGCGTTGGTCGTTGCAGGCGATACCGGCGGAGGATCGTGACGGCCTCGTCCGCGAGATCGAAAGCCACCTGACCGACAGCTTGGCGGCCGGGCCCCATTCGCTGGACGCCGCCATCGCGGCGATGGGACCGCCTCACGCGATGGCCGCGCGTTATATTCAGGAGTTTCGGCTGGCCGGTGCGCTGGGCGACGATCGCCCTGCCCCGTTGATCCACGCCCTGTTGGTCCGATCGGGACGCAGCGTGGCGGCGTTCGGCGGGGTGCTGATTGCGATGCTGCTCTATCTGTTCGCGCTGTGCTTCGCGGCAGTCGCGATCGTAAAACCGCTCTTTCCCAGCCATGTCGGGCTTTGGTCGCTGCCGCAGGGGTCGGCCTTCGGCATCCTCACCGATCCCCCCGCTGCGCCGGAAATGATGGGACTGTGGGTGCTGCCAATCGCCTTGGCCGGGGCACTCGCCTGCTATGCGCTGGCGACGCTGGTCCTGCGCGGCACGGGGCGGCATGTGCTGCGCGCATCCCACTGATCCTCCCCGGCACGGGGAGGTGGCAGGCCGCCAGCCCTGACGGAGGGGGCTCGCCACACGGGACTAGCCCAGCGGCACGGCCCCCTCCACCACCGCTCCGCGGCGGTCCCCCTCCCCGTGCCGGGGAGGATGAGATTATCGCGTACCGCGGCCCCGGCGTTCGCCGCGCCGTTCCTTGCGATATTGTTTGGCATGGGCCTTGGCGCGCTGCTTCAGGACGTCCTTGGGCGGCGGGCCGCGATCCTCGTCCTGGGGCAGGACGTCGCCGCGAATCTCGTCGAAGCCGAGCTGGTTCATCGATTCGGCGAAGTGGGTCGGCAGTTCGGCGGTCTGGTCGATCCGGCCGCCATCGGGATGGTCCACGCGGATGCGGCGCGCGTGCAGGTGCATCTTGCGGCTGATCCCACCGGTCAGGAACGCCGCCGCGCCGCCATATTTGCCGTCGCCGACGATCGGGTGACCGATCGCCGCCATGTGCACGCGCAGCTGATGGGTGCGGCCGGTAAAGGGCTGCAACTCAACCCAGCAGCAGCTGTTGCCCGCCCGTTCGATCACGCGGTAGCGCGAGCGCGCCGACTGGCCATTTTCCTCGTCGACATGCATCTTTTCGCCGCCGGTGCCGGGCTGCTTGGCGATGGGCAGCTCGATCGTGCCGTCGTCGATCGAGGGCACGCCGACGACCAGCGCCCAGTAGATCTTCTTGGCGGTGCGCCCCGAAAAGGCCTTGGCGAAGAACGCCGCCGCGCGGGCGTTGCGGGCGACCAGCAGTGCGCCCGACGTGTCCTTGTCCAGCCGGTGGACCAGCTTGGGCCGCCCCTCCGCCTCGAACTGCAACGCATCGAGCAGGCCGTCCACATGGGTGGTCGTCTTGGTCCCGCCCTGCGTCGCCAGACCCGGCGGCTTGTTCAGAACCAGCGCGTCGCGATCCTTGTGGATCACCATTTCGCGCGCGAACGATTCCTCGTCCTCGGACAGGATGTGGCGCGGGCGCATCGTCGGCTTACTGCTCTCGGCCGGCGCGGGCTCGGCGGGAGGCACGCGCAGCACCTGGCCCGCCGCGATCCGGTCGCCCGGTGCGGCGCGCAAGCCATCGACGCGCAGCTGGCCGGTGCGCGCCCATTTGGCGACCGTGGTGAAGCTGGTGTCGGGCATATGCCGCTTGAACCAACGGTCCAGCCGGATACCGTCATCGTCATAGCCGACCGTGAATTGGCGGACAGAGTCCGTCATGCGAAAATCCTTGTTATCGAAAGTCCGGCCCAAAGCGCGGCCAGCGAACCCAGCAACGACAAGGCGATATAACCGAGCGCGACCGTGATCTGGCCGCGTTCGATCAGGGTGATGGTATCGAGCGAGAAGGAGGAGAAGGTGGTGAAGCCACCCAAGATCCCGACGCCGATGAACAGCCGCCACCCCTCCGTGCCCCCGGTCCGGGCAAGCACGCCCGCCAGCAATCCCATCAACAGACCACCGACCCAGTTGACGGTCAGCGTGCCATAGGGAAAGTCCGGGCCGAACGCATCGAGCATCTGGCGGCCGGTCCAATACCGAGCCCCCGAACCCAATGCGCCGCCCAGCATCACGAGAAAAAGCGGTGACATGATCGCCGTCCCTTAGCGCAACCCCGTCGGCCGCGCAAAGGACAAGCGTGACGGGTTTCGATCAGCCGCCCCGGACGACCAGATCGACATCGCTGCCGCCTCCTGGGCTGGTCGTCGCATAGACCATATAGGCCGCCTGCCCGTGCGTGCCGCCCAGGACATGCTGCGTGCCGTCCAGCTTGTGTTCGGCGCTATAGCCCGCTCCGCTGGCACGCGTGTAATAATAATCGATGACCTTGGCGGCGGGCGCGGCGGTGCGCAGGCTGACGATGCGGAAGGCGCAGCCATTCGCGTCATTGCCCGCCGCCTCCGCGATCCGCGACCCCGGATAGGGCGCGAAGACCCCCGGCATCCGGTTCGCCCAGGTGGCCGAATAGCGCAGGCCCGACAGGCAGGCGGCGTTGCCCGGCTGCTGCCCGGCCTTGGCCGACAGCGTGAAGGCCCCGGCCGAGGCGCGGCATTCGGGGCAGTCGCGCGCCGCGACGGGCGCGGATTTCAGCGTGCGGGCATCGACCGGATCGGCGGGCGGCGGCATCGAGGGCAGCTGGTCGCTGGCGGGCCGGTTGGGCGGGCGCACCGCATTGGCATTGGAGCTTTGGGTCAGCCCGGGATCGACCATGATCTGCCCGGCCAGCGCCTCCCGCAGCTGCGGGTCGCGCGTAGGGCTGCCGTCATTCACCGACGCCAGCTCATTGTCGAGCGCGTTCAACTGCGCATCGTCATCGGCCTTGCCGCCGCATGCCGCCAGCAACAGGCAGCCCAGCGGGATGAAGATATAGTGCGATTTCGCCATCATGGGGGACGGTCTAGCACGGGGAAGCGACGTGATCCTTAATGATCGTCGCATGGGGCCATCCTCGACAAAGCCCGGCATGCCACCCCGGCGAAGGCCGGGGCGGTATGGTGAAAGAGGGCGGTGCCGACTTTCGGAATGATCCCCCTCACAAGAGGGGAGCTGCTGCGCTTGTAGAGAAGGTCGACCCTCGCCATCTTGGGGTTCATGTTGAACCTGTTCTCGATCGTCATCGGCCTGGTCGCGCTTCTGCTCGGGATCGTGCCGTTTCTGCCCTTTTTCGCCTGGGGCTATTGGTTCGTGATTCCCATCGCGATCGTCGGGGCCGCCGTGGGGGCGCTGTCGTCGCGCGATACGGGGCGCAATCTCAACCTGATCCTCATCCTGATCTTCGGTCTTCGCCTGATGCTGGGCGGCGGCTTCATCTGAACGACGAACGGCCCGGCGGGTCTCCCCGCCGGGCCGTCCCTGTCGCCATCCGGCGATTAGCGGCAGCGAACCTGACCGCGGTCGATCTGCTGTCCGAGCAGCGCGCCGCCGCCGGCTCCGATCACGGTGCCCAGCAGGCGCGAACCGCCGCCAGCGATGACGTTGCCCAATGCGCCACCCGCCAGACCGCCGATCACCAGACCGGTCGTGCCGTCATTGCGGCGGCAATAGAAACGCCCGTTCATACCGCGATAGATGCGATCGTTCCGACCGAGCGCGCGCGGCTGGTAATAGCGGCCGTCGCGATAATAGCGCTCGGGATAATAACCGCGCTGGCCGGGCTCGAAGCGGTTATAGTCGTAATTGCGCCAGCGGACGTTGCGCATGTCGCGGCGATAGTCCTTGCGGGCATCGCGGATATCCTCGCGATATTCGCGGCGGGCCTCGCGGATGTCGCGCGGAGAATCGGCGCGACGGACATCGCGGTTATAGTCACGACGGGCATCGCGCACGTCTTCGCGATATTCCTGACGGGCTTCCCAGCCGTTCCGCTGCGCCTCGGCAGGGATGGCGGAGAAGGCGGTGGCGGCGATCGTCGCCGTCAACAGAGCAATACGCATACTCAAACTCCCGATAATGATGGGAGAAAGAACCCGTATTTATCCCGCGAGTTGCGTGAACCGAAAACTACTTCCCGTTCACTATCGAGACAGAATCATCTGTTTGATTTTTCCAACAAAAAGGGGCGCCACCCGAAGGTGACGCCCCTGCTTCCCCGCCATGGGGAAAGCCGGGTCAGCGGCAGCGGCGGTTGCTCGTGCCGCGCTCGATCTCGCGACCGGCGAGCGCGCCCACGGCGGCACCGCCCAGCGTGCCCAGCGTGCGGTCGCCGCGCGTGTCGATGGTGCGGCCCAGCAATGCGCCCGCGACGCCACCGACGACCAGACCCGTGGTGCCGTCCGGCTTGCGGCAGCGGACGCGGCCACGATCATCGCGCCATTCGCGATACTTGTAGCGGCGCTGCGCATCGGCGGCGGTCACCGGCAGGACCAGCGTGGGGACGACCATCGCGGTGCAACCCAGGGCAAGCATCAATTTCCGCATCGTGAACTTCCTTTCAAATTGATCTGACGCCGTAACGTCCCACTTCTACCGTCCGTTGCATGAACAGCAGATAACGTCACGTTCATCAATGCGCCGCCCTTTCCCCCTGCGAATGGCGGCTCTAGGGTCGCCCGCGATGCTGCCCCAACCCACCGCCATGCTGCCCGCCGTGATGCCCTGGCTCGACCTGGCGGGGCTGGCCGTATTCGCCGTTTCGGGCGCGCTGGTCGCGGCCAAGCACCGCCAGACGATGGTCACGCTCGTCTTTTTCGCGCTGATCACCGGGGTCGGCGGGGGGACGCTACGCGACCTGCTGATCGATGCGCCGGTTTTCTGGGTGCATGACGCCCGCGTGCCACTCGTCTGCCTGATCGCAGCGATCGCGGTCTGGGCGACGCCGGAGCGCTGGTGGCGGGGCAGCGCGCTCGACTGGTTCGACGCGGTCGGGCTGGCGGCCTATGCCGTCTACGGCGCGGCCAAGGCGAGCGGCTATGGCATCACCCCCATCCCGGCGGCGATGCTGGGGGTGGTGTCGGCCTGTGTCGGCGGCATCATCCGCGACGTGATCGCAGGCGAACCGTCGATCCTGATGCGGCCGGAGCTGTACGTGACGGCGGCGGCGCTGTCCTCGACCAGCTATGTGATCCTGATGCAGCTGGGGGTACCGGGTGCGGGACCGATCGCGGCGCTGACCGGGTTCGTCCTGCGCGGGGCGGCGATCCGATATCGGATCGCTTTGCCTGCCTATCCGGCCAAGGGGTGGGATCAGGGGTGATTCCCTTGGGCCTCGACCTCACCGCCCCAGCATCAATTCCGGCCGCACCACCCGGTCGAAGGTGGCCTCGTCGACCAGACCCAGTTCCAGCCCGGCCTCCTTCAACGTCTGCCCCTTGTGATGCGCGTGCTTGGCGATCTTGGCGGCATTGTCGTATCCGATCTCGGGCGCCAGCGCCGTCACCAGCATCAGCGAACGGTCGAGCAGTTCGGTGATCCGGTCGCGATTGACCGTCATCCCTTCGACGGTCCGCTCGGCGAAACTCTCCATCCCGACCGCCAACAGATGAATCGAGCGCAGCACGTTCGCTCCGATCAGCGGCTTGAAGACGTTCAGCTCCATATGCCCCTGCATCCCGCCGACCGTCACGGCCGCATTATTCCCGATCACCTGCGCCGCGACCATGGTCAGCATCTCGCACTGGGTCGGGTTGACCTTGCCCGGCATGATAGAGCTGCCCGGCTCGTTGGCGGGCAGTTCCAGCTCGCCCAGCCCCGAGCGCGGCCCCGAGCCGAGCAGGCGAATGTCGTTGGCGATCTTGGTCAGCGCCACCGCCAGCACGTTCAGCGTGCCATGCAGGTCGACCAGCCCGTCATTGCTCGCCAGCGCCTCGAACTTGTTGGGCGCGGTCACGAAGTCGAGACCGGTCGCCTCGGCGATCTCCGCCGCGATCGCCTCGGCAAAGCCGTGCGGCGCGTTCAGCCCGGTGCCGACCGCCGTGCCGCCTTGTGCCAGCGGCAGGATATTGCGGTGGAGCGTCCCCTCGATCCGGTCGCGGGCATTGGCGATTTGCTGCACATAGCCAGAAAATTCCTGGCCCAGCGTCAGCGGCGTCGCATCCTGCAAATGGGTGCGGCCGATCTTGACGATCGCGTCCCACTCCTCCGCCTTGGCATCGAGCGCAGCGTGCAGCCGGTCGAGCGCGGGGAAAAGCTGCCGCGTGACCGCCAATGCGGCGGCGACATGCAGCGCGGTCGGGAAGGTGTCGTTGGACGACTGGCCGCGATTGACGTCGTCATTGGGATGGACCGGCGACTTGCCGCCGCGTGTGCCGGTCAGCATCTCGTTGGCGCGACCCGCAATTACCTCATTGGCGTTCATGTTGGACTGGGTGCCCGAGCCGGTCTGCCAGATGACGAGCGGGAACTGCTCGTCATGGCGCCCGTCGATCACCTCCTGCGCCGCCGCTTCGATCGCATCGGCCTTGTCCGCCGCCA
>NZ_LDTF01000069.1 GCF_001477495.1 Sphingomonas yabuuchiae
CGCCGCCGCGATCGCCGCCGCTCGCATACCGACGAGACGCCCGATGACGGCGGCTGGAACGGCCCGATCCCGGACTTCCTGAAGGTCTCGTTCGGGATCTGACGCCGGCCATGTCGCTCGACATCATCAGCTTCGTCGAACCCCAGCCGGCGAGTGTCGCCAGCCCATGCGTCCTTGTCTGCACCATGGACAAGGCCACCGGCTGGTGCCTGGGCTGCGCGCGCACCATTCGCGAAATCTCGAACTGGAGCGCCAAGCCGGCCGAGGAACGCCGCGCGATCCTGGCCGCCCTGCCCGCGCGCCAGGCCGAGTTGGCGGCGCGCAAGGGCTGAGGCCTTCCCTGCCCCCGTTCAGGCTGAACGGAGGGCGGGTGTGCGGGATGCTACCGCCCAACAAACCGTCCCGGCCGCCGCTCGGTGACGGCACGCACCCCTTCGGCGAAATCCTCGGTCCGCATCAGCTTGGCCTGCTCCGCCAATTCATGATCGGTCGCCGCCTCGACCAGCGCCCGCAAATCTCCCCGCATCGTCCGCCGCGTCGATGCCACCGCCAGCGGTGCGGCGGCAGCGATTTCGTGCGCCAGCGCCAGCGCGGTCGCCTCCAGCGCATCGGCCGACACCAACTGGTCGACCAGCCCCCAGCGCTCCGCTTCCTCGCCCCGGATACGCCGCCCGGTCAGCAGCATCATCGCCCCGCGCTGGCGACCGATCACCCGCTCCAGCACCGCCGAAATGCCAAAGCCCGGATGCAGCCCGAGTTGGACGAAGTTCGCCACGAACCGCGCCTCCGGCGTCGCGATGCGGAAGTCGGCGACCAGGGCCAGTCCCAGTCCGGCACCGACCGCCGCGCCCTGCACCGCCGCGACCACCGGCGTCGCCACGCCGAACAGCCGCGCCGCCGCCATGTAGAAGGGGCTGCGCTCGCCCGGTGGCAACGGCTCTGCGACCGGGTTGGCATGGACCAGATCGGCACCCGCGCAGAATACCCGACCCTCGGATCGAAGCAGGATCGCACGAATCGCCGGGTCCGAATCCGTAACGTCGAACGCATCCGCCAACTGCGAAATGGTTCCCAGCCCCAGGTGATTATTTGGCGCATTCCGTAGCGTCAGAATGGCGACAGGCCCGTCATGGCGGATTTCGATAGTCATGACGCTCTATTAGCCCGGCCGTGGCACCAGAGGCCAGCACCATACCCGTTGCTCGAAAGACACAGCAACGCGGCATAAAGCGGGCGGATGCAAACAGGTGCTTGAGCCCGTCCCCCGGACCGGACTAGACAATGGCCATGTCAGGTGATCGGCCGATAACGGGACGACGCCTAGGCATCGGGAGCCCTCGGGCTCCGTGCCGGGAGGGGATGCCGGGCGGCCTGGAAAACGGGCCGCCCTTTCCCCCTGCAATCACCCCGCCCTCTCTCCCCCTATGGTCTGGTGGAACCCGTCCGCGTGATGCGGATTGCTAAAGACCTGGATCGAACGGCGGCTGGCCGAAGGGATGGCCGCCCCTATTGGGGATATGGCGATGCCCGACACCATCCTGATTACCGGCGCCTCCGCCGGGCTGGGCGCGGATTTCGCGCGGGCGCTGGCCAAGAAGCCGGTGACGCTGGTGCTGACCGCGCGGCGCACCGACCGGCTGGCGGCGCTGGCCCAGGAACTGGGCACACGGCCGGATGTCGAGGTGCATGTCATCTCCGCCGATCTGGCCCGGCCCGAAGGGGTGAAGACGCTGCTCGACGGGATCGCCGACCGGGGTCTGCGGATCGATACGCTCATCAACAATGCCGGCTATGGCGCGCTGGGCGACTTTGCCGACAGCGATCTGGCGACGCAGACGGGGATGATCGACCTCAACATGCGGGCCCTGGTGACGCTGACCCACGCCTTGCTGCCCCCGATGCTGGCGCGAGGGCGCGGGCGCGTGCTGAACGTCGCCTCGACCGCGGCCTTCCAGCCGGGGCCGTATATGGCGGTCTATTATGCCAGCAAGGCGTTCGTGCTGCACTTCTCCGAGGCATTGCATGAGGAGGTGAAGGGACGCGGCGTGACGGTGACGGCGCTGTGCCCGGGACCGACCAGGACCGAGTTCGCCGATGTCGCGGGCATGGCAGAAACGCCTTTGTTCGAACGCTTTGCCTCCGGGTCGGAACAGGTGGTGCGCGACGGTCTGGCGGCGCTGGAGCGGGGACAGGCCGTGATGGTGTCGGGGCTTCTCAACCGACTGACCGCCGCCAGCACGCGAGTCGCGCCACGCGGGGTGCTGCGGCGGGCGGTCGCCAGGCTTCAGAGCGGGCGGCAATAGGTTTTGTTCGCGCGGAGGCGCGGAGACGCGGAGGTGTCTGGACGTGCCGGACTGGCCTTCGCCCTCTCGATCGACAGACAAAGCCGTCCTGTTGCGAAAATTGGCAGCCTGCGGCTGGGTGATCCCCCTCCGCGTCTCCGCGCCTCCGCGCGAACCTATTCCGCCGTTACCGGCGTCCGGCTCCCCCGCACGCTGTCCAAGGCGTAGAGCGCACAACCGGCCCAGATCAGCACGAAGGTGACGATATGGACGGGCTTGAGCGGTTCGCCGAAGAGCAAGACCGCTTGGGCGAATTGCAGCGTCGGCGCGATATATTGCAGCAAGCCGAGCGTCGCATAGCGCATCCGCCGCGCCGCCGCCGCGAACATCAGGAGCGGCGCGGCCGTCACACCGCCCGCCAGGATCAGCAGCATGTCGAGATGCCGGTCCACCCCGAACGCCGCCGTGCCGTCGCCGCTCGCTTGTAACAGCACGAACAGCGCAGGGGCGGCGAGCAACAGCGTCTCGACCGTCAGGCCGCCCAGCGCATCGATCGCCGCGATCTTGCGGACAAAGCCATAGAAACCAAAGGACAGCGCCAGTGCCAGCGAAATGCCGATCGCCCCGCCCCCGCTGACCGCCAGCACGACGACGCCGATGGCGGCGATACCCACCGCCACCGCCTGCATCCGGCGAATCCGCTCGCCCAGCAAGGCGACACCCAGCCCGACATTGACCAGCGGATTGATGAAATAGCCGAGGCTCGCCTCCAGCACATGGTTGTTCTGGACCGACCAGATATAGACCAGCCAGTTGACCGCGATCAGCGCGGCACTGGCGCAGAGCAGCAGCAGGGTGCGGCCTCGCGCCGCGGCGACAATGGCCTTGCCGCGCCGCGCGACCAGCACGACCACTGCGAGCAGCAACAGCGACCACAGGATGCGGTGCGCCAGTACCTGGAGCGCGGGGACGCCCTTTAACAGCTTGAGGTACAGCGGCAGGATGCCCCAGCTGACATAGGCGCCGATGCCCAGCAACAGTCCGGTGCGCGCAGATGAAGCGGTCGTCATGCCGCCCCTGTTCACGCTTGGGATGCGGATGGCAAGCCGGGAGTCACCCGGCGACCATGCCCCTCACCTCGACCACACCACCCAGATTGACGACGCGGCCCGATACCATACCGGAAATTCGCACCGAGGCGCCGCGCTCGACAATCACGTCGCCCGCGACCATACCCTTGATCGTCGCATGGACACCGGCGGCGACCAGAACGTCACCGCCAACCATATCGCGCACCGTCCCATCCGACGTCACTTCCAGCGAACCCGCCGTCATTCCGCGCATGGCATCCTCCTGTATCGGGGACAGGACGCCGGGGGCGGGATTTGGTTCAAGGCCCGTGCGTGGCCTTCGACTTCGCTCAGGCTGAACGGAGCGGGGCGTTCACACCAACAGCCGTTCACGCCGAGCGAAGTCGAAGCGCACGCCCCGCCCTCGCCCGACGTGCATCCTTCAATTCGCGAACAGCATCACCGGCGTTTCCAACAACCGCTTCAACGCCTGGACATAGCTGGCCGCATCATAGCCATCGACGACGCGGTGGTCGCAGCTGATCGACAGGTTCATCAGCTTGGCGCGCGCGATCGTCTCGCCGCCGCGCCCGTCGGAGCGGAAGACCGGCCGCTCGACGATGCGGTTCGGCCCGATGATCGCGACCTCGGGCCGGTTGATGACCGGCGTCGTCGCGATGCCGCCCAGCGGCCCCAGCGAGGTCAGGGTGATCGTGCCGCCGCCCATGTCGCTGCTGGCGATGCTGCCCGCGCGGGCGGCCTCGGCCAGACGGCCGATCTCCGTCGCCAGCTGCCAGACATTGCGGCTCTCGGCATTGCGGATGACGGGGACCATCAGCCCGGCCGGGGTCTGCGTCGCCATGCCCATATGCACCGCACCCGAACGGTTCACCACGCCCGCCTCGTCATCATAACGCGCGTTGAGCATCGGGAAGTCGGGCAGGGTCTTGCAGATCGCGACGATCAGCAGCGGCAGCATGGTCAGCTTGGGCCGGTTGCCCCGCCCGGCGTTCAGCTGCGCGCGCGTCTCTTCCAGCGCGGTGACGTCGATTTCCTCGACATAGGTGAAGTGCGGAATGGCGCGCTTCGAGGCGGCCATGTTCTCGGCGATGCGACGACGCATCCCGATGACCCGCACCGCTTCGTCGGCGCGCGGCGCGCGGGCCGGGGTGTAGCCCTGGCCCGAACCATAGCGAAGAAAGGCGTCGAGATCGGAATGGCGCACCCGGTCGCCCTCGGCGGGCTTCACGCTGCCAAGGTCGACGCCCAGATCCTGCGCCCGCGCCCGGACGGCGGGCGAGGCCAGCACCTTCTTCTGCTCCCTCTCCCCTTGTGGGAGAGGGTCGGGGTGAGGGGTGGCCACGGGGGATTCAGCAGGGGTTCCGGCTTGCGGCGCCGCCCCCTCACCCCGGTCCTCTCCCTCAAGGGGAGAGGGCGTTTGCGCTTCTTCGACGCCGGGATTTTCGGCTTCGAGCACCGCTTCCTCGGTCGCGGGCGACACGGTGTCCTCGACCGCATCGGTCTCGATCACCATCAGCGCCGATCCGATCGGCACCTGATCGCCGACCTCGCCCGCCAGTTCGACGATCGTGCCGGACACGGGCGACTCCATCTCGACCGTCGCCTTGTCGGTCATCATGTCGGCGACCGACTGGTCCTCCTCGACGCGGTCGCCGAGCTTGACGTGCCACGCGACGATCTCGGCCTCGGAGATGCCTTCGCCGATATCGGGCAGGCGGAAGGTGAAACGAGCCATGTCAGGCGTCCTTCAGCAAGTTCTTGAGCGCCTGGCCGATACGGACCGGGCCGGGGAAATATGCCCATTCCAGGCTGTGCGGATAGGGCGTGTCGAAGCCGGTCACGCGCGCGATCGGCGCTTCAAGATGGTAGAAACAGCGTTCCTGGACCAGCGCCGACAGCTCCGCGCCGTACCCGCCGGTGCGCGTCGCCTCGTGCACGATCATGCAGCGGCCGGTCTTCTTCACCGATTCCTCGATCGCCTCGATGTCGAGCGGTACGAGCGTGCGCAGGTCGATGATTTCGGCATCGACACCCATATCGGCGACCACGGCGGCGCAGACATGGACCATCGTGCCATAGCACAGGATCGTCACCGCCTCGCCCGCACGCACCGTCGCCGCCTTGCCCAGCGGGATGCGGTAATAGCCGGTCGGGACCTCGCCGCCGGGATGCTTGGACCAGTTTTCGGCCGGGCGATCCCAATGGCCGTTGAACGGGCCGTTATAGATGCGCTTGGGCTCGAAGAAGAGGACGGGATCATTGTCCTCGATCGCGGCGATCAACAGGCCCTTGGCGTCATAGGGCGTCGCGGGGATCACCGTCTTGATGCCCGAAACATGGGTGAAGATGCCCTCGGGCGACTGGCTGTGCGTCTGGCCGCCGAAGATACCGCCGCCAAAGGGCGAGCGCACGGTGATCGGCGCGGTGAACTCGCCTGCCGAGCGATAGCGCAGCCGCGCCGCCTCGCTGACCAGCTGGTCGAGCGCGGGGTAGATATAGTCGGCGAACTGAATCTCGGGCACCGGGCGCAGGCCATAGGCGCCCATGCCGACCGCGACGCCGATGATGCCGCATTCGGTGATCGGCGTGTCGAACACGCGGGTCTTGCCATATTTTTTCTGCAGGCCCGCGGTGGCGCGGAAGACGCCGCCGAAATAGCCGACATCCTCGCCCATCACGACCACATCCGGGTCGCGCGCCATGACCACGTCCATGGCGGAGTTGATCGCCTGGATCATGTTCATGCGGGTCGTTTCGCCCGTTTCGGGGGCGGTTTCGGTGACTTCGTTCACTGGACAGAACCCTTACCAGCACCGTTCCCCGGCGAAGGCCGGGGTCCAGTTGCGGTGTCATCGCGGTGGCGCGCGGCGATTTGCCTCCCACGCGGCGTCGTGGCGCACCACAAGCCACGTGGCGACTGGGCCCCGGCCTTCGCCGGGGAACAGGTGGCGTCCGTCACTTGCGCGCCCATGGCCGTCCGCTCGCTTCTTCCTCGTCGAGCATCTGCTGGCGCTGCTCGCGCAAATGCCAGGGCATCTCCTCGAACACGCCGTCGAACAGGCTGTCGAGCGGCTGGTGCAGGCCGTGGCCCAGGATGCCGTTCGCCTCGGCCGCCTTTTGCGCGGCGCGGACTTCCTCGGCGACTTCGCGGTCCTGGGTCGCGTGGCGCTCCTCGTCCCACTCGCCCAGGCCGATCAGGTGATCCTTCAACCGCCGGATCGGATCGCCCAGCGGCCAAGCGGTCGGCTCGCCCGCCGAACGATATTGCGTCGGATCGTCCGAGGTGGAGTGGCCTTCGGTGCGATAGGTGAAATGCTCGATCAGCGTCGCGCCCTGATTGGTCCGCGCACGCTCGGCCGCCCATTGGGTGGCGGCATAGACCGCCAGCGCATCATTGCCATCGACCCGCAGCCCCGCAATGCCATAGCCAATCGCCCGCGCGGCAAAGGTCGTCGCCTCTGCACCCGCAAAGCCGGAAAAACTGGAGATCGCCCACTGGTTGTTGACGACGTTCATGACGACCGGCGCGCGGTAGACGGCGGCAAAGGTGCAGGCCGAGTGGAAGTCGCCCTCCGCCGTCGAGCCCTCGCCGCACCACACGGCGGCGATACGTGTGTCGCCCTTGGCGGCCGAGGCCATCGCCCAGCCCACGGCCTGCGGATATTGCGTCGTCAGATTGCCCGAGATCGAGAAGAAGCCGGCTTCCTTGGCCGAATACATGATGGGCAGCTGCTTGCCGCCCAGCCGATCCGCGCTGTTGGAATAGATCTGGTTCATCATGTCGACCAGCGGCCAATCGCGCGCGATCAACAGCCCCTGCTGGCGGTAGGAGGGGAAGCACATATCCTCATAATCCAGCGCATGGGCGGCGGCGACGGCGACCGCCTCCTCGCCCAGCGCCTTCATGTAGAAGCTGGTCTTGCCCTGACGCTGCGCCCGGAACATGCGCTCGTCAAACGCGCGGAGCAGCACCATGTGGCGCAGCATGCGGCGGAGACGATCGGGCGAGAGCCGGGGGTCCCAGGGGCCGACCGCGCGGCCCTCGTCATCCAACACGCGGACCAGCGTATAGGCGAGTTCATGGAAGCTGTCGGCGGGCGCGGCGGTGTCCGGGCGGCGCTGCGCACCGGCGGGCGGAACCTCGACACTGGCGAAGTCGACCGCATCGCCCGGCCGGAATTTCGGCTCGGGCACATGCAGCTGCAACGGGGCCAGGTTGGCGCGCGAAATGCCTTCTGGCGGCACGGCCATGCTCTCTCCTCAACGCTTCGCCCGATTCATATCGGGTCGTTGCTATCTTTCAACCGGATGACATTTTATTTCAAGCGCCTTTTGGGGCGCTTCGTCCGGTGTAACGCATCGAGTGGCGGTGTTTCCCGTATCTTGGACCACCCTCACCCTTCCCACCCGCTATCGCGGGCGGGCCCCTTCCCTCTCCCGGCGGGAGAGGGAGGGAGGCGCAAAGCGCCGGAAGGGTGAGGGCGGCTTCCGTCAGTTCCCCGTAATCACGGCCTCGAACGGCACCACCGGATGCGGTGCTTCGTCATAGAAATTGACCACCGGTGCATCGGCCCAGGCGTAGCGGACACGGACATCACCCGGCTTCGCATCGGCCAGTCGCACCTCCGACCCGTTCACGCTCGCATTCGCATAACGACAGGCGTTCGCATCGCACAGCTCGAACCCGATCGGCGAGCCTGCACTCCACGCATGAAGCGCGCCCTGCACCCCGTTGAAGCGCAGCACGACCTCGCCCCCCGCACGGGTGGCCGAGGCGATCATCGGTCCGGACGCATTGGCGCGGTCGCCCGCCTCCAGGCGGCCTTGGGCAAAGACCAGCCGCTTGGCGAGTTCGTTCTTGTCCGCCGGGTGGATGTCGTTGCGCACGCCGATGTCGATCGTCGTCGCGAGCGCCGCATGCGCATCACGCAGCACCGCCAGACGCTGCGTCTCGCGCAGGGCCGCCCAGGCGCTGTTCTCGATCTTCACCGGCGGCGCACCGAAATTGGCGAGCTGGACGATCAGGAACGGCAGTTCGGGGCTCTGGAACTGCCGTCGCCAGCCGGTCATCAACGCCGCCAGCCGGTCGCCATAATCGGCGCGGCCGACATCGGACTCGCCCTGATACCAGGCGACGCCCTTCAATCCGATCGGCCCCAAAGGCGCGATCATGCCATTGTACAGCGTGCCGAGCCCCGCATGGCTCTCCCAGGGGCTGCGCGGATAACTCTGATCGTTCGCCTTGTAGACCGAATAGCGCCAGCCGGTGCCGAGCGGGATCGGCTGGCCGCTTGCGGGCGTGAACTGGATCTTGTCACCGGGGCCGAACATGCCGCCCGGACCATAGGTGTCGCCCAGCCCGACGACGATCTCGTTGCGGCCCTTCTTCAATGCCGAGCGCGGCACGGTGTAACGCCGCCAGTCGCCCCAGCCGAAGGTCGCGCCGACGACCACGCCATTGACCCAGACGGTGTCGAGCTCGTCGATTCCCGCCAGTTCGATCACCCCGTCGCCCGTCGGCGCGGTCGGCAGGTCGAAGCCCTGCCGGAACCAGACCAGCCCGTTATAGTCGGCCAGCGCGGGCACGCCCCATTCCTCCCAGGGGCCAAATTGGGGCACCGGGGTCCAGTTCAGCCGGTCGGGGGCGTTCCACGGCTCCTGCCCGCGCTTCGTGCCGCTCGCCTTGCGCCACCAGTCGCCCCAGCGGTCGCCGAACGCGCGCAGGCCCGCCGCATGGTCGCGGGCATAAAGCGCCAGCAGGTCGGCGTCGGCCGACAGGCCGGGCAGCTTGCGCGCATCGGTGGCGTCGATCCAGGGCAGGATCTTGGTCCCGCCCCAGCTGGAGTCGATGGCGCCCATCGGCACATTCGCCTTGGCCGCCAGGTCCTTGACCATTAGATAGCAGGCGGCCGAAAAATCGGCGACGCTGGCGGGCGAAGCGGCGGCCCAGGCCGGGCGCTTTTCAAGCGGCTCGTCGGCGGACAGGCCAACATGGTGCGCGATGTCGAGCAGCCGGATACGGTCGTCGGCCGCGCCCTTGACCAGCCCCTCGCCGTTCAGCGCCTGCTTGGTCGGATATTCCATGTTGGACTGGCCCGAACACAGCCAGACATCGCCGACCAGCAGGTCGTCCATCGTGTCGGCCGCGCCGTCCTTGCCCGTCGCGGTCAGGGTCAGCGGCGTGGCGGTCGCCGCCATGGCGGGCAGGGTCGCGCGCCAATGACCCTTGGCATCGGCGGTCGCGGTGGCGCTGGCACCACCCAAGGTCACGGCGACGCCCTCGCCCGCATCGGCCGCCCCCTCGACGACGATCGGGCGATCACGCTGAAGGACGGCATGGGCGCTCATCGGGGTCAGGATACGCGGCCGCGCCTCCGCCATCGCCGGCCAGGCCGCCGCCGTGCCCAGCAGCAACGCCAAACCCACACGCCGCCCGGCGCCGGACCGTGAATGCCCCTTCCGCATCGTCATCCCTCTCCTCTGCCCGCGAGCGCGTCGCCAAGGCTCAAGCCGCAATCATAGGAGGGGGTAAATGATAACGCTATCGGGAAACGATCCTCCCCGTGCCGGGGAGGATTTCATCGATCGTCCGCAAACGACAACGTTGCCTCGATCGGGAAGTGATCCGACGGGTACGTCTTGCCCTGATGATAGCGATCCGTCGCGATCGCCTCCGGGCGGAAGCCGCGCACGAACAGGTAATCGATCCGCCGGTCGGGCGTGCCGGTGAAGTCGTGGAAGGTCATCTCCTGCCCCTCGCGCCGCGCGGCGGCGGGCCAGGCGTCGGTCAGCGCGCTGGCGAAACGACGATAGGCCGCCGTGTCGGGCCGCGCATTCATGTCGCCCGCCACCACCACCGGCAGGTCCTTCGCCAGCGCGGGCAGCCGCGCCAGGATCAGCGCCGCCGCCTTGTCGCGCGCATCGGCATCCTCGTCGCGGTGGGCCAGATGCGTGTCGAGGAACAGGAATCGATGCGGCCTGGCCTCCTTCGTCTCGAACACCGCCCAATTCGCCATGCGCGGCAGGTCGGTGCCCCAGCTCTGGCTGCCGACGACGTCCGGCGTCTCGGACAGCCAGAAATCGCCATGTTCGACCAGCGTCAGCCGATCGGGGCGATAGAGGATGCCCATATGTTCATTGTCATGCCCGCCCCGCCGGTCGCGCCCGAACCAGCGATAGGCGGGCAGCGCACGGGTCAGGTCGTCACCCTGCCGCTGGAGCAGTTCCTGCGTCCCGATCACATCGGGCGCGGCCCGACGGATCAGCTCGACCATCACCGGCCGCCGCACCGCCCAGCGCGTCGCGCCCTCGTCCGAGGCATAGCGGACGTTGAAGGTCATGACCTTGATCGGCTTGGTGACGGGCTGGGCCATCGCCCCCGCGGCCGCCAGCCATCCCGCCGCCACCAGAGCCACACCCCGAATCGTCCGCCGCACCACCGTCATTCCGATCATCCTTCATAGACTTACACCCAGGCGCAACGCCGCCCGGGGCTCATGGCTGCGCCGCATGGCAGATGCGTGACAGGCCCCATCGTCACGCCGCCAAAACCAAAATAGATCCGATTTCCGATTGAGAGTTATTAGCATTATCGATATGGCCCGCGCCGAAATCGATTGGGGGCCGTAAATGTCGAAGGTGATCTGGCGCGCGTTTCTGCTGGCCGGGGTGGCGATGAGCCAGGGTGCGGTGGCGCAGACGCTGGCCGCCCCGGTCGATGGCGGCAGCGACGCGCAGAAGGACATCGTCGTCACGGCCTTGCGGGACGCCAATGCCAGCATGACCGGCACCGACACGCCCCCCAATCGCTATCCGCAGTCCCTGCGCGTCATCGACCGGGCGATCATCGACCGCAACGGCGCGACGCGGCTGGACGACACGATCGACCTGGCGGGCGGCGTGTCGCGGCAGAACGACTTTGGCGGGCTGTGGGACAAATATGCCATTCGCGGCTTTGCGGGGAACGAGAATAGCGGCCCCGACATCCTCATCAACCGCTTCAGCAGCAACCTCGGCTTCAACGCCCCGGTCGATGTCGCCACGGTCGAGCGGTTCGAGTTCCTGAAGGGCGCCGCCGCCGCCCTGTCGGGCATGGGCGAGCCGGGCGGGTCGCTGAACATCGTCACCAAGGCACCGACCGTGACGCCACAGGGCGAGGCATCGCTCAGCTATGGCAGCTGGAACCGGGTGCGCGCGACCGGCGATATCAGCGGGCCGGTGACGGGCACCCTGTCGGCGCGGCTGATCGGCGTGGCGGAGGAAGGCGACAGCTTCCGCGATACCGTGCACACCGACCGGCTACTGCTCGCGCCGTCCTTGTCCTTCACGCCGAGCCAGGATTTGCGCTTCCTCTATCAGGGCGAGTTCGTGCGCAACCGCGCGCCGATCGACCGCGGTGTGGCGGCGATCAAGGGCGACGCGCGCGCGATGGACCGCGACACCTTCCTCGGCGAGCCCGCCGATGGCCGCATGACCCAGCGGATGCTGTGGCAGCAGGCCAGCGTCTTTGCCGCGCTGAGCGACCGCATCGCGCTGGAGGCCGGGCTGTCGAGCCGTGACGGCTTCCTGACCGGCTATGCGACGCAAGTCGATTTCGGCGCGCGTGGGGTACAGGCCGATGGCCGGACGATCGGCCGGTCGCGTCGCTTCCACGATTTCCGCTGGCAGGACCTGACGGCGCGGGCCGAACTGACCGCCAAGGTCGACTGGCTGGGCCTGTCGCACGACATCCGTGTCGGGGTGGACCGGGTGCGCCATGGCCTGGACTTCCGCATGGACCAGGCACGCGGGCGGCCGGGCGCACCGATCCTGACTATCGACGCCTTCAACCCCGTCTATGGCCAGCCGCTGCCGGTACCGACCGCGTTTCAGGACCGTCACCACGCGTTCCGCAGCGAAAGCGTCTATGCGCAGGACCTGATCCGCTTCGGCGACTTCACCGCGCTGGTCGGCGCGCGCTGGAACAATTTCCGCGAGACGATGACCAATTATGCGCGCGGCAATCTGGTGCTGAACACGGTCGATCGTGGGATCACCCCGCGCGCCGCACTGACCTGGGCGGCAAGCCCGCATGTCTCGCTCTTCACCAGCTGGGGCCAGTCGCTGCGGCTCAACCCCTCGGACGGGGTCAGCAGCTTCGATGCGGAGCGCAGCAGCTCGACCGAGGTCGGCGCCAAGTACAGCCTGTTCGGCGGCGCATTGACGGGCCAGACGGCGCTGTTCACCATGACGAAGCGCAACGTGCTCAACCCCAATGCCGTCGACGTCTTCGTCAAGACGCAGATCGGCCGCCAGCGGTCGCGGGGTGTCGAGACGGTGGCCGACCTGCACCTGACCGGCGGCCTGACCGGCACCGCGACCTATACCTATACCGACGCGACGGTGCGCAACGACAAGAATGCCGCGCTGATCGGCACGATGCTGTCCAACGTGCCCAAGCATCTCGCCGCGCTCGACCTGCATCAGCGGCTGGGCACCGTGACGCTGGGCGGCGGCGTGACGCATGTGGGTGCGCGCAACGGCGACCCCTTCGCCAGCGGCTATCGCCTGCCCGCCTATACCGTCGCACGGCTGGATGCGAGCTGGGCGGTCAACCCGCGTTTCGACATACGGGTCGACCTCGAGAACCTGTTCGACACCTATTATATTTCCAGCAGCTATGCCGATGTGTGGACGATGCCGGGCGCGCCGCGCAATGTCCGGGTGACGCTGCGCGGGCGATTCTGACGCGACGGGTGCAGGGCCGCCCTCACCCTTCCCACCCGCTATCGCGGGCGCCGAAAGGGTGAGGGTGGAGCTTTAGTCGAGCAGCCGTTGTAACGGCTCGGTCAGAACCTCTTCCACCCCCTCACCTCGCCGAACCAGGATACGCGCTGCGACCTGCATCGAGGCCAGCGACGACAGGTCGGGGAACAGCACCGCCACCGCCGTTGCCAGCGCATCGGCGAGCATCGCGGTTTCGGCGATGACATGGACCGCGATCACGCCGTTGGTCGGCGGACGGCCGGTGCGCGGGTCCAGGCCGTGTTCGCCCTTGCGATAGGTGCCGCTGCCCGCCACCGCCATCTGGTGCAGCGCCACGCGCATCGCGGGCAGATCGACGCCCGGCGGGGTTTCCAGATCGACCCACCAGGGATCGCCATCGGGTCGCGTGCCGCGTCCGACCAGTTCGCCGCCCACCTCGACCAGACAATGCCGAAAGCCCAGCCCCGCCAGCATGTCGGCGACCACATCGGCGGCATAGCCCTTGGCGATGCCCGACAGGTCGAGCGCGACGCCGCCCGGCTGCCACAACCGCGCGCTCGCCCGATCCCAGCGCAGGCGGTGCCAGCCACCCTTTGCGCGGGCCTGCTCGATCGCCGCCGCATCGGGCACGGGTTGCAGCCCCTTTGGCCCATGACCCCAGAGATCGACCAGATGGCCGATCGCCGGATCGAAGGCGCCGACGCTCAGCGCCGCGACACGCAACCCCGTGTCGATGACCGCCGCGAAATCGAGTGGCAGCCTGCACCAGCTATCCGGTGCCGAATGGTTGAATCGCGAGAGTACGGAATCCGGCGCCCAGTGGCTCATCTGCGCAACCAGATCGTCCAGCCGTTCCTGCACCGCTTCCCCGACACCTTGCGCACCGGGAACGTCGCGGGTGGCATAGAGCACCCGCCACATCGTTCCCATCGTCTCGCCGCCCAGCGTGACGACCGCCGCCGGATCGCCGTTCGCCACGGCGTTCGGGTCGATCCGGGGCGGCAGGACGATGCGCATAGTTACGGGGTCATGACTTCCAGGGTGGTGGTATAGCTC